>NZ_CAXUPU020000013.1:0-170270 GCF_964252755.1 Caballeronia sp. LjRoot29 | reverse complement strand
ATTTCTCCACACCTACAAAGCGCGCCAAAGGCAGGCGCGGGGAAGCTTTAGTGAAGCTCCAAAACCAGCATCGCAGAGAGGTCGCGCACTAATGGTCCAACCCGACTCATAGCGACTACAATCTAAGGTTCTCTGCACCTGATAACTGCCTCCTATGCGCTCGCGAATCGCCAAACGACTTCCCCCGGATGCCGACAAGCTCGTCGGTCTTTCGCTCTCGCTGTTCGCATCGGGCAGCCGTATAGAAGACCGATTCTGGGAAGCGCGCCTCGACACGCTTCTCGGGAAAATTGTTCGCAACGGCAATCAGACCGCGCTCGATGCCGCGCTCGATCACCTCCAACTCAAGTTCCCCGACGCTTACGGCGCGCTCGCCGATATGGCGGAAACACAAAGCGAGTCGTTCGCAATCGAGATCGACGGTGTGCCGCACGAAGCGCTGCTGATTGCGGCGCCCGTGCTGGCCTGGACGCGCTACTCGATCCCTTCCGGGCCGCTCAAAGCCGAAGTGGTCGACGCGTTGCGCATCCAATTGCAAGCGCACGTGCTCGCGGAAGGCGCGAAAGTGGCGCTCGCGCCGTACCTCTATAGCATCGACCAGTTACCGCGGCACCACGTGGAAACTGCACGCGTCGCGCAGCAGCTCATACAGGCCGTGCTCGGCCACGCGCCTGCACGCCTCAACCTCGGTGACCTGCCCGAAACATCGCCCATACTTGCGGACCCGCGCTTTCTGCTGGCGATGGCCATCGTGCCTGTTGGCACTGCGCTGTTTCGATGGCAAGAGGAAACGGCCGGCACCCGGATCGAACGCGGCCAGTGTCTTGAACACTGGGCGACCCAAGGCGGCGCCAGTTTTGCGGCCATCCTGCCCGGCTGCGAATTCGAATGTCTGCTGCCCGACGCCTACTATTCGGCATGTCGTGACGCCGACGAACAGGTTCGGCCGCACTCGGTCCGCACCGCGGTTCGGTACCTGTTCGACACGCTCGGAACGGCGCCTGACGAACTACGTGCCGTGATTGCGGGATTTGGCGAGCAACGCGTCGATGAATATCGGATCGGCTTTACGCGCCGTGGCAGCAACGAAGTGATCTATGGCGTCGTCTGGCCACTTTACGGACGAGAAAACGGCGAGATTAACGCGGCCGAAGAAGCGGCCGAGTTAGAGGGCGCGGATGGTCCGGTCGAAGAGATCGTCGCGCTGTTGAAGCGCTCGGGCGTGACCGACGTGCGCCGACACACCGGCCGTTTCGAACCTGAATATTGCGACGATTGCGGCGTGCCGCTGTACGCGGATCCGCTCGGGGAAATTGTCCACGCGGAAATGCCCGAAGACGCTGAGCCAGCCCAGCCTCATTTTCACTGAGGTAAGAGGTTTGAAGAAGCTGGAGGGCGAAGGCGTTTGGGTCTCGTGTGCCGCTTGTTGCCACCCTCCCCTCATTTGCATCATCACAAGGGATCGAGAAGTTAGCGCTTCCGAACCCGGCGAGAAGATGCAACGCCCATCTTGACGGGCCCATTTGTAACTTTCCCGAAGCGACACAAAGAACCGTTCCAGCGCCCGTTGGAACGGTTCTTTTTCATGCAGCACCCTCAGCGACCGAATACCTCCGCCCTGTCGTCTATGAGATGCGATCCGGGCAGCAGCGGCTCCTCGTGTTTCCATTCTCCAAGCCACTATCTATCGCCCCGTCAACACTGCCGGGCGAACAAAATCCGTGCGTGAAGACAGCGAAAACCTCAAGCCACTTGCCAAGTTGTTGAATGAAAACAACGCCGCTCGTGGATTCAAGCAAATGCAATCCCAATTATCCAAATTTATTCCGATGCCACAGCGCGGAAGCACGCTTCGGATACGTCTCATCTCGTCTCGTATTCGCACTCATACTTAAGACTCATCCCAACATCGCGCACACGCATTTCAGAACCCTCCTAACAAAGTCTCCTTGAATTGAAATTAATTCGCTAAATCAACCGCCAAGCGAAACACTGCGGGGAATTTTGTGCGTAATGTTTATGCCATTCGGTCAGGGCGCAATTTCGGCCGCGATTGGTCATTATTGGTTAGCCGCATATCGCCCGCCCGGCAGCGGGCATCGCGCCGAACCCATATAACAACGAGGCACGCATGAAATTCACCATAGTCAACTCCGAAGCCGAGCGTCGCGAAGGTTTGAAGGCGCTCTTGAGGCATATCGACCGGCGCGCGCGTTTCAATGAGGCAAAAGACTGGCGGCAAGCGGCAAGTGCGATCTTGCGGCTCGAGCCGGACATGATCGTGATCGACTGGCACGACGCCATGCGCATGGCAGACCTGCGCACGCTGTTGAATGCCTTCCCCGGGATTCCTGCGGCAATCATCGTGGACGAAGCGTCGACCGCTCAGGTCCGACTTCTTCTGAGCGCAGGTGTCCTCGGCGTGGTGCCGCGCGATCTCGACCCTACGCTGATTGTCAGGGCGCTCGAAATGGTTCTGCTGGGCGGCCATTACGTTCCCGCGTGCGCGCTTGACCCCGCGCTCGAGCCTGTTTTCCTGCCACGTCGCGACACTGAGCCGAAACAAATCCGAAAGGGCTCAAAGCGCTTCAACACTTTGTCACTGCGCCAACAGCAAATCATGCGGTGCGTGCACATGGGCAGCACCAACAAGATCATTGCGAAAACACTTGGAATCAGCGAGGGCACCGTAAAAATTCACTTGGGCAGCATTTTCCAGCAACTCGGTGCGCCGAATCGCGCAGCCGCCGTCGCTATTTATAACGGCTGGCAGAACGGCTACCTGGAAGTCCTGAAGCGCGAGGCTGACGCGTCGCCAAGGCCGGCGCTCGGCGATGCCGGTCCCGTGCCGCTGCGCACGGCCGCTTTGCTGACGTATGCGCCGCGGCCGGAGCTTGAAGAACATCTGCTGCCAATGGCAGCAGAACCTCAACCTCGTTTCGGCGACTGAACGCGCTTATTTCACAGCCGGCACGCAACGCGTAAATTAACGCGTTGCGTGTTGGAAAATCCCCGCTGGCACAGTCAATGCACACGTTTTCTGGCGCAAACGAGTAATATAAGATTTATGGGTTTCTTCTACACACCTCTTCCGCTTTGGCTCGCAATAGGTGGCTGGATTGTCACTGCGGGTGTGCTCGCCCTTGCAATTTGGAAGAACCCGTTTCGACGGTTGCAGGACGGGACGCTTCAACACGTCTGGTTCGGCATTGTGGTTGCCGTCACGGTACTGTGGGCGTGCAATACCTGGTTCGAAGATGGACCCGCCATTCATCTGCTAGGCGCAACGCTTATGGTCACGCTGTTCGACTGGCAACTCGCAATGGTCGGCATGGCGGTAACAACCGGTTTGGCGGCGGTCGTGCTGGATGCCTCATGGCCCGGTGTTCCCGTGACCTTCTTATTGTTCGGGGCATTGCCCGTCGCCGTATCGTCGCTGCTACAGAAAGCTATCCAGGCGTGGATTCCGCGCAGTCTGTTTGTCTTTATCGTCGGCCACGGTTTCCTGACATCAGCGTGCGCTGTCGCAGTAGCATGTTCCGCAGGGCTGTTGCTGGAAATCGTGCTTGCAAATGGCGCGATGATTATCCCGGCCGGATTTACGCTAGCTGCCTCCCTGCTCGTAGCCGGCGAGGCCTTGTTCTCCGGCGTATTCACCATCCTGATCACCGTCTACCGGCCTGCCTGGATCACTACGTTCGACGTCCGGCGTTATCGGCTGGATCGTGGGCCGCGGGTCTAAACGCTGTATCGATTCCAAACCTTGTCCCGCATCAAAGTCCTCGGCAGAAGCTGTGTCGAGGCCGGGCATCTTTGGCAGTTCGTGAAAGAATTTAATATAAGATGGAACTCCACCTCACTGTCGGGCATCTTACGTGCCTGTTGTCTCTTTAGTGCATAACCTGATGGATAGTATTCAAGTACCGCGTCGACTGCTCCGGCTGGTCGGCCGGCTGGTGGCAGTTGCATCAATGGCGACCCTGGTGTCGGCCGCGTGCAGCGCCACTGCGTTCGCTGATACGCTTGACGAACGCAACGAGCTCGTCAATCACTTCGTTACCGACTTCAACGCCAATCCCCTGGTGGCCGACTGCGCTGCCCACGGAAGTTTCGTGGCGAGTACATCGACGGCGTTCGATCATGTGGAGTTTCCCGCCAGTTCCTTCGATTCCGCTCATGGCAGCATCGTCCCCTGGAACGAGTCATTCGACGACCACAAGCAACGCATCAAGGTGGACAACGTCGTGACGGTCGAGGGCCTTGGGGTCACCAAGGACGGCGACTCCACGCCTTCTACGCTGAAGTTCCGTTGCGGCTATGTAGGCAGCCAGATGCTGGCTTTCGGCTGGAACGATCCGGTGCCGTCAGCCAGGCCGCGAGCTGAACCCCGCTCGAGCCACGGTGCAAGAGGCCGGCATGGTGCGGTCAAGGGCAAAGGGAAAACGAGCTCGAAATCGGCAGGCAGCAAGACGACGAAAAAATCGGCGAGCAAAAAGAAGCACTGAGCCGTGGGGCTCTGAGGCACGTTCTCCGAGCCATCGTCTCAACCTCAACGTCAATGCAAAAGGGTGTGATCGCTATCCAGCGATCACACCCTTTTGATATACACCCTTCAGAACGCGCAGGCATCGCATGCGCACCAGCGCGTTCACTTCACCCAGCGCGCCAACCTCAGAACGCCTGCAGATGCCGCAGGATAGCCTGAAGCATCGACGCCCCCAGCGCGGCGCTGCGCTCGCCGTTCCATCCAACCCGCTCGTCCGGCAAATTCGCGTTGTCCTTGAACGGCATCTCAAGCGTCAACGACAAACATCCGAACTCATTGCCCACATATTTGGATGCCAGCTTCAACGCGTCCGTCTGGTACTTGCTCGCTTCATAGCCGTACACGTCCTGAAAATCGGGACTCGCCTGCTTGAAGCATTCGATGAACGCCTTCTGTTCCAGCGCCTGCTTTTCAGTAAAGCCGGGCAGCATCTCCGACCCGGCCACGAACACGTAAGGCAGCGCTTCGTCGCCGTGGATATCGAAGAAAAGATCACAGCCCAGCGCGTGGATGGCATTACGAACGGCCAGCACTTCAGGACTGCGCGCGGCGTCCGGTTCCATCCATTCGCGATTCAGGTTGGCACCCGCGGCGTTGGTGCGCAGATTGCCGAGCACGCTGCCGTCGGGATTCATGTTCGGCACGATATGGAACACGGCGTGATCGAAGATCAATCGTGCGACAGGATCACCCGCCCAGTCGCCCCAGCCCGCCAGCCGTTTGACCAGACCTTCCACGAACCACTCGGCCATGGTCTCGCCGGGATGCTGGCGCGCGATGATCCACACGTTCTTCTTCGGCTTCACCGGGCGCTCGGTCTCTTCGGTCAACCCAAGCGACACGAGCGACATGGGCCGGCCTTGCACCGTCCGGCCTATTTCAGTCAGCGTCGCGTGCGGCATTTGCTGAACGGCACCGAGAAATCCTGCATGGCGCTCTTCGCTATACGGCTCGAAATAGGCGTAATACACGGCATCGAAATCCGGCGTGTGCTCGATGGTCAAGACGCGGCCGTCGTAACGAGTCGGCACACGGAACCAGTTGATGCGGTCGTAGCTCGCCACTGCCCGATACTCGCGCCAACCATCGGCGAACGCGCAGTCAGCGGCGTTTTCGAAGTTCATCGTGAGCGGCTCGTCGCGCACGCCCGAGACGCGGAAGTAGAACCACTGTGCGAACTCGGCGTGGCTGTCCGGCCGCACACGCAAGCGAATGGCCGCGGGGTCCTCGGCGGACACAACCTCGATCGCGCCTGCATCGAATTGACTCGTGATTGAAATGCTCATGACGCTTCCTTAATAGTGCGTGCTCGTGGCGCTCAAGAACCCAGCCGCCGGCGATACACATAACTCGTTTCGGTGGATGCCTTTTTATCGAAGGCATACCCATCGCTGTCGAAAGCCTTCAGGCCTTCCGGCTCGTCAATCCGATGCTGCACGGCAAATCGCGCCATCATGCCCCGCGCGCGTTTTGCGTGAAAACTGATGATCTTATACTGGCCATTTTTCCAGTCCTGGAAGACCGGCGATATCACCGGCGCGTCCAGGCGCTTCGGCTGCACCGACTTGAAATACTCGTTGGACGCGCAGTTCACCAGCACGCGCGCGCCCTTCTGTTTTTTCATCTGCGCGTTCAGGGCTGACGTGATTCGATCACCCCAAAACGCATACAAATCCTTGCCGCGCGCGTTGGCGAACTTCGTGCCCATTTCCAGCCGATACGGTTGCAACAGATCCAGCGGCCGCAGCAGTCCGTACAATCCGGAGAGTACGCGCACATGAGTTTGAGCGTAGTCGAGATCCGCCGCGTGCAGCGACTTTGCGTCGAAACCTTCGTAGACATCGCCGTTAAACGCCAGCATGGCCTGCTTCGAATTATGCGTGTCAAAGCTCGGCGACCAGTCCGCATAGCGCTGGAAATTGAGGCGCGCGAGCGGATCGGAGATATGCATGAGGCTGCCGATTTCCTGTGGCGAGAGCTTGCGCAACGCGTCGATGAGTTCAGCGGAATCGGCGGCGAATTCAGGCAACGTGTGCTTGCTGACGTGAGGCGGGGTCTCGTAGTCGAGCGATTTGGCCGGCGATAGAACGATTATCATAGGGGCTCGCCGGCATGCTGCCAACGATGAAGACGGAAACCCTCGATTGTATCGAATGAAAAAATCCCCCGTGCTGCGCGCCGTGCTCGATTCGAATGTCTGGATCGACATCCTTGTATTCGATGACCCCATCACGCGCCCAATCCGTGCCGCGCTTGAAGCCGGCACGCTGCAAGCGCTGATCGATGCGCGCTGCCTCAAAGAACTGACATATGTGCTGGACTATCCGCAATTCGCGCGCTTCGCCGTGAATAAATCCGAAGCGCTTGAAACGGTCGCGCGGCTTTCGCAATTCGTCGCGCCCGAACCGCCGCCTGCAGACGCGCCGCCGCTGCCGAAATGCCGCGATCGCGACGACCAGAAGTTTCTCGAACTGGCGCACGCGAGCAAGGCCGACTGGCTGGTATCGAAGGATCGCGCCGTGCTTAAACTCGCGAAACGCACGGCACGCGATTTCGGGTTTCGAATCGCCCAGCCCGCGCCGTTCGTAGCCAGCTTCTTAGGCAGCCTGAAAGCGGACATTGAAGCTTATGAAGAAACAACTAAAGCAACGAACGAGGTAACAAACGCTTTCGACGTTTAAAATAGGACACATTTCCTTTTAGCGCAGCCGATCGCCCACGCCATGAACGCCTCGCACGACCTTCCGACTTCGTCCGCTGCTCCCGCCATTGCCTCGCGTTTGCCGAACGTCGGCACGACCATTTTCACGGTCATGAGCGCGCTCGCGACACAGAAAGGCGCGGTCAATCTAGGCCAGGGCTTTCCGGATTTCGCATGCGATCCGCGCATCGTGGACGCCGTATCGACGGCCATGCGCGACGGCCACAACCAATATCCGCCGATGGCCGGCGCCGCGCCGTTGCGCCACGCGATCAGCGAGAAGATCGAACGGCTGTACGGCCGCCACTACGACATCGAGCGCGAGATCACCGTCACGGCCGGCGCGACCCAGGCCATCCTGACCGCCATCTTGTGCTGCGTGCATCCGGGCGACGAAGTCATCGTGATCGAGCCGATGTACGACTGTTACGTGCCCGCCATCGAGTTGGCGGGTGGCAAACCGGTGTTTGTATCGCTGGAAGCACCCGATTACGCGCTGCCCTTCGACAAGATCGCGGCCGCGATCACGCCGGAAACGCGCTTGCTGATCATCAACTCACCGCACAATCCGACAGGCCGCGTCTGGCGCGCCGAGGACATGCAGAAGCTCGACGAGATCCTGCGCGGCACCGACCTGCTGGTCCTCTCCGACGAAGTCTACGAACACATGGTCTTCGACGGCGCTCCGCACGAAAGCGTGTGCCGATACCCAGACCTCGCCGCGCGCAGTTTCGTGGTGTCGAGTTTCGGCAAGACTTTCCACGTGACGGGCTGGAAGATCGGCTATGTCGCGGCGCCCGCCGCGCTCACGGCGGAATTCCGCAAGGTTCACCAGTTCAACGTCTTCACCGTGAATACGCCGATGCAGGTCGGCATTGCGGAATACCTCAAAGATCCCGCGCCGTATCTGGAATTACCCGCGTTTTATCAGCAAAAACGCGACTTTTTCCGCGAAGGGCTGGCCAACTCGCGCTTCAAGCTGCTGCCTTGCGACGGCACGTATTTCCAGTGCGTCGACTATTCGGCCATCAGCGACCTGCCTGAGGCCGAATTCTCGCAATGGCTCACGAGCGAAATCGGGGTCGCCGCCATTCCGGTTTCGGCGTTCTATCACGAGAGCCACGAATCGGGCGTCGTGCGTTTTTGCTTCGCGAAAAAGGAAGAGACGTTACGCACCGCGCTTGAACGTCTCGCCACCCTTTAACGGCTATATCTTCGGCAGCGCTTTTTTCTGCGCGTCCATGAAGGCGAGCCGGTCGGCCGTGACCTTTTGTGCGGCCGACCGCTCGCCCACCAGCTTGTTGTGAGTCTTCCAGTCGATCCCCGATTCCAGCAGGAAATCCCCTCCATAGATGGCTTTCGTCGTCAGCCCGATCAGCGGCAAATTCACGAACGCGCTCACATCGGCGATACTGAAGGTCGTGCCGAGCGCGTACGGTTCGAACCTCGCAATCCGCTTCAATCCCGCGATGCCATGCCTGAGCCGTTTTTCCGCGCGTACCTTCGTGTAGTCAGTCACCGTGCCGCCGAAAAACGCCTGCTTGTAAAGCTCGCGCGCAACCAGTTCAAGATGCGTTTCGAGGAACACGATCATCTCGCGCTCCTTGGCGGCCGTGAACGGATCGGCGGAAAAAATGGGCTTCTCCGGATAAGCGCTCGCCAGATATTCGACAATCACCTGCGACTCGCACAGCGCCCCAGCCTCGGTTTCCACATACGGAACCTTGCCAAGCGGCGAGCGCGCGAGGGTTGCTTCGTCCTGGCCGAAATTCGCGCGCACCTCCTCGAACGGAATGCCGTGTTCGAGCAGCACGAATTTCACCTTGTTCACGTAGTTGGACAGCGGAAAACCATACAGCTTGAGCATCTTGAGTCTCCTGGACATCTTTCGTTTTAATCAATACAGGCAATCGATCGCCTTTGGGGTCATCTTACAAACAGTACGATCGTGCTAATCTAGCAAAAAAGGAGTGAGACACGCCATGAGTTTTCGCGATACAGAGATTCGGACCGTTGGCATTGTCGGCAGTGGCGCGATGGGACGCGGCATCGCGCAGATCGCAGCGCTCGGCGGCCTGAACGTGCGTCTGTACGACACCAATCAGCAAGCCATCACGGCTGCACGCGAGTATCTCGCTGACACCCTGAACAAACTCGCCACAAAAGGCAAGCTGAACGAAGCCGATGCCCACGCGGCGCTGGCGCGCATTCATGCGGCTGGGGCGATCGGCGATCTGGCCGATTGCGATGTGGTGGTCGAAGCGATCGTGGAAAAGCTGGAGGTCAAGCGCGAGTTGTTCCGCGAGCTGGAAAGCGTGGTCCGTGCGGATTGCATCCTGGCGTCGAATACGTCGTCGCTGTCCATTACCGCCATTGCCGCAGGGTGCGCCAAGCCGGAGCGCGTGGTCGGCCTGCACTTCTTCAACCCCGTGCCGCTGATGAAAGTGGTCGAAGTAATCGATGGCTTGCGCGGCGACCCTGCTGCCGGCGACGCGCTGATGGCGCTCGGCCGCCAGATGGGCCACACGGCCGTGCGCGCGAAGGACATGCCCGGGTTCATCGTGAATCACGCCGGGCGCGGCATGAATACCGAAGGCCTGCGGATCGCGAGCGAAGGCGTGGCGAGTTTCGCGGATATCGACCGGATCATGCGCGAACAAGCGGGTTTCCGGCTCGGGCCGTTCGAGTTGCTCGACCTGACGGCGCTCGACGTCTCGCATCCGGTGATGGAGTCGATCTATCACCAGTTCTACGAGGAACCGCGCTTCACGCCGTCGCCTATCACGGGCACGCGGCTCGCCGGTGGCTTGATCGGGCGCAAGGTCGGTGAAGGTTTCTATAAATACGTGGACGGCAAGCAGCAGGTTCCCGAAGAGGCACCGGCGCCTACAACGTTGCCGCGTCGCGTATGGGTCAGCCGGGCATCTGCCCACGCGCGCGAAGAAGTGTTCCGGCTGATCGCGAAGATGGAAACGGCGGTGACTATCGATACCGGCGGCAGCCCCGCGCCGGATTCGCTGATTATTGTCACGCCGCTCGGCCACGATGCCACCACCGCAGCCGTCGTGGAGAAACTCGACGCGTCGCGCACGGTCGCTATCGACACGCTGTTTTCCCTCGCCGATGCCACCCGGCGCACCATCATGACCACGCCCGCCACGACCGCCGAATTCCGCGATGCCGCGCACGCGCTCTTCGCATTCGATGGCGTTCCCGTCACCGTGATTCGCGATTCGACCGGCTTCGTCGCGCAGCGCGTGGTGGCGACCATCGTCAACATTGGTTGCGATATCGCGCAGCAACGCATTGCGTCGCCTGCGGATATCGACCTTGCCGTGACGCTTGGCCTAGGTTATGCGCGCGGTCCGCTGGCGCTGGGCGACGCGCTCGGCGCAAGCACCATTCTCACGATCCTGCGCAACATGCAGGCCGTGCTCGGTGACCCGCGTTATCGTCCGTCGCCGTGGCTCGCGCGGCGTGCGCAACTCGGCTTGCCGCTTACCTTCGATGAAGTCGCAGCATGAGCGCCGAACTGTTGTCCGCCCGACCCGCCGAAAGCGACACCACGCTCGTTCTCAAGCTGTCCAATCCGGGCGCCCGCAACGCGCTGCACCCGGACATGTACACCGCCGGCATCGAAGCGATGAATACGGCTGAACGCGATACGTCGGTGCGCGCGATCGTGCTGACCGGCGCCGATAACTTCTTTTGCGCCGGTGGCAACCTGAACCGCTTGCTTGAGAACCGCGCCAAGGATCCGTCGGTACAGGCTGCGAGTATCGACATGCTCGGCGAGTGGATCATCGCGTTGCGGTCATCGACGAAACCGGTGATCGCCGCTGTGGAAGGCGCTGCGGCGGGCGCCGGGTTCTCGCTGGCGCTCGCGTGCGATCTGCTGGTCGCGGCTGACGACGCCAAGTTCGTCATGTCGTACTCGCGCGTGGGCCTCACGCCCGATGGCGGCGGCTCGTGGTTCCTCACGCGCGCGTTGCCGCGTGCGCTCGCCACCGAAATTCTGCTCGAGGCAAAACCGATAGGCGCCACGCGACTGCATGAAGTCGGTGTCGTGAACCGCGTGACGAAACCGGGCGCAGCGCTCGACGCGGCCATCGCGTGGGCCGATGAACTCGGCCGCATGGCGCCGAAAGCGCTCTCGCGGATCAAGACGCTGATCACCGCGG
Organism: Caballeronia sp. LjRoot29; assembly: GCF_964252755.1. Taxonomy (NCBI): domain Bacteria; kingdom Pseudomonadati; phylum Pseudomonadota; class Betaproteobacteria; order Burkholderiales; family Burkholderiaceae; genus Caballeronia; species Caballeronia sp. LjRoot29. The sequence continues at coordinate 158,842 of NZ_CAXUPU020000013.1, read as the reverse complement.
CCGAAACGCAGTCGTTGGCGGAACATCTGGATGACGAACGCGATGGTTTCGTCGATGCTCTTCATAACGGCAACGCGCTCGAAGGCATCAACGCGTTCCTCGAAAAACGGCCACCGCACTACAAATGACGACCTCGTACGAACTGCCCAAACGCCGCCGTATTTTCCTGATGCGCCACGGCGACGTCACTTACTTCGATGCAACCGGCCGTGCTATCGATCCCGAAGGTGTGCCGCTAAACGAACGCGGCCGGGAAGAAGCCAGCGCGGCGGGACGCGAGTTCAAGGCGCAGCAAATTCACTTCGATAAAGTCATCGCCAGCGGTCTGCCGCGCACGCTCGAAACCGCGCAACGCGTACTGGCCGAAACCGGTCAGCAGATCGACATTGATATATGGCCGGAGTGGCAGGAGATTCGCGGCGGCCGTCTGGGCGACCTTCCGCCCAAAGATTTCGAGCGCGCGTTTCTCAGCGTCTTCGATGGCATCGTGCCGGAAACGACTGCGTTTCTGGGTGGCGAGACTATCGGCGAATTGCTTGATCGCGTATTGCCCGCGATGCAACGGCTACGCGACGATTCGTCCTGGGACACCGTGCTGCTTGTGCTGCATGGCGGCGTCAATCGCGCATTGTTATCGCACGCGATCACCAGCGGCGGCCGCACGTTTTTCGGCCATCTTTCGCAGACTACGGGCTGCATCAACGCGCTCGATGTCGGCGATAAACCGGCCGATTGGGTCATCCGCGCGATGAATCATTCCCCGCCCTCGCCGCTTCACGCCGCGGTACGCAACACAACTATGGAACTGTTGTACGCGCAGTTCGTGCGCTTCAAATCGCTGATGAAGTCATAGCGCCTCAAGCGCGGTGCCTCGGTAAATAAACGCAAGACCGGAGGAGACAACGATGGCTGCAAACGATACCCCCGTCCCGCAGGACTTCTCAGCGTTCGAGGGAACACGCCCGGTCAACAAGCGGCAACAATTCGATGTTCCGGCGTTGTCCACGTGGCTGGAATCGCATGTTGAAGGTTTTGCCGGACCGCTCACCGTCGAGCAATTTGCCGGCGGTCAATCGAATCCCACTTTCAAGCTGATCACGCCCGCGCGCAGTTACGTGATGCGATCGAAACCCGGGCCGGCGGCGAAGTTATTGCCATCGGCGCATGCGATCGAACGTGAATATCGCGTGATGGACGCGCTCGCCGGCACCGATGTTCCCGTCGCGAAAATGTTCGCGTTATGCGAGGACGAAAGCGTGATCGGGCGCGCGTTCTATGTGATGGAGTTCATCGAAGGCCGCGTATTGTGGGATCAGGCGCTACCGAGCATGACACCGTCCGAACGCGGTGCGATCTACAACGAGATGAATCGCGTGATCGCGGCGCTTCATTCGGTGGACATCGCTCAGGTCGGGCTTGAGACCTACGGCAAGCCCGGCAACTATTTCGAGCGTCAGATCGGCCGCTGGAGCAAACAATACGTTGCGTCGGAAACCGAGTCTATCGATGCAATGAACAAGCTGATCGAATGGCTGCCGAAGCACATTCCTCGTGGCGAAGAAGGCGCGCCGGCGGAACGTGTATCGATCGTTCATGGTGACTTCCGGCTCGACAACCTGATCTTCCATCCAACCGAACCGCGCGTGCTTGCGGTGCTCGACTGGGAACTGTCCACGCTTGGCGATCCGCTTGCCGATTTCGCTTATCACTGCATGGCGTGGCACGTCGATCCGACGCAATTTCGTGGTATCGGCGGCCTCGACTGGACCGCGTTGGGTATTCCCGATGAGGACGAATACGTCGCGACATACCTCGCCCGCACGGGCCTTGCCATTCAGGGCGACTGGAATTTCTACCTCGCGTACAACATGTTCCGCATTGCCGCGATCCTGCAAGGAATCATGAAGCGGGTGAGCGAAGGCACGGCGGCAAGCACGCAGGCTCTTGATGCTGGAAAGCGCGCGAAACCCATGGCCGAACTCGCGTGGCTGTATGCGCAGAAAATCGGTGAATAGAGATTAATGAGGAGAGGATATGAATTTCGATTACACGCCGAAAGTGCAGGAACTGCGCCACAAGCTAAGCAATTTCTTCGATGAACACATCTACCCGAACGAGCGGGCGTTCAACAGCGAAGTCGCCGCCAATCGCGCAAACGGCAACGCTTGGGTCCCGACGGCGTTGATCGAAAAGCTGAAGGAACAAGCCCGCGATGCCGGCCTGTGGAACCTGTTCCTGCCCGCATCCGAACGCGGCGCCGGACTGAGTAATCTGGAATATGCGCCGCTCTGCGAGATCATGGGCCGCGTGCCATGGGCGCCCGAAGTCTTCAACTGCGGCGCGCCGGATACGGGCAACATGGAGACCATCGAACGGTATGGCAGCGAGCAGCAGAAACTCCAATGGCTCGAACCGTTGCTGCAAGGCGAGATCCGCTCAGCATTCCTGATGACCGAGCCGGACGTGGCTTCGTCGGATGCGACGAATATCCAGTGCAGCATCGTGCGCGATGGCGACGGCTATGTGATCAACGGCCACAAGTGGTGGTCGTCGGGTGCGGGCGATCCGCGCTGCAAGGTGTATATCGTGATGGGCAAGACCGATCCCGACGCGCCGAAACATCAGCAACAATCGATGATTCTCGTTCCCGCAGACGCGACCGGTATCACGGTTCACCGGCCGCTCTCGGTGTTCGGCTACGACGACGCGCCGCACGGTCACATGGACATCACGCTCGAGAACGTACGCGTGCCGGTATCGAACATGCTGCTCGGCGAAGGGCGCGGCTTTGAAATCGCGCAGGGACGTCTTGGCCCGGGCCGGATTCATCACTGCATGCGCCTGATTGGACTGGCTGAACGCGCGCTCGAATTGATGTCGAAACGCACGCTGCAACGGGTCGCTTTCGGCAAGCCGATCGCTGCGCACGGCGTGACGCAGGAGCGTATTGCCGAGGCACGCATCATGATCGAACAGGCGCGTCTGCTCACCCTGAAAGCGGCTTACATGATGGATACCGTCGGCAACAAGGGCGCACGCGGCGAGATCGCGATGATCAAGGTGGTCGCGCCGAATATCGCGTGCCAGATCATCGATTGGGCGATCCAGGCCCACGGCGCGGCCGGTGTTTCCGATGACTTTCCGCTGGCGTACGCCTACGCGCATGCGCGGACGTTGCGGCTTGCCGACGGACCCGATGAAGTGCATCGGAACGCGATCGCCAAGCTGGAGCTTTCACGGTACGCGTGACGCGGTGTTGAGCGTCCTTCTGCGAACTATGGTCTAATTTTTGGAAGCGTTTTTGAGTGGCAACCCCTGATTGCTCGGGTCGCCGCTTTCCCGTATTAGGACCAGGAGCGAAGATGATCGACGTCTATAGCTGGGCCACGCCGAACGGCCACAAGATTCATATCATGCTGGAAGAACTCGGACTCGAGTACAAAGCGATTCCCATCGATATTGGCGCGGGCGATCAGTTCACGCCCGATTTCCTGGCGATCAGCCCGAATAACAAGATCCCCGCGATTATCGACAGCGATGGCCCCGAAGGCAAGCCGCTGGCACTCTTTGAATCCGGGGCGATCCTGTTTTATCTCGCTGAGAAGACGGGTAAGTTCTTGCCTCTGGATCCTGTCGGCCGATACACGACCATGCAGTGGCTGATGTTCCAGATGGGCGGCGTTGGACCCATGCTTGGCCAGGCGCATCACTTCAGGATTTACGCGCCGGAGAAGATCGAGTACGCGGTCAATCGATATTCGAACGAAGCCAAGCGCTTATATGGCGTAATGGACAAGCAATTGGGCGTGACGCGGTTTCTCGCTGGAAACGAATATTCGATCGCTGATATCGCGACGTTTCCGTGGACGCGATCGTGGAAAAACCAGGGGATTGAGCTGGACGAATTTCCAAACGTGAAGCGATGGTTTGACGAGATTTCGGCGAGGCCTGCAGTGATTCGCGGTGTTGAAGTGCTGGCTTCCGCTCGCCGAGATTTGACCGGCGATAAACAACGCGAAGTGTTGTTTGGCGCGCAGCAGTACGCGCGGCGTTAAGCGTGAATTGGCGCAGGTTCCTCGCTAGGGGAACCTGCGCGATGACAAGTACCGGCTTTCAGAAGTAATGCCGCGTGATGAACTCAGCGACGCACACGGGTTTATCGCCGCCTTCTTTCTGCACGGTCACGCGCCAGATGACCTGCACGCCACCCTCTTCCACATCGGTCACCGTTTCGGCTACGAAACTCGCCCGCAGCTTCGTCCCAACGCGCACTGGCGACATGAACCGCACCTTGTTCATGCCGTAGTTCACGCCCATTTTCTGCTGAAACGGCACGCATTGCTCAAGCCACATTGGGACCAGCGCCAAGGTCAAAAACCCATGCGCAATCGGACCACCGAATGGCGAATCTTCGTTCGCCCGCTCTACGTCGACGTGAATCCACTGATGATCGTCGGTGGCATCTGCGAATCGGTTCACGCGTGATTGATCTATTTCCAACCACTCGCTCACATACTCTTCCCCACCCGCCGCGGCTTTTACATCCGCTGCACTGGCTAACGTGGCTAGCGTCATTGCATATTTCCCGGGTGGCGAAGCCCGAAGATTGCTGCTGAATCCACGGTCAAGACCAGTTCGTCGTGCTGGTTATAAGCCTCCCAACGCGTACCGACAATTCCACGATCCGGCTTGCTCTGCGACACTCGCTTGCTCAGCACGCGCACCGTCAATCGCACGGTGTCGTTCACGCGAACCGGCTTGAGCCAGCGGATATTATCGAGGCCGGGAGAACCCATTGAAGTGGAATCGGCCAGCATGTCGCGCACCAGGATGCCCATCATTGCCGAACATGTATTCCAGCCGCTCGCGACCAGCCCGCGAAACGGCGATGCCTCGCCACCCGCCTCGCTCAAATGAAAAGGCTGCGGATCATAACGCCCGGCAAATTCGATAATCTCTTCTTTCAGAAACGTATGACCGCTCAATTGCGCCACGGCTCCCACTTCGAAATCTTCATAGCTGAACGTCATCTCCGCTCTCCTGTTTCAATGCATCGATTATTTAAACATCAGTGTTGGCGAATCCGGGCAACGACGCAAACCGTGCAAGATGATGATCGACGTCGCCTAAGGTTGTTTCGATGATCGACAAACGCTTGAACCAATGCGCCGCTGCAACTTCGTTCGTCACGCCCATTCCGCCATGCAACTGCACCGCTTGCTGACCGACGAAACGCGCTGCCTGACCCACTCGCGCCTTGGCCGCGGAAATCGCCCTGCGACGTTCATCGGCGTTATCGCTTGTATATCGTGCGGCGGCAAGGTAAGTGATGGAACGCGCCTGCTCGGCATGGATCAACATCTCGACCATGCGATGCTGCAAAGCCTGAAAACGCGCGATTGGCGTGCCGAATTGCTTGCGCTCCTTCGTGTATTCGACCGTCGCGTGATTCAGCGCATCGAGCACGCCGACGGCTTCTGCGCACAGCAAAAAGGTCGCGTAATCGGCAATATGCTCAAGCGTTGCAGCACCCACGTTGGCCTTGCCGAGACGGACTGCTTCAGTCCCCGTGAACGTGAGCGTCGCGGCACGCTGGCCATCAATCGTCCGATACTCGATGACTTCCACATTCGCCGCGTTACGCGCAACGACGAACAACGCGATTTCGCCAGCCAGCCGCGCGGGCACGATCCAATAGTCGGCCTGCGCGCCGTGCAGGATCAGTGACTTCTGGCCGCTCAACGCGAACCCGTCGCCTTTCTCCTGCGCGGTGGTATCGATCGAGAACAGGTCGTAGCGGGCGTGCGGTTCGTGAAACGCGACCGCGAGCTTGATCTCGCCGCCGGCCGTGCGTGCGAGTAACGCGTTCGCATGGTCATCGCCCACCAGCCGCAGGGCTTCGATACCCACCGCCGTGGCCCAATAAGGCTCCACGACAAGCGCGCGTCCGAGTTCCTGCATCACGACCAGCATGTCGGCCGGACCGCCGTCGAAACCGCCTTGCGCTTCCGGCGCCGGCAAAGCCGTCAAGCCTAGCTCGGCGAATGCCGTCCAATGGTTTGCATCGACACCTTCCTTGGATGCCACGATCTTCTGCCGTGCATCGAACGTGTACTCGTTGTCGAGATACCGGCGCAATGCGTCCCTGAACTGTTGCTGCTCATCGGTGAAATTGAAGTCCATGTGCCGCTCCTCACAAGCCCAGAATCATCTGCGCGATGATGTTTTTTTGAATTTCGTTCGAGCCGCCGTAGATCGACGTCTTGCGGAAGTTGAAGTAGTACGCGGCGAGCGGCGCGGCATCGTCGTCGCCGGCCAGGCTGTGTTCACGTTCGCCTTCCAGATACGCGGGGTCGAACGCGGCAGCTTGCGGGCCAATGGCTTCGACCATGAGTTCGGTCAGCGCCTGCTGGACTTCGGTGCCCTTGATCTTGAGCATCGATGCCTCTGGTCCCGGCCCGCGGCCGTTCGCTTCGCTCGCGACCACGCGTTGCACAGTGACTTCGAGCGCCATCATCTCGATTTCAAGCGCAGCAATTTTCGAAGAGAACACGGGGTCGCTGAGTAACGAACCGCTACCCTTCTTCTGATTCGCGGCCAGCCGTTTCAGGAACACGAGTTCGCGCTTCGATTGCCCGACGCGCGCAATGCCCGTGCGTTCATGTCCGAGCAAATACTTCGCATAGGTCCAGCCGCGATTTTCTTCGCCAATGAGGTTTTCAACCGGCACTTTTACGTCTTCGAGGAAAACTTCGTTGACCTCGTGATCTTCATCGAGCGTGATGATCGGCCGCACGGTAATGCCCGGCGTTTTCATATCGATAAGAAGAAACGAGATACCTTCCTGCTTCTTCGCGCCGGTGTCGGTGCGCACGAGGCAGAACATCATGTCCGCGAATTGGCCGAGCGTGGTCCAGGTTTTCTGGCCGTTGACCACGTAGTGATCGCCCTGGCGTTCAGCGCGCGTTCTCAACGATGCCAGATCAGAACCCGATCCGGGTTCCGAGTAACCCTGGCACCACCAGTCGGTGCCATCGAGAATGCGCGGGAGATAGTGGGCTTTTTGCGCGTCGCTGCCGTATTTCATCAGCACAGGCGCGACCATCGATACCCCGAACGGCAACACGCCCGGCGCACCGATACGCGCGCATTCTTCGTCCCAGATATGGCGCTGCGTCGCGTTCCAGCCGGGACCGCCGTACTCTTTCGGCCATGCGACAACGGACCAGCCGCGCGTACCGAGCAGCTTGTGCCAGCTCGCGTAGTCGTCGCGATTCAGACGTTTGTGTTCGAGCACCTTGGTCCGCAGAGCTTGCGGCAGGTTTGCGTCGAGCCAGGCGCGGATGTCGGCGCGAAATGCGTCGTCGGCGGGGGAATAATTCAGGTCCATGTGCGGTGTCTCCTGTCATGACCCGGGTCGGCCATGAGGAGACGCGCGCTAGGCTGAACCAGATTCAGCTTATTGCAGCGGCTCTTTCAGTGCGGCCGGCACGGGCAACGGCATCACGTCGATGCCTTCTTCCATCAATGCGTGCGCATCTTCCGACGTTGCGACGCCGCGAATATTGCGCGCCGGCGCTTCGTCGTAATGCATGCGTCGCGCCTCTTCAGCAAAACGATCGCCCACGTTCTCGGTCTTCGCGAGAATTTCCCGCATGAACTGCAGCGCACGCGCCTGAAGCGCCTGATCTGCGTCTTGCGTCGGCCGGACTGCTTGCGCAGCGCCAGAACTGGCCGCTTCTTTCTCGCCTTGATCGGAACTGCTCGATGAGCGGCCCGCTAGCAAATTCAGCCGTGGGGCCGACGGCATGCGGCTCACCTCTGTTGTCGAGCACACCGGGCAAGCCACGAGCTTGCGCGACAACTGGGATTCGAACTCATCGGTCGAAGCAAACCAGCCTTCGAAACGATGGTCGTGTGAGCACTTCAAGTCGAGAACCTTCATGCTGATCGGGGCTTGCCAGAAAGTTTAATCGCAAAAACGCGTTTTGTGAACGACCGTTCGCAAAAAATGACCTTGCGACGGTTCGATGGAATGGTGGAACACACGTTCGATTTTAGCCCGACGCTGGAACCCGTGCCGAAAGGTGTGCACGCATGATTTGACAGACAAATAAAAAGCGGCCTTGTTGGCCGCTTTTTTGTCGAAAGTTAGTCTTTTTAATCGCTGATCGGATCGCCCAACGCCCACTCACCCGACATCACCTTCTCCAGCCAGAAGCTGCCGATGATCGTCTTGACGTCGCTGATATGGCCGCTCTTGATCCACTCCAAAACCTGCGACTGGTCCGCGATGAACGTCTCCAGGAACTCGCCCTCGTCGAGCTTACGCTCGCCTGCCGTCAACCCGCGCGCCAGATACACGTCGATGAATTCGGTGGAGTACGAAATCACTGGATGAATCCGCGTCAGGAGAAACCATTCGCGCGCCGTATACCCGGTTTCTTCGAGGAGCTCGCGTTTTGCACACGCCAGCTCGCTCTCGTTCGGATCGATCTTGCCGGCGGGATATTCGAGGAGGACCTTGGCGATCGGATATCGATACTGCCGTTCAAGCAGCACGCGGCCGTCATCGAACAGCGGCAGGATCATCACGGCACCCGGATGTTCGACGAACTCGCGCGTGGCATGCTTGCCATCAGGCAGTTCAACCGTATCGATCTTGAGCGTGAGGAACTTGCCCTTATGCAGCAACTTGCTCTCGACCGTCTTCTCGAGCAAGCCATCGTCGGAATCGGGGAAATCGAGAGATTGATCAGCCATCGTACACCTTGAAAGAAACGCGCTGTTAGAGCGCGAGAATCAGGCCGCTGACGGCTGTCGCGGTCAGCGGCGCTTGACGAGATACTGGAACGCGAAACCGGGGAACGCGAGCACCAGGAACAAGCTGAAGGTCACGGCGTAAAACTGCCAGCCCTGCTCGAAGCGGTTGCCCGCACGCGCCTCGAGCATGAAGCCGAGCACGCCCACGACAAAATAAAGCACGATCAATTCCGCGATGCGAATCCAGCCGTTTTTCTTCGTCGTCTTGATTGGCACGACGCAGAAAAGACGCTGATTCACGAACGGGAGGTTGGCGCCGACCAGCGCCAACAACACGATAAACCAGCCCGCTGCCGACATTAGAGCTGGAACGGCAAGGTGTGCGTGATCGCTGCCAGACAGGCGTTCATCAGCGGACCGGGGACAATGCCAAGCACCAGCACAGCCAGGCCGTTGAAGGCGAGCAGCGCGCGCTTGAGGTTGTCTGCGATGATCGGTGATGCATCGGTCGGTGCATCGAAGTACATCAGCTTGACGATACGCAGGTAGTAGAACGCACCCACCAGCGACGACAAGACAGCCAGCACCGCGAGCCACGTCAGGCCGGCGTTCATGGTGGCCTCGAGCACGGCAAGCTTCGCGTAGAAGCCGACCATCGGCGGAATGCCGGCGAGCGAGAACATCATGATCATCATCACGAATGCGAACACCGGGCTACGCTGGTTCAGGCCCTTGAAGTCATCGAGGGTTTCGGCTTCGAAGTCCTTGCGTGCCAGCAACATGACTACGCCGAAGGTGCCGAGCGTGGTCAGCAAATAGATGATGCTGTAGAACATGGCCGAGCTATACGCGTTCGCCGCGCCGTCAGCCTTGCCGTCGACCACCCCTGCCAGCATGCCGAGCAGCACGAAGCCCATGTTCGAGATAGCCGAGTACGCCAGCATCCGCTTGATGTTCTTCTGCACGATACCGGTCACGTTACCCACGATCAGCGACAACGCGGCCAGGATCACCAGCATCTCTTGCCAGTCCACGGCCAGCGGCAGCAGCGCCATCACCAGGAAACGCAAGCCCCACGCAAACGCTGCAGCCTTCGGGCCACCGCCAGTGAGCAGCGTCATCGCCGTCGGTGCGCCTTGGTACACGTCAGGCACCCACATGTGGAACGGCACCGCGCCCATCTTGAACGCCACGCCTGCTACCACGAAGATCACGCCGAACAAAAGGACTGCGTCGTTGATGCGGCCCGTTGCAATCGCCTTCGCCACTTCGTTCAGTTCAAGCGAGCCGGTCGCGCCGTACAGCATCGAGATACCGTAGAGCAAAAAACCCGAAGCGAGCGCGCCGAGTACGTAGTACTTCATCGCGGATTCGTTGGCTTGCGGCGAATCCTTGCGCAACGCGATCACTGCGTACAACGACAACGACATCAGTTCCAGGCCGAGATACAGCGTCAGGAAGTTGTTGCCGGAAATCATCACGCACTGGCCGAGCAGCGAGAACAAACCGAGCAGGAAGAAGTCACCGCGGAACAGGTCGCGATCTTCAAGATACTTGCGCGAATAGATGATCGACACCGCGAAGCCGAGGGTCACGACCGCTTTCATCGCGCTCGCAAACGGGTCGACCACGTACATGCGCGTGAAGTAGTAATGCGGCGTGGGATCGAGCGCCTGGAAGGCGAACCACACACCGACCACAATGGCCGTCACAACCGATATCAGATAGGTCGTGTGACGGCTCTTCGCGCCGAAGATGGTGTCGTTCAACCAGGCCACGACGACCATCAACATCAACAGTCCATCGGGTAACAGGGCACTCATGGGGGCGTTTTGCATGATCTTTTATTTCCTCCGCACGCGTTACTGGGCCAGCGGCAGTTTGGACTGCGCGACGTGGGAGAGGAGATTTTCTACGGATGCGTGCATCACGTCGGTGAACGGCTTCGGATACAGGCCCATGTACAGCGTGAATACAGCAAGCACGGCGAGCATGAAGAATTCGCGCTTGTTGATGTCTTTCAGCTTCGCCACGTGCTCGTTCGCTACCGCGCCGAAATGCACGCGCTTGTACATCCACAGCGTGTAAGCCGCGCCGAGAACCAGCGTGAAGGTCGCCAGGAAACCGATCCAGAAGTTGAACTTCACGGCAGCCAGAATCACCATGAATTCACCGACGAAACCCGAGGTACCCGGCAAACCGCAGTTGGCCATGGCGAACAACATGGCGAATGCGGCGAACTTCGGCATCACGTTCACCACACCGCCGTAGTCGGCGATCCGGCGCGAGTGCATGCGGTCATACAGCACGCCGATACACAAGAACATGGCACCCGAGACGAAACCGTGCGAGATCATCTGGATGATCGCGCCTTCCATGCCGAGCGTGCTGAAGATAAAGAAGCCAAGCGTGACGAAGCCCATGTGCGCAATCGACGAATACGCGACCAACTTCTTCATGTCTTCCTGCACCAGCGCCACGAAGCCGATGTAGATCACCGCGATCAGCGACAACGTAATCACCACCGGCGCCAGGAAATGGCTGGCATCCGGCGCGATAGGCAGCGAGAAGCGGATGAAACCGTACGCACCGAGCTTCAGCATGATCGCGGCCAGCACGACCGAGCCGCCCGTCGGCGCTTCCACGTGGGCGTCAGGCAACCACGTGTGGACCGGCCACATCGGCACCTTCACGGCGAAGGCCATGAAGAACGCGATGAACAGCAATATCTGCGGCGTGAAGCCGATCTTGAATGCCTGCCACGTAGCGATGTCGAACGTGTGCGTCTGCGTGTACAGGTACAGCAACGCGATCAGCATCAGCAGCGAGCCCATCAGCGTGTACAGGAAGAACTTGAACGAGGCATAGACCCGGTTCGCCCCACCCCACACGCCGATGATGATGTACATCGGGATCAGCGTGGCTTCGAAGAAGACGTAGAACAACATGCCGTCGGCGGTCGAGAACACGCCGATCATGAGGCCCGACAAGATCAGGAACGCGGCCAGATACTGCGCCACGCGCACCGTGATGACTTCCCACGCGCTGATGATCGTGATCACCGTGATCAACGCCGTCAGCACGACGAACCACATGGAAAGACCGTCGACACCCAGGTGATACGAGATGTTGAAGCGGTCGATCCAGACTGCCTTCTCTTCGAACTGCAACGCGGCCGACGAATTGTCGAAGCCGGTAATCAGCGGAATGGTGACGATCAGTCCAAGAATGGAGCCGATCAATGCAAGCCAGCGCGACGGGCCTGGATTGCTGTCGTTGCCTATTGCCAGTACAAGGATGCCGACGACGATCGGCAACCAGATAGCGAGACTAAGAATGGGTAAAGAGTGCATAGATAGGTGTCCCCGCCTTATTTGCCGCCGAGCGTTACAAACAGGGTCAAGAGCCCCAACATGCCAATAATCATGGCGAACGCGTAGTGATAGATGTAACCGGATTGAAGGAAGCGAATCACACCGGCAAACCAGCCGACGAACTTCGCGAGACCGTTGACGATACCGTCGATCACAGCGACATCGCCCTCTTTCCAGAGCCCGCGGCCAATGGCGACCGCGCCCTTCGCAAATACGACGTCGTTGATTTTGTCGAGGTAGTACTTGTTGTCGAGCAGGTTATAGATCGGCAGGAAGCGTTGCTTGATCACGCCCGGCAGATCCGTGCGCTTCCAGTACAAGAACCACGACACGACCACGCCCGCGAGCGCCAGCCACACCGGCAAGCCTTCGACCGAACTCAGGCCCATCGCGAACCAGCCGTGGAATTCCTCGGCCATTTCATGCAGCGCCGGATGGTTTTCGCCGATGAAAATCACCTTGTCGAACACCACGCCGTGCGAGAAGAAGTCGCCGAACAGCATTGGACCGATTGCAATTGCACCGATGATCACCGACGGAATGGCAAGCAGGATCAGCGGCAGCGTAATAACCCACGATGTTTCGTGCGGAACGTGTGCGTGATCATGACCGTGCCCATGATCGTCATGGCCGTGTGCATCGTGACCATGTGAATCATGTGGGTGCGCCGCGGCTTCTGCAGCTTCGATACCCATCGGGCTTTCCGGATGCTTCGGACCACGGAAGCGCTCCTTGCCGTGGAACACCAGGAAGTACATGCGGAACGAATACAGCGCCGTCACGAACACGCTCGCCACGACCGCGAAATACGCGAAACCCGAGCCGGCGATGTGCGAGGCCTTCACTGCATCGATGATGGAATCTTTCGAGTAGAAGCCCGAGAAGAACGGCGTACCAATCAACGCAAGCGAACCGATCAACGACGTGATCCAAGTGATCGGCATGTATTTACGCAGGCCGCCCATGTTGCGCATGTCCTGATCGTGATGCATGCCGATGATCACCGAACCCGCGCCAAGGAACAGCAGCGCTTTAAAGAACGCGTGCGTAGCCAGATGAAACACGGCGACCGGATAAGCGGAGACGCCGAGCGCCACCGTCATGTAACCGAGTTGCGAGAGCGTGGAGTAAGCCACCACGCGCTTGATGTCGTTTTGCACCACACCCAGGAAGCCCATGAACAGCGCCGTGATCGCGCCGATCACCGTCACGAACGACAACGCCGAATCCGACAATTCGAACAGCGGCGACATGCGTGTGACCATGAAGATACCGGCCGTCACCATGGTTGCCGCGTGGATCAGTGCAGAGATAGGCGTCGGGCCTTCCATGGAGTCCGGCAGCCACACGTGCAGCGGGAATTGCGCCGACTTACCCATCGCGCCGATAAACAGGCAGATACAGGCGACGGTCAGCAAACCCCAGTCGGTGCCCGGAAACGTCATGCCGGCCAGCGCGGTACGGTGAGCGAAGACATCGCCGTAATTCAGCGAACCCGCAAACGCCAGCAACAAGCCGATGCCGAGCAGGAACCCGAAGTCGCCCACGCGGTTCACCAGGAACGCCTTCATGTTCGCGTAGATGGCCGTCGGGCGGGTGTAGTAAAAGCCGATCAGCAGGTAGGACACGAGACCCACCGCTTCCCAGCCGAAGAACAGTTGCAGGAAGTTGTTGCTCATCACGAGCATCAACATGGAGAACGTGAAGAGCGAGATGTACGAGAAGAAGCGCTCGTAGCCCACTTCTTCATCGGCCATGTAGCCGATCGTGTAGATGTGCACCATCAGCGAAACGAAGGTGACGATCACCATCATCATCGCGGTGAGCGAGTCGACCAGGAAGCCGATCTCCATCTTCAGCGGACCGACCGTCATCCATTCGTAGATGGTCGCGTTGAAGCTCGCGCCTTGTATTACGTCGAAGAAGACGAAACACGAGAGCACGAACGAGATCATCACGCCGAGGATCGTGATGCGGTGCGAAGCCTTGCGCCCGATCTTCCAGCCAAACAGGCCGGCGATCAGCGAACCGGCAAGTGGCGCCAGCGCAATCGTGAGCAGAAGGTTTTCATTGAGTGTCATGGACATATCTGTCTTGCCTGAAATTAACCTTTGAGCTGATCGAGGTCTTCGACGTTGATCGTGTCGAGACTGCGGAACAATGTGACCAGGATAGCGAGGCCGATTGCGGCTTCAGCCGCCGCGACCGTCAGCACGAAGAACACGAAGATTTGTCCGTGGATGTCGCCGAGATAATGCGAGAAGGCGACGAAATTCGTGTTGACCGCCAAAAGCATCAATTCGATAGCCATCAGGATGATGATCACGTTACGTCGATTCAGAAAAATCCCGACGATGCTGATCGCGAACAGGATCGCGCCAAGCACGAGGTAATGGGCAAGACTCAACATGATTGTTTTTCTCCTCAGCCTTTGTTGTCGACCGTGCCGGCGCCGGCATTGCCGGTGACGGGCGGTTCGGTCGCGGCGTCCGGCGCTTCGGTTTCGGACTTCATCTTGACGATCCGCACGCGATCTTGCGCACGCACCTTGACCTGGTCGCTGATGCGCTGGCGCTTGCTGTCCTTCTTCTCACGAACGGTCAGCGAGACGGCTGCGATGATGGCCACCAGCAAGATCAGGCCGGCGATTTCAAACGCGAAGATGTAGTCGGTGTAGATGACCTTGCCGATCAGGTGCGAATTCGACATCACCTCGTTCGGACCCACGCCGGAACCGACTCCGTTCACCAGCATTGCGTCGCGCACCGGCGTAACGGTTGCGCCGTAGCCGTGCCAGAGAATCAGCGCGGTTTCTATGATGATGATCGCGCCCACGATGCTGGCTATGGGCACGAACTTCTTGAAGTCGCCGTGCAGCACGTCGAGGTTGATATCCAGCATCATCACCACGAACAGGAACAGGACCATCACCGCGCCTACATAGACGAGAACCAGCAGAATGGCGAGGAATTCGGCTTCAAGCAGCATCCAGATCGCGGCCGCGTTGAAGAACGCGAGCACGAGGAACAGCGCGGACGCTACCGGATTGCGCGAAGTGATCACCTTCAGCGCCGAGACAACCAGCAGCAACGCGAAGATGTAAAACAGTACGGTCGTGAATTCCATGATTACCGGTTCATCGTTAGGCTTTGTGTTTTGACACAAGCGCGCCGAGCCGCGTTTTTTTAAGAACGCAACCACCAACTTTGGCGCGCGGGCCGGAACAGCAGGTCAATTCAAATGCAGGAACAGCAAGGGGCGCGGCGATGTTCAGCTTGCTCTGCCCCGCTTCGCTTTATTGCTCTTCTTTACCGAGCTTCTTACCGATACGGCGCGTCAGCAGCCTTCGCAGCCGCAATCTCCGTTTCATAACGGTCGCCCACTGCGAGCAGCATGTCTTTCGTGAAATACAAGTCGCCGCGCTTCTCGCCGTGATACTCGAGGATGTGCGTTTCGACGATCGAATCGACCGGGCAGCTTTCTTCGCAGAAACCGCAGAAGATGCACTTGGTCAAGTCGATGTCATAACGCGTGGTACGGCGTGTGTTGTCAGCGCGCGTTTCCGATTCAATCGTAATGGCGAGCGCGGGGCACACGGCCTCGCATAACTTGCACGCGATACAGCGTTCTTCGCCATTTTCGTATCGGCGTAATGCGTGCAGGCCACGGAATCGCGGGGAGATCGGCGTCTTCTCTTCCGGGAACTGAACGGTCACCTTACGCTGGAACAGATAACCGCCTGTCAGCGCCAGACCCTTCAGCAACTCGGTCAGGAAAAACGTTTTGAAGAAATTCTGAAATGCGTTCATGGTTATTTCATCCGCCCATTATTTCCAGATGTTCAGCGGCGACATGATCCAGAACCCGACCACGACCACCCACACCACCGACACCGGCAGAAAGATTTTCCAGCCGAGACGCATGATCTGGTCGTAGCGATAACGTGGGAACGTCGCACGAGCCCAGATGAACACCGACAGCAGGAAGAAGATCTTCAGCACGAACCAGAAAATGCCCGGGATGAAGGACAGGAAACCAAACGGTGCACTCCAGCCGCCAAGGAACAACGTGCTTGCGATCGCCGAGATCACGATCATGTTGATGTATTCAGCCAGGAAGAACAGCGCGAACGCCATGCCCGAATAATCGATCATGTGGCCCGCAACAATTTCCGACTCGCCTTCCACCACGTCAAACGGGTGACGGTTCGTTTCAGCAATACCCGAGATGAAGTACACAACGAACATGGGCAGCAGCGGCAGCCAGTTCCACGAGAGGAAGTTGATACCCCAGTTCGCGAAAATGCCGTGCTCTTGCGACACCACGATGGCCGACATATTCAGGCTGCCCGTGACCATCAGCACGACGACGAGCGCGAAGCCCATCGAGATTTCGTACGAGACCATTTGTGCTGCTGCGCGCATCGCACCGAGGAACGCGTACTTCGAGTTCGACGCCCAACCGGCGAGGATCACGCCGTACACGCCGACGGACGAAATCGCCATCACGTAGAGCAGGCCCGCGTTGATGTCGCCGAGCACCGCTTTCGCCTGGAACGGAATCACCGCCCACACCGCGAACGCGGGCACCACGGTCATGATCGGCGCGATCAGGTAGATCCAGCGGCTTGCTTGCGTCGGCTGAATCACTTCCTTCAGCAACAGCTTCAGCACGTCGGCGATCGGCTGCAACAGACCGAGAGGACCCACGCGATTCGGGCCGAGACGAACGTGCATCCAGCCGATGAGCTTGCGTTCCCACAGAATCAGGTACGCCACGCACAGCAGGATCACTACCGAGACCACGAGAATGCGGACTAAGGCCCACACCGTCGGCCAGGCGACGCCGAGAATCTGCGTCCCGCCTGCGTTGATCGTATCGAACAAGCCCATTTACGCCTTCTCCACTACCAGTTCACCGAACAGAGCCCCGAGCGCTGCACCGGCCGACGTTCCCGCCGATACACGCACCACGCTTTCCGCCAGGTTCGCATCACGAAATGCCGGCAGGACCACCGCGAGATCACCTTGGGCGACACGCACTGCATCGCCGTTTTTCAGACCGAGTTTCTCGAACAGCGACGTCGGCAATCCAACCACGTTTGCGTCGCGCGCAGCAGCCGTCAGATGCAACGATTCAGCGCGACGCGACAACGCGTCGGCATGGTAAATCGGCGTGTCGGCGAGACGTTCGTAGCGGCCTTCGTTTGCTGCCGCTTTCGAAACAGCCTTGATCGCCACGTTCGTCTTGTTCGACAGACGCGCCGTCAAATCGCCGCTCGTGCCCAATGCCGCGTCACGGACTTCTTCGGCGGTATCGAATTCGAAACCCTTCAGGCCGAGGATGCTGCCCAGAACGCGCAGGACCTTCCAGCCCGGACGCGTTTCGCCCAGCGGACGTACCACGCCGTTGAACGTCTGCGCAGTGCCTTCAGCGTTGACGAACGTGCCCGACGTTTCCGTGAACGGCGCGATGGGCAGCAGCACGTCGGCGTAATCAGCGCCATGCTTGAATGCCGACAACGCGACAACCATTTCTGCCTGCTTCAATGCGGCCAGCGCTTGAGCCGGGTTGGCGGTATCGAATGCGGGTTCGACGTTGAACAGCACGTAACCCTTGCGCGGCTGTTCGAACACTTCACGTGCGTTCAGTCCGCCTTCGCCCGGCAGTGCATCGACGAGATGCGCGCCGACCGTGTTGGCCGCTTCCGTCAGATAACCCAGCGTGGCGCCGGTGTTGTCCGCGATCCATTGGCATACCGCCTGGATCTGCGCAAACTGGGGATGCTGAACCGCGCTGTTGCCAAGCAACACCACGCGCTTTTCACCCGCCGACAACGACGCCGCAATGTCTTTCGCCGCAGCCGATGCTTCATACGAAGCGAACGCTTCCGGCACTGCAACGCCTCGTGCTTCGCCAACCGCTGCAGCCAGACTGCCGAGGCGGTCGAGCCATTCCGACGGCGCCGCGACTACGCGATGCGCAGCCGGAATCAGCGAATCGTCATTGGTCGCGTTCAGGAACGTGAGCATTGCCCCGCCCTTGGCGGCCTGACGAAGGCGCGCAGCAAACAGCGGATGATCGCGACGCAGGAACGAACCGACGACAAACGCCGTATCGATATTCGTCAGGTCTGCGATCTTCATGCCAAGCCACGGTGCGCTGTCCGAAACCGGCGCCGAGAAATCGCTCTGACGCAGACGGAAGTCGACGTTCGGCGACCCCACGCCTTCAGCAAACTGCTTCAGCAAATACAGTTCTTCGACGGTGCTATGCGGCGTAGCCAAAGCAGCGATCTGATTCGCGCCATGATCGGCCGTAATGCCCTTGATACCCTTCGCCACGTATTCCAGCGCTGTTTGCCAGTCGGTCTCGATCCACTTGCCGCCCTGCTTCAGCATAGGCTGTGTGAGACGTTCGTCGCTGTTCAGCGATTCGTACGAAAAGCGATCCTTGTCCGAGATCCAGCATTCGTTGATGGCTTCGTTTTCCATCGGCAGAACGCGCATGACACGGTTGTTCTTGACTTGCACGACCAGGTTCGCGCCGACGGAATCGTGCGGGCTGATCGACTTGCGGCGCGACAGTTCCCACGTACGGGCGCTGTAGCGGAACGGCTTGCTCGTCAACGCACCGACCGGGCACAGGTCGATCATGTTGCCCGACAGTTCCGAGTCCACCGTCTTGCCGACGAACGACGTGATTTCCGAATGCTCGCCACGACCCAGCATGCCGAGTTCCATCACGCCGGCCACTTCCTGACCGAAACGGACACAACGCGTGCAATGAATGCAACGCGTCATTTCTTCCATCGAGATCAGCGGTCCGACGTTCTTGTGGAACACCACGCGCTTTTCTTCGTTGTAGCGCGATTGCGACTTGCCGTAACCCACGGCCAAGTCTTGCAGCTGACATTCGCCGCCCTGATCGCAAATCGGGCAATCGAGCGGGTGATTGATCAGCAGGAATTCCATTACGGACTGCTGCGCCTTCACGGCCTTGTCCGATTTCGTCCGCACGATCATGCCCGCCGACACCGGCGTGGCACAGGCGGGAACCGCCTTCGGCATTTTCTCTACTTCGACCAGACACATCCGGCAGTTCGCCGCGATCGACAGTTTCTTGTGATAGCAAAAGTGCGGAATGTAGGTATCTACCTTATGCGCAGCCTGGATCACCATGCTGCCTTCAGGCACTTCTACACTTTTGCCGTCGATTTCTAGTTCAACCATGATGGGGAATGGTCCTTGGCCTGATCACTGATCACGCGGTAAGCGCTTCGGACGTGTGCGCGTGATGCGCGTGTCCGTCGACGAGACAATGTTTATGCTCGACGTGATATTCAAATTCGTCCCAGAAGTGCTTCAGCATGCCGCGCACCGGCATAGCCGCCGCGTCGCCGAGTGCACAGATGGTGCGACCCATGATGTTTTCTGCGACCGAGTTCAGCAGATCCAGGTCTTCCTTGCGCCCGAGTCCATGTTCGATCCGATGAACCACGCGATACAGCCAGCCCGTACCTTCGCGGCAAGGCGTGCATTGACCGCACGACTCTTCGTAATAGAAGTACGAAAGACGCAGCAGCGAGCGCACCATGCAGCGCGTTTCGTTCATCACGATAACGGCGCCCGAACCGAGCATTGAGCCGGCTTTGGCGATCGAGTCGTAGTCCATGTCGGTCTTCAACATGATGTCGCCCGGAATCACCGGCGCCGACGATCCGCCCGGGATCACCGCTTTCACCGACTTGCCGCGCACGCCACCGGCCAACTCGAGCAGGGTTTCGAACGATGTGCCCAGCGGCACTTCGAAGTTGCCCGGACGATTGACGTCGCCAGCCACCGAGAAGATCTTCGTGCCGCCATTGTTCGGCTTGCCGATCTCGAGATATTTCTGCGGGCCGATAGCCAGCAGGAACGGTACGGCTGCGAATGTTTCAGTGTTGTTGATCGTGGTCGGCTTGCCGTACACGCCGAAGCTCGCCGGGAACGGCGGTTTGAAGCGCGGCTGGCCTTTCTTGCCTTCCAGCGACTCGAGCAACGCAGTTTCTTCGCCGCAGATATACGCGCCGTAACCATGGTGCGCATGCAGCTCGAACGAGAACCCCGAACCCAGGATATTTGCTCCGAGGTACCCGGCCGCACGCGCTTCTTCAAGCGCCTGTTCGAAGATCCGATAGACCTCGAAAATCTCGCCGTGAATGTAGTTGTAGCCAACCGTGATGCCCATGGCATATGCGCCGATGGCCATGCCTTCGATCAACGAATGCGGATTCCAGCGCAGGATGTCGCGGTCTTTAAACGTACCCGGTTCGCCTTCGTCCGAATTGCAGACGAGGTACTTCTGCCCCGGGAACTGGCGCGGCATGAAGCTCCACTTGAGGCCGGTCGGGAAACCCGCACCGCCGCGGCCGCGCAAGCCCGACGCCTTGACGTCGGCAATGACCTGCTCTTGCGGAATTTTTTCTTCGAGAATGCGGCGCAGCTGGGCATAACCGCCGCGCGCCACATAGTCTTCAAGGTGCCAGTTTTCGCCGTTGAGGCCGGCGAGAATCAGGGGCTGGATGTGGCGGTCGTGGAGAGACGTCATTTCGATAGTTCCTCGAGGAGCGTGTCGATCCGCTCGCGACTCATGAAGCTGCACATACGGTGATTGTTCACGAGCATCACGGGTGCATCGCCACACGCGCCGAAACATTCGCCTTCTTTCAAGGTGAACTTGCCGTCGGCGGTGGTTTCGCCAAAGTCGATACCAAGCTTTTGCTTCAGGTATTCAGCCGCGCTTTCCGAGCCGCCGTCCGGACCGAGCTGGCACGGCAGGTTCGTACAGAGCGTGATCTTGTGTTTGCCGACCGGCGAGGTCTCGTACATGGTGTAGAACGTCGCCACTTCCTGCACGGCCACGGCGGGCATGCTGAGGTAATCGGCGACAAACTGCATCAGCTCCGGCGACAGCCAGCCGTGCTCTTCCTGAGCGACGGTCAACGCCGACATCACCGCGGACTGTTTCTGGTCCACGGGATATTTCGCGATCGCGCGATCGATTTCTTTCAGGCCTTCAGCTGAGATCATTTCAGACACGACTCTTTCAGTTCCTACCGAACGAAAACCCGCCGCGTCCTTCTTTTGCGGCAGACCTGGCGTCCTGCTGTTGTTGGTTCGCCGGCAAGCTCAGCGCTGTTGCGCGCGCGTGCCGGCGTAGTGCGGCGCAAAGTGCTCGCGACTGCATGTCAGCGATCGATCTCACCGAACACGATGTCCTGCGTGCCGATGATCGTCACCGCGTCCGCAATCATGTGACCGCGAGCCATTTCGTCGAGTGAAGCAAGATGCGCATAACCCGGAGCACGAATCTTCAGTCGATACGGCTTGTTCGCGCCATCCGAAATCAGATAGATGCCGAACTCGCCCTTCGGATGTTCGATTGCCGCATACGTCTCACCTTCGGGAACGTGAAAACCTTCCGTGAAGAGCTTGAAGTGGTGAATCAGCTCTTCCATGTTGGTCTTCATGCCCACGCGCGACGGCGGCGCAATCTTGTGATTGTCGACCATCACCGGGCCTGGATTCTTACGAAGCCAGTCAATACATTGTTTCGCGATGCGGGTGGACTGACGCATTTCTTCCACGCGCACGAGATAACGGTCGTAGCAGTCACCGTTCACGCCGACCGGAATATCGAAATCCAGTTGATCGTAGACTTCGTACGGCTGCTTCTTGCGCAGATCCCATTCAATGCCCGAGCCGCGCAGCATCGCGCCGGTCATGCCGAGCTGCAATGCGCGCTCAGGACTGACCACGCCGATACCCACCAGACGCTGCTTCCAGATACGGTTATCGGTCAGCAACGTCTCGTATTCATCGACGCACTTCGGAAAACGCCCAAAGAACTCTTCGATGAAATCGAGCAACGAACCCTGACGCGTTTCGTTCATCCGCGACAACGCCTTCGCATTGCGGATTTTCGACGCCTTGTATTGCGGCATTGCGTCAGGCAGATCGCGATACACGCCGCCCGGACGGTAATACGCCGCGTGCATCCGGGCGCCGGAGACCGCTTCATACACGTCCATCAAATCTTCGCGTTCACGGAACGCATACAAAAACACCGCCATGGCGCCGACGTCGAGTGCGTGCGAGCCGATCCACATCAGGTGGTTCAGCACGCGCGTGATTTCGTCGAACAGCACGCGGATATATTTCGCGCGAACCGGGATGTCGATGCCGAGCAGCTTCTCGATCGCCAGCACGTAGCCGTGTTCGTTGGCCATCATCGACACATAGTCGAGACGGTCCATGTACGGCACGGACTGAATGAAGGTCTTCGATTCCGCGAGCTTTTCAGTCGCGCGATGCAACAGGCCGATATGCGGATCGGCGCGCTGAATCACTTCGCCGTCCAGTTCCAGCACGAGGCGCAGCACACCGTGCGCGGCCGGGTGTTGCGGACCGAAATTGAGCGTGTAGTTCTTGATCTCTGCCATGGCGTTCTCTTAGTGTTTCAGACCGCCATAGCGGTCCTCGCGGATCACGCGCGGCGTGATTTCGCGCGGCTCGATCGTCACTGGCTGGTACACGACGCGCTTCTCTTCCGGGTCGTAACGCATTTCGACATAACCCGACACCGGGAAGTCCTTGCGGAACGGATGGCCGATAAAGCCGTAGTCGGTGAGAATGCGGCGCAGGTCCGGGTGGCCTTCGAAGACGATACCGAACAGGTCGAATGCTTCCCGCTCATACCAGTTCGCGGACGACCATACGTCGACAGCCGACGGCACGATGGGCACTTCGTCGTCCGGTGCGAACACGCGCACGCGCAGACGCCAGTTATTCGCGATCGAAAGAAGATGGAGGACGGCCGCGAAACGCGGGCCTTCGTAGGCGCCTTCGCCGTACGTGGAGTAGTCCACGCCGCACAGGTCGACGAGTTGTTCGAAGCCGAGCGAACGGTCGTCGCGCAGCTTGAGGATCACGTCGGCGTAGTTCGCTGCCTTGACGACGATGGTCAATTGCCCGAGCGACTCGGTGATGCTATGCAGGCGGTCGCCGAACGCCGCCTCGAGGTTCGCTTTCAGGGTCTCGAGTTTGCTTGCCATATTGGGAGGCTCTGGCCTTGGTGACGCTTAATGGGACTTCACGGACTTCAACGCCGGGACTTCAATGCCACTGACTGACGTGCTTATGTGCGCGCGGACTTTCCGGCGCACATACTAACGACAATTACTGACGAGCGATGGTGCTGGTGCGGCGAATCTTCGCCTGCAACTGAATCACGCCATACACCAGCGCTTCAGCCGTCGGCGGGCATCCGGGCACGTAGACATCGACCGGTACGATCCGGTCGCATCCGCGCACTACCGAATACGAATAGTGGTAGTAACCACCGCCGTTGGCGCACGAACCCATGGAGATGACCCAGCGCGGCTCGGCCATCTGGTCGTAGACCTTGCGCAGCGCGGGCGCCATCTTGTTGCATAGCGTGCCGGCGACGATCATCACGTCCGACTGCCTCGGACTCGGACGAAACACGACGCCGAAACGGTCCAGATCGTAGCGGGCAGCACCCGCGTGCATCATCTCGACCGCACAACACGCCAAGCCGAACGTCATGGGCCACAGCGAACCCGTGCGCGTCCAGTTAATCAGTTTGTCAGCCGTGGTGGTGACAAACCCTTCCTTCAAGACCCCTTCGATACTCATTTGCTTTCACTCCAGATGAGCAGCCAGCCAAAGCCGCCCAGCAATCCGGTGATCTTCAACCCGCTCGATACGGCATCACTCCCAGTCCAGCCCACCCTTTCTCCAGATGTAGGCGAAACCAAGCAGAAACTCGAGCAGAAAAACCATCATTGACAGGAAACCAGGCCAGCCGACATCGCGCAGGGCGACGCCCCACGGAAACAGGAACGCGGTTTCGAGGTCGAAAATAATGAACAGAATAGCGACGAGATAGTAGCGCACATCGAACTTCATACGAGCGTCTTCGAATGCTTCGAAGCCACACTCGTAAGGTGCGTTCTTTTCGGTGTCAGGCTTATTGGGACCGAGGATCTTACCGATGCTGACCAGCGCGATACCTAAACCGGTGCCTACGACAAGGAACAGCAAGACGGGATAATAGGCTGAGAGATTCACGACTATCCTCAAATCGGTTTGATCTGGTGTGCCGGCCGGGACGACTGCCCCGCCGATTTTCAACTAAAGCCGAGAAACATGCACAAGAGACCTTGAGCAAAATCACTCGCCAGAAGTGACAATGCCAGCCGAAGCAATGCATGCGGCTGGCATTGGATAACTTTTGGTGCCGACGGCGAGACTCGAACTCGCACAGCTTTCGCCACTACCCCCTCAAGATAGCGTGTCTACCAATTTCACCACGTCGGCACTGTCTTGCAATCCGGAAAAACAACTTCTTATTGCCGGGAATCGCTTCAAGAACAAAATTATAACCGGGTTAACCAGTTTGTTCAACGCACAAAAAGCTATCCAGGCGAAAAATTATTTCGGAACGTCAGAGCCCGGACCCGACGATGCAACCGGTGCCGAAGCCGCCGCGGAACCGGATACGCCAACGGCCGGATGCGCGACGGGCGCGGTCATTGCCGCCCCGCCCAGCAAGCCTGCGGAGGCTGCCGGCTTATAGCTGCCGAGGTACGTCAGAGTCAGTGTCGAGATGAAAAACACGGCGGCGAGCACGGCCGTTGTGCGTGACAGGAAGTTGGCCGAACCGGTCGCCCCGAAGAGACTTCCCGACGCGCCACTACCGAACGCCGCGCCCATATCAGCACCTTTGCCGTGCTGCAGCAATACCAGCCCGATAACACCAAATGCCGACAACAACTGGACGACAATAATCAAAGTCTTTAAATACAGCATTACGTTCACCCGACTCTTTAATGTTCACGTGACACTGTTGCGCCACGCTTTTAATGCTTACATTTTCGAAAGCTGAAACTCGGTAATTAAACCGAAACGTTTTGTGCCGCCTGGCAAATCGCAAGAAAATCTTTCGACTTCAGCGATGCGCCGCCAATCAATCCGCCGTCAATGTCCTGTTGAGCGAATAATTCTTCGGCGTTTTCCGGCTTGACGCTGCCGCCATACAACACCGGCACGTCCGCCACTGCCGCGCCCTTGCCTGCCAGTTGCGCGCGCAGGAATGCGTGAACCTGTTGCGCTTGCGCCGCCGTCGCGCTTTTTCCCGTGCCGATCGCCCAGATCGGCTCGTACGCCACGACCATCTTCGCCGCCTGGGCTTCGCTCAGCACCAGCAACACCGCTTCCAGCTGCGCGCCGATCACTTGTTCTGTCAGACCATTGTCGCGCTGCTCCAGCGTCTCACCCACGCACACGATGGGCGTCAACCCTGCCTCGAGCACTCGCTGCGCTTTCACCGCGACCAGGCCCGAATGCTCGCCATGATAGGCGCGCCTCTCCGAATGGCCAACGATCGCGAATGTTGCATCAAAATCCGCCGCCATGCCTGCCGCGACTTCACCTGTATACGCGCCCTGCGTGTGGGCTGACACATCCTGCACACCCCACGCGACCACCGATCCGCCCAGCAGCGCCTGCGCTTGCGCCAGATACGGCATTGGCACGCAAACCGCTGCACGCACGCCCTTATCCAACGTCGCGGCGCCAGCGGCGACTCCTTGCATCAAGACCGCATTTTCAGCCAGACGGCCGTGCATCTTCCAGTTTCCGACTACCAGTTTTGCGCGTTTGGCTTGTTCTTTCGGCATTTGTCTCGTCGTAGCAGCGAGGCTGCCGATCATTGGAATAGAAAAATGGAACTTTCGGACGCAACGCTCCAGCACAACATGCGATTTTACTGTGCCCGGCGGAAATCGGTCAAACAACGTGCTCAATCAGCGTAGTCAAACAGCAAAACCAGATCGCCGTTATCCGGACTCCGCGCCCAGCCTTCAGGCAACCTGGCTCCAGTCCAGCATGATCTTGCCGATATGCGTGCTGCCTTCCATCAACGCGTGAGCGGCAGCGGCCTGATCGGCTGGGAAAACCTGGTGAATGACCGGCTTAATCCGTCCTGCTTCAATTTCCGGCCACACCTGCGTCTTCAATTGCACCGCAACCTTCCCCTTGAACGCGATTGAGCGCGGCCGCAAGGTGGAACCGGTAATCACCAAACGCCGGCGCAGCACTTCGTTGAGATTGATCTCGGCCTTCGATCCGCCCAGGGTTGCGATCACCACGACCCGGCCGCCATCGGCCAGCGCCTTCAACTCGCGCGGAAGATAATCGCCCGCGACCATGTCGAGGATCACGTCCACACCTCGGTCATTGGTCAGCGACTTCACGACATCGACGAAATCTTCGGTGTTGTAGTTGATCGCGCGTTCCGCGCCCAGTGTTTCGCACGCCTGACACTTTTCGTCGTTCCCGGCTGTCACGAACACGCGATGCCCCAGCGCCTTTGCGATCTGGATAGCCGTCACGCCGATACCGCTCGATCCGCCCTGGATCAGCAGCGTTTCTTCGGCACCGTTCTCGCCCTTGCCCAGATGCGCGCGTTCGAACACGTTGCTCCAGACCGTGAAGAACGTTTCCGGCAGCGACGCCGCCTCGATGTCCGTCAGCCCCTTCGGCACCGGCAGGCATTGCTCGAGCGGCGCACACGCGTATTCGGCGTAACCGCCGCCGGCGAGCAGCGCACACACGCGGTCGCCTGCCTTCAGCCCGAACGGATTGTGCTTCGGATCGAAGTCGCCGCGCACGATCTCACCCGCCACTTCCAGCCCCGGCAGATCCGACGCACCTGGCGGCGGTGCATAACCGCCCTTGCGCTGGAACACGTCCGGACGATTCACGCCCGACGCCGCGACCTTGATCAGCACTTCGCCGGCCTTCGGCTCGGGCATGGGACGCTCGCCCAGCTTCAATACGTCGGGCGCGCCGAACTCGGTGATTTCGATGGCTTTCATCTGCTTGTTCCCTTCAAGTCACACGCACATAACACCGAGACATAACTCCATGGCATTGCAGGCTCACTCGGCCAAACCATCAGCCGAAACCCGCAATAACATCGAATCACATTTGAACCTTCATCTTCCACCGACAAATTCAAAAACGGCCGGCACGCAAACGTCACGCGCCGGCCATCCCGAACTTACCGCATTACTGCTGTGGCGGCTGGATCGGTTCGATAGGCGCGCCGCCTTCGTTCAGCAAAGCCTTTGCTGACAAACGCACACGACCCTTTTCGTCTGTCTGAATGACCTTGACCTTCACGATCTGGCCTTCTTTCAGGTAGTCGTTGATGTCCTTGATGCGCTCGTTCACGATTTCCGAGATGTGCAGCAGACCATCCTTACCCGGAAGAATATTCACGATCGCGCCGAAGTCCAGCAATTTGAGTACCGGACCTTCGTAGACCTGACCCACTTCCACTTCAGCCGTGATGTTCTCAATGCGCTTCTTCGCTTCCGCCATGCCTTCGCTGCTCGTGCTTGCGATGGTCACCACGCCGTCATCGGAAATATCGATGGTCGTGTTGGTTTCTTCGGTCAACGCACGGATCACCGAACCGCCCTTGCCGATCACGTCGCGGATCTTTTCCGGATTGATCTTCATGGTGATCATGCGCGGCGCGTAGTCCGACAGGTTCGTGTTCGTGCCCGGAACCGCGGTCGTCATCTTGCCGAGGATATGCATGCGGCCTTCCTTCGCCTGTGCGAGCGCGACCTGCATGATTTCCTTCGTGATGCCCTGGATCTTGATGTCCATCTGCAGTGCCGTCACGCCTTGCGCCGTGCCCGCCACCTTGAAGTCCATGTCGCCGAGGTGATCTTCGTCGCCCAGGATGTCAGTCAACACTGCGAACTTGTTGCCTTCCAGGATCAGGCCCATCGCGATACCCGCGACGTGCGCTTTCATGGGCACACCAGCGTCCATCAGTGCGAGACAGCCGCCGCAAACCGATGCCATCGACGAAGATCCGTTCGATTCCGTGATTTCCGATACGACGCGGATGGAGTAACCGAATTCGTCGGCGCTCGGCAGCACTGCAACCAAAGCGCGCTTCGCCAGACGGCCGTGACCGATTTCACGGCGCTTCGGCGAACCGACGCGACCCGTTTCGCCGGTCGCGAACGGAGGCATGTTGTAGTGAAGCATGAAGCGTTCGCGATACTCGCCTTCGAGCGCGTCGATGTTTTGTTCGTCGCCCTTCGTGCCCAGCGTCGCGATCACGAGCGCTTGCGTTTCGCCGCGCGTGAACAGCGCCGAACCGTGCGTACGCGGCAGCACGCCGGTACGGATTTCGATCGGGCGGACGGTGCGCGTGTCGCGGCCATCGATACGCGGTTCGCCGTTCAGGATCTGCGTACGGACGATCTTCGCTTCGATGTCGAACATCACGTTGCCGATGGTCGCCTTGTCAGCCGGCGTCTGGCCTGCTGCCACTGCGTCCTCGGTCAGCTTCGCGGTCGTTGCTGCGTAGACTTCCTTCAGCTTTGCGGTGCGAGCCGATTTGTCGCGGATCTGATAAACGGCGTTCAGGTCGGCTTGCGCCAATTCCGTCACGCGGGCGATCAGCGGCTCGTTCTTCGGGGCCGGCGTCCAGTCCCACTCCGGCTTGCCACCTTCGGCAACCAGTTCGTGGATTGCGTCGATAGCAACCTGCATCTGGTCGTGGCCAAACACCACGGCGCCGAGCATGACTTCTTCGGTCAGTTGCTGCGCTTCCGATTCCACCATCAATACCGCGCGTTCCGTACCGGCCACGATCAGGTCGAGCGCCGATTCCTTCATCTGCGGACGGGTCGGGTTCAGCACATATTCGTTGTTGATATACGCAACGCGGGCAGCGCCCACCGGGCCGTTGAACGGCAAGCCGGAGATCGCCAGAGCCGCTGATGCGCCGATCAGCGCAGGAATGTCCGCGGGCACATCCGGGTTCAACGACAGCACATGAATTACTACCTGCACTTCGTTATAAAAGCCTTCCGGAAACAGCGGGCGCAACGGACGGTCGATCAGGCGCGAGATCAGCGTTTCGCCTTCCGACGGACGGCCTTCGCGACGGAAGAAACCACCCGGGATCTTGCCGGCTGCGTAGGTCTTTTCCAGATAATCGACGGTCAACGGGAAGAAATCCTGGCCCGGCTTTGCCGTTTTCGCGCCGACAACCGTCGCGAGCACCACGGTATCTTCGATATCAACGATTACCGCGCCGCCAGCCTGACGTGCGATTTCACCTGTTTCCAGGCGAACGTTGTGTTGTCCCCACTTGAATTCCTTGACGATCTTTTTAAACATTCTCACTCCTTCTTCGTTATGCCTCGCGTGTTTCCTACGTGTTGTCGTGGACTTCGGAGCATCCGGAGCCCATGCACACGATAAAGAAACGGCGAAGCCAAGCGATGACCGGAACCACACGAGAGAGGGGTGTATGTCATTCCAACGCAACACGACACGCGATGCGCATGACGCGCTGGAATGACACAAAGCTCTGCCGCGAGGCCCGGTCCTGTAGTCGAATCAGTTTCCGATCCGGGGTTGGCTTTAATGCAAGCCTTCGATAATTCCCGCTACTTTCACTTCTGCGCCCATGAAGAGCGCGCCGTTCAAAAACAAAATGCCTGTATCAGCAGACTGACACAGGCATTTCGTTGTGTACGCTGGCCGCTTACTTGCGCAGGCCCAGCTTCTCGATCAGCGAGCGATAACGATCAGCGTCTTTGCCCTTGAGGTAATCGAGCAGCTTACGACGGCGGCTCACCATGCGCAGCAGGCCGCGGCGGCTGTGGTGATCCTTCGTGTGAGCCTTGAAGTGAACGGTCAGTTCGTTGATACGGGTGGTCAGCAGTGCGACTTGCACTTCTGGCGATCCGGTATCGTTAGCGGCGCGCGCATATTCTGCGACGACGTCGGACTTCTTTGCATGAGTAACTGCTGCTACGGTCGACATTTGATTTTCCTTTGAAACGGACAGGCGGTCACGGAAGAAGGGCCGTGCCGTGGGTTTTCTACATTCTTGAATCAAGCTCTGATTCACTCACCGCGCGAGGTTCTATAAGGGTTTTGCAACCCCCTTCCCATACGGCAAGTCGCGAATTATAGCACAGCGGTTTTTGCCGTCGACCCGGTTCGACACGACGGATGAAATGATGCAATAGGCCTGCGCCCAAGCTTTCTGTGTTGTTGCTTTGTTGTTACGACGCAGGGCGCTTCATCTGGCACGTGGTCGGCATCGCGGTCTGGGCTGCCGGGATCTTCAGCAGAGTCCGGAAGCCAAAGCTTGAGCCTTCGTTGTCGAAACGTACGCCTGCCGTCCCCGCCTTATCCATTTCCATGACATAAAGGGGCTGGATCACCTGGTGATCGGCGGCGCGCATTTCCATCGTCTGGAAACCCTTGTCGAGCTTCATCCCTTCCAGCGCTCGGGCGACTGCGGCCGGATCGGCGCTGCGCGCCTTCTCCATCGCCTGCGCGAGCATCTCGACCATGAGCGGCATGCGCAGGAAGAGGTAGTCATCGGCGGCGGCAGGAAAACGGGCGCGAAAGGCCCCGTAGTAGGCGTCGGATGCACTGCCACCCACGTTCGGATGCCAGTCGGCCACCGCTACGACGTGTTTTACGCCCGCGTCGCCCAGCGCGGCGGGCGCGCCCAGGCTGTTGCCGTAGAACGTGTAGAAATGCGTGTCGAGCCCTTGCTCCCGCGCAGCTTTGACAAGCAATGTCAGGTCGTTACCCCAGTTGCCGGTGATCACCGCGTCGGCGCCGCTTGCGCGGATCTTGGCAACGTACGGCGCGAAGTCCTTCACGCGGCCGGCGGGGATGAATTCATCGGCGGCAATTGTTATGTCCGGACGGCGTTCCTTCAGCGCGCGCTGGGCTTCGCGGCCGACATCGTGGCCAAAGCTGTAGTCCTGGTTGAACAAATAGACCTTTTTCACCGATTGATCGTGCTGGATGACATCGGCGAGCGCGTTCATGCGCATGCCGGCGTGGGCATCGAAGCGGAAATGCCAGAAGCTGCAATCCGCGTTGGTGAGCGCGGGGTCATCGGCGGAATAATTGAGGAACACCACCCGATGTTCGGGATCGCGGGCATTTTGCTTGTTGATCGCGTCGATGAGCGCCGCGGCAACCGCCGAACTGTTGCCCTGCATGACAAAGCCAATATTCTGGTCGATAGCCGCACGCAACTGAACCAGGCTGGCTTCGCTGCTGCCCTTGCCGTCGAGAACCACCAGCTGCAGCGGGTGTTTGCCGTCGGGCAAGGTAACGCCACCGTTCGCGTTGACGCGCTCGACACCAAAGCGCACATTGCGCTCGACGGCTGCGCCCGCGTTCGCGAACGGACCGGACATGCCTTCGATCATCGCGATACGGATAGGCGGCAAACTCGAATTGGCGTCCGCCGCACACGCGGGAGCGACCAACTGGCCGCCAACGCATGCGGCCGCCAGTAATGAACCGCACAGGCGCTTGCCGACCCGCGACGCGCGACCGAGCGGCCGAAACCATCGTGCCGGCAGGAACCGATCACGTGCGTTCAGAAAAACCACGCGCGGCAAGCCGAGGCCGAAACCCATACAGTCCATTTCAGTTCATCCATCGAAAAATGACAGCAAAGCGAATCGCGGATCATAGGGCGTTCAACACGCTGCGCGCAACCGCCCGTGGAAAATGCGAACGCAAATGGAATAGCCGCCCGAGCCTGCACGTTCCATCGACATGCTCTAAGTGCACGTCGATCGAAACCGCCCGGCTATCCCGCATGTCAAAATAAGCAATACGGCGCAGATCAGCAGAAAAACCCGCGACCAATCGGATATCGCGCCGATACGAATACGAAGGAGGCTTCGATGTTGAGCAAGGCAATACGAAAACCCGCCGCAGCAATGGCACTCGCCCTTCTGCTCACGGCATGCGCCCAGCCATGGCAGAACTATCAGGCAGGCGCGGACTCGTCGACGATCACGGCCAGGCTCGGGCCGCCAAGAGAGGTCTACGACCTGCCGAACGGCGGCCGCCGCCTGATGTGGCCAACGCAACCACTGGGCGAAGTGACGACGGCGGCGGATATCGATGCATCGGGGAAGATCGTGAGCGTGCGCCAGGTCCTCGATGAAAACGAGTTCTTCAAGGCGCAGATTGGCACGTGGACGCGCAAGGACGTGTTGCTCAACTTCGGCCGCCCGGTGGAAACGTCCTACTTCCCGTTAATGAAACGCGAGGTCTGGACGTACCGGTACATGGAGGCGAACTACTGGTACATGATGTACAGCTTTTACTTCGACGATCAGGGCACGCTGCGCCTGACGCAAAAAACGCCCGACCCGCTCCACGATCCCGATCAACGGAATTTCTTCTGATATTGCTTTTAAACAGCGAAGAAATCTTTTGTCGACGAAAAAAATGCCGCTCGGAAAGCGGCATTTTTTTCGCGTCTTCATTGCCGGAAAATTGTCGTGGAACGTAATTCGTCAAGTTTCGTCGCGCCGCAGCAATGACGTTGAAAGTTTATTTCCAGCGATAATTTCGCCGTTGCAGTGTCGTACCTCTTACGCTTTTGGAACTGATACCTATGAATCGACCCGAACGCATGCTGGCTGAAAACGTCGGCTGGGCGGCGGAAGTTGCCGCCAGCGACCCTGATTTCTTCGACACCCTGGCTCAGGGCCAAAGTCCAACCGTCCTGTGGCTGGGCTGTTCGGACAGCCGCGTTCCCGCCGAAACCATCACGCATTCGAAGCCCGGTGATCTATTCGTCCATCGCAACATTGCGAACCTGTTTCACCGGACGATGACAACACCATGAGCGTCCTCGAATACGCGGTGAACGTCCTGAAAGTGGACGACGTCATTGTGTGCGGACACTACGGCTGTGGCGGCGTGCGAGCGTCGTTGCTGCCGCTGTCCGACGCCCTGCCCCACGTCAATCGCCGCATTGCCCCGCTGTGTGCGTTGGCTCGGACCCACGGCAGCGAACTCGACGCGCTCGGCACAATGGATTCGCGCATCGACCGACTATCGGAACTGAGCGTGCTCGAACAAGTGAGCGCGCTGCGTGAGACGTCCATCGTGCGCGACGCCGAGCGTCCCCCGCGCGTTCACGGCTGGATTTTCGGTCTGCGCGATGGGCGCATCAAGGTACTGTCGTCTGGAGAACCCGCCGGATCTTCGAACACTTCTCGTCATTCATCGTGACTATAGTAGGTGTACTGATGACTGATCCGTGGATCGGAATCCCGCAGGGTATTGCATGCAGTATCGGACTGGCTATTCAGCTCCAGTAAACAACGGCCCTCGCTTGTGGCGAGAGCCGTTTTTAACCGATAAAGCGCCGGATACGCGCCTCGTTCGACCGAGTCAATTCACGAAATCAAAGCGAGGAAAGCTGCGGATTGAGCTTCTCGACCTTTGAATGCAGCTTGTTCAGCGCCGCGAGATAAGCCTTCGCCGACGCCGCCACAATGTCCGGGTCCGTGCCCACGCCGTTCACGATCCGGCCGCTCTTCGACAACCGCACGGTCACTTCGCCCTGAGCCTGCGTGCCGGTGGTGATCGCGTTCACCGAATACAGCACCAGCTCGGCGCCGCTCGTCACCTTCGATTCGATCGCGTGGAGCGTGGCATCGACCGGGCCATTGCCGCGTGATTCACCGTGCACTTCAATTCCATCGACAGCAAACACCACGCGTGCATGCGGCTGCTCGCCCGTTTCCGAGTGCTGCGCCAGCGACACGAAGCGGAAGGTTTCCTTCGCCTGCATTTCCGCGGATTCTTCGGAGACGATCGCCATGATGTCTTCATCGAAGATCTCGGATTTACGATCGGCAAGTTCCTTGAAGCGGACGAACGCGGCGTTCACATCCGTTTCCGATTCCAGCGTCACGCCCAGATCTTCCAGGCGTTGCTTGAACGCATTACGTCCTGACAACTTGCCGAGCACGATCTTGTTGGTCGACCAGCCCACGTCTTCGGCACGCATGATTTCGTAGGTATCGCGCGCCTTGAGCACGCCATCCTGGTGAATGCCCGAAGCGTGCGCAAACGCGTTCGCGCCGACGACAGCCTTGTTCGGCTGCACGACAAAGCCGGTGATTTGCGAGACGAGCTTCGACGTCGGCACGATATGCGTTGTGTCGATACCGAGCTCCAGCCCGTAGTAATCCTTGCGCGTTTTCATCGCCATCACGACTTCTTCGAGCGCCGTATTACCCGCGCGCTCGCCCAGACCGTTGATCGTGCACTCGACCTGACGCGCGCCGCCGATGTGCACGCCGGCCAGCGAATTCGCGACCGCCATGCCGAGGTCATCGTGACAATGCACGGACCAAATCGCCTTGTCCGAATTCGGCACGCGTTCGCGGATGGTCTTGATCAGGTTGCCGTAGCCCTCCGGCACGGCATAGCCGACCGTATCAGGGATATTGATGATGGTCGCGCCCTCATCGATCACCGCTTCCAGCACGCGACACAGGAAATCGAGATCGGAACGGCTGCCGTCTTCCGGCGAAAATTCGACGTCATCAGTGAACTTGCGCGCGAAACGCGTGGCAAGACGCGCCTGTTCGTAGACCTGATCCGCGGTCATGCGCAGCTTCTTTTCCATATGCAGCGCCGACGTCGCAATGAACGTATGGATGCGGAAGTGATCGGCAGGCTTCAGGGCGTCGGCGGCGCGCTGGATGTCTTTATCGTTGGCACGGGCGAGCGAGCAGATCGTGCTGTCCTTGATCAGGCCGGCAATGGTATGGATCGCGTCGAAATCGCCGTTCGAGCTGGCAGCAAAGCCTGCTTCGATCACATCGACCTTCATCCGCTCGAGTGCCTTCGCGATCCGGATCTTCTCTTCCTTCGTCATCGACGCGCCGGGGGATTGCTCGCCATCACGCAAGGTCGTGTCGAAAATGATCAGTTTGTCTGCCATGTCGGGCTCCAGTGGGGAGTTTTTAAGTATTGAAAACGGTGGGGAAAAACGGAAAAACAATACGGAATCCGGGTGTTCGCGCCACCGCTGGCGTCGAAAACCACGAACGAGCAGACGGGAGGCGGGAAGCTTAGCGCGGTAGACGCGCTAGTAGCGATAGCGCGCGTAGCGGCGCGCCAGCTAGGGAAAACGAGAGGGGATGGGCGAAAAAAATCATTTTAAGACTATAACGAGATTTTTGAGAGCGTGCAATTGGGCTTTCCGATCGACGTCATTGAGGATGCCTGTCACGCCTGCCCGCATGCGTTTGCGCCATTAAACGCCCAAAAGCAAAAAGCGCGCACCGGAATCACTCCGATGCGCGCTCGCTTCATGTTCAATGCGTTCAATACGGTCAATGCGCCTTTTCAGACGATCTGGCCGGATTCGGCCGGCCGCGGATGGCCATGTAGCCCCACCACGCGTAACCGGAGAAACCGTACAACACGAACAAGCCGAACAACATCAACGGCGGATCCGACGATACCAGCACGAATGCCACCACCACCAGCAACACGCCGGCGAACGGAACGCGGAACCGCACGTCGAGCGCCTTGCCGCTGTAGAACGGCGCGTTCGACACCATCGTGACACCGGCATAAATGGTCAGCGCAAACGCCACCCACGGCAGCCAGACGAGCTTCAGCGGCACGCGGTTGTCGGTGGCGAGCCACACGAAACCCGCGATCAACGCCGCCGCTGCCGGACTCGGCAGGCCCTGGAAATAGCGTTTATCGACTACGCCTACGTTCGTATTGAAGCGCGCGAGACGCAATGCCGCGCCCGAGCAATAGACAAACGCCGCAAGCCAGCCCCAGCGGCCCAGGTCCTTCAGGATCCATTCGTACATCACCAACGCCGGCGCGACGCCGAACGAAACCATGTCGGACAAGCTGTCGAATTGCTCGCCGAACGCGCTTTGCGTATGCGTCATGCGCGCGACACGGCCGTCCATGCCGTCCAGCACCATGGCCACGAAGATCGCGATGGCCGCGATCTCGAAGCGCACGTTCATGGCTTGAACCACCGCGAAAAAACCGCAGAACAACGCGGCCGTGGTGAACGCGTTGGGCAGCAGGTAAATGCCGCGCTTCCTCAAAAATTGTTGCCGCTTCGCACGCCGCGTTTCCAGCACGCCGAGATCCTGTGTCGCCTTATTGCGGCGAAACGCCCGCGGGGGTGTTGTCGTGCTTCGCGTCCGGCGCGGTTTGAGTGCCGCCATCGAGTCCTCCGTTGTGCAGCCTGGTTTTACCGCTTTACTTGTACTGATTATTCTGCGAACTCGGCGAGGATGGTAGACGAGGCCGACACCTTCTCGCCAATCGCCACCCGCGGACGGCTGCCCACCGGCAAATACACATCGACTCGCGACCCGAAGCGGATAAAGCCATAACGCTGGCCACGATTAAGCGGCTCGCCCACATGGACATAGCACAAAATGCGCCGCGCGATCAGGCCAGCGATCTGCACCGATGTCACCGTATGCCCTGCCGCGGTCTGGATCACGATCGCGTTGCGTTCGTTCTCGGTCGAGGCTTTATCGACGGCGGCGTTGAGGTAAGACCCGGGGAAGTACTCCACTTTGCTGATCGCGCCATCTACGGGCGAGCGCTGCGAGTGGACATTGAACACGTTCATGAACACGCTGATCTTCAGCGCTTCGCGGCCCGCGTATGGGTCGTGTGCCGTTTCCACTGCGACGATGCGACCGTCGGCGGGACACAACACAGCGTTCGCCTGAACCGGAATCGGCCGGGCGGGGTCACGGAAAAACTGGACGACGAAGATCGTCAGCAGCCAGAACGGCCAGGCAAAACCAAAGCCGCCGATGGCCTGGATCAACACGGCAATGACAGCCGCAATGGCAATAAACGGCCAGCCTTCACGCGCGATGATCGGATGTGGATAGTTCATGAACGAGTTCTATATTTTTAGTAAAACCGTAGGATAGCAAAAGCCGTCCGGCGCCAAGCGACACCGGACGGCTTTCGGTCTTTACTAAGACCGGCAAACAAAGCCGGTCGTTCAAGCTTTTTTAGTTCTTCGACTGGTCAACCAGCTTGTTTGCAGCGATCCACGGCATCATTGCGCGCAGCTTGGCGCCGACCGTTTCAATCTGATGTTCAGCCGTCAGGCGGCGACGCGATTGCAGCGTCGGTGCGCCCGCCTTGTTTTCGATGATGAAGCTCTTCGCGTACTCGCCCGTCTGGATGTCCGTCAGCACTTGCTTCATGGCCTTCTTCGTTTCCGACGTCACGATCTTCGGACCCGTCACATATTCACCGTATTCGGCGTTGTTCGAGATCGAGTAGTTCATGTTGGCGATGCCGCCCTCATAGATCAGGTCGACGATCAGCTTCAGTTCGTGCAGGCATTCGAAGTACGCCATCTCCGGCGCGTAGCCTGCTTCCACCAGCGTTTCAAAGCCAGCCTTGATCAGGTCGACCGTACCGCCGCACAGCACAGCTTGCTCGCCGAACAAGTCGGTTTCGGTTTCTTCGCGGAAGTTCGTTTCGATAATGCCGGCACGGCCGCCGCCGTTAGCTGCTGCATACGACAATGCGACGTCACGTGCTGCGCCCGATTTGTCTTGCGCCACGGCGATCAGGTGGGGAACGCCGCCGCCTTGCGAGTACGTGCTGCGGACCGTGTGGCCCGGCGCCTTCGGGGCGATCATGATCACGTCGAGGTCGGCACGCGGGATAACCTGGCCGTAATGGACGTTGAAACCGTGCGCGAATGCCAGTGCAGCGCCTTCCTTGGCGTTGTCGTGCACTTCGTTTTTGTAGACTTCAGCGATCTGCTCGTCCGGCAGCAGCATCATGACCACGTCCGCGCCCTTCACGGCTTCCGCCACTTCCTTGACCTTCAGGCCGGCCTTCTCAGCCTTGCTCCACGATGCGCCGTTCTTACGCAGACCGACCGTCACGTTCACGCCGCTTTCCTTCAGGTTCAGCGCGTGTGCATGGCCTTGCGAGCCATAACCGATGATCGTGACTTGTTTGCCCTTGATGAGGGAGAGGTCGGCGTCTTTGTCGTAGAAAACTTTCATGGTGGTTCCTTAACTTGAATTTAATAAGTGAATTGGGTGCTAAATAACGTGCGCTTTGTTCAGCCGCTCTCAGACCTTCAGGATTCGCTCGCCCCGGCCAATGCCGGAACTGCCTGTGCGAACGGTCTCGAGAATCGCCGTTGCGTCCAGCCCCTGAATAAATGCGTCGAGCTTGTCGCTCGCGCCCGTCAGTTCCATCGTGTAGCTTTTTTCGGTGACGTCGATGATGCGGCCGCGGAAGATATCCGCCATCCGTTTCATCTCTTCCCGTTCCTTACCGACCGCTCTCACCTTGATCAGCATCAGCTCGCGCTCGATGTGGGCGCCCTCTGTCAGGTCGACCACTTTCACCACCTCGATCAGGCGGTTCAGGTGCTTTGTGATCTGTTCGATCACGTCATCCGAGCCAATGGAAACGATGGTCAGCCGCGACAGCGAACTGTCTTCGGTCGGCGCCACCGTCAAGGTTTCAATGTTGTAGCCACGCGCTGAAAAGAGCCCGACGACACGCGATAACGCGCCCGGTTCGTTTTCCAGCAGCACGGAAATAATGTGTCTCATGATAGGTGCGTTCCTGATTTATCCAGTTAGATAGCGTGTTTTCGCGAGATTCGTGCGCGGCCGGACGTCTTTTGTGAAGACGGGCGCGCGCGAATCCGAACGAGAAACGAGCCGTTATAGATCTTCCGATCCGAGCAGCATTTCCGTGATGCCCTTACCTGCCTGGACCATTGGAAATACGTTTTCGGTGGGATCTGTCTGGAAGTCGAGGAACACCGTGCGATCCTTCAGGCGCAATGCTTCTTTCAGCGCCGGTTCGACATCGCGCGTGTGCTCGATACGCATGCCCACGTGACCATACGCCTCAGCCAGTTTCACGAAGTCAGGCAGCGCGTCCATGTACGAACTGGAATAGCGCTTCTTGTATTCGATCTGCTGCCACTGGCGAACCATGCCGAGATAGCGATTGTTGAGCGAAATGATCTTGATCGGCGTGTTGTACTGCTTGCACGTCGACAATTCCTGAATGCACATCTGGATCGAGCCTTCGCCCGTGATGCACAACACCTCGTCGTTCGGGTGCGCCATCTTCACGCCCATCGCCGCCGGCAGGCCGAAGCCCATGGTGCCGAGACCACCCGAATTGATCCATCGACGCGGCTTGTTGAAGCGATAGAACTGCGCCGCCCACATTTGATGCTGGCCGACGTCCGAACAAACGAAGGCTTCGCCGTCGGTCAGTTCCCATGCTTTTTCGACCACGTACTGCGGCTTGATGATCTCGCTTGCGCGGTCGAACTTGAGGCAGTCCTTCGAACGCCATGCTTCGATGTCCTTCCACCAGTCGGCCAGCGCCGCAGTGTCCGGACCATGATCGGCCGTCTGCAATTGTTCGATCAACTCCTTCAGCACTTCTTTCACGTCGCCGACGATAGGGATATCGACTTTGACGCGCTTGGAGATGGACGACGGATCGATATCGATGTGAATGATCTTCTTCGCATGCGACGCGAAATGCTCAGGATCGCCAATCACGCGGTCGTCGAAACGCGCGCCAATGGCAATCAGCACGTCGCAATGCTGCATGGCCATGTTGGCTTCGTACGTGCCGTGCATGCCGAGCATGCCGAGGAATTTCTGGTTGTCCGCGCGATAACCGCCCAGGCCCATCAGCGTATTCGTCACCGGATAACCGAGCAGGTCGGCGAACTGGTTCAACTCACGTGCCGCATTCGCCAGGATGATGCCGCCGCCCGTATAAATGTACGGACGCTTCGCCGAGAGCAACAACTGCACGGCCTTGCGGATCTGGCCCGAATGGCCTTTGGTCACTGGATTGTATGAACGCAGCGAGACGGACTTGAGCGGTTCGTACTTGCACGGCGTCTTCGACACGTCTTTCGGAATGTCGATCAGCACCGGGCCGGGACGTCCCGTACGAGCGATATAAAACGCTTTCTTGACGGTCGCAGCGAGTTCGCGCACGTCTTTGACGAGGAAGTTGTGTTTGACGCAGGGACGTGTAATGCCGACGGTGTCGCACTCCTGGAACGCATCCTGACCGATTGCCGCCGTAGGAACCTGGCCGCTGATGATGACGAGCGGTATGGAATCCATGTAGGCAGTGGCAATACCGGTCACCGCATTGGTGACGCCGGGGCCGGAGGTAACCAGGCAGACGCCAACATTTCCCGTGGAGCGCGCGTAGGCGTCGGCGGCATGAACCGCGGCCTGTTCGTGGCGCACGAGGATGTGCTGGATCTCGTCCTGCTTGTACAACTCGTCGTAGATATAGAGTACCGAGCCGCCGGGATAGCCCCAAATGAACTCGACCTTTTCGTCAGCGAGCGCGCGCATGAGCACGGTGCCGCCAATGGATTCAGCTTCGAGCGAGGGAGTCGTATCCGACGTGGAGAATTCCGCGCTGGGCATATTCATACATTCACCTTTCGAATTTTCGGCAAAAAATTGATTGGGTGCTCTCTGCCGGGCTTATGGCTCGGGTTCAAGCGGCGCGTCTAAATGGGAAGCGGGCTTCTTGGGCTCGCCTCAAAGAGACAGTTCACTTTATGATGCGAGTCGGAAACAATAGCCCGAGGCTATAAAGTTCGTCAAGGAAAAACTGCGCAATAGCGCGGCAAGCGCATGGAATTCGGCGTTAAAAGCATGGATTTCTGTGAAATACCGACGAAAGCTGTGTGTTTCAGCCTGTAACAGCGGCGCATTTCCTCGCTGTTCACTCAAAAGTTTGCTAGCATCCGCAGGCTTTAACCTCTCACCAACCCTTATCGACGCACACTCGTTGCGCCGGGCCTCACGGATGGCATCAGACAAGGAACTCGCCGATTTTCTGGCGGGCGTCGAAAGACGCGCGTTTAAGCAGACGGTGTACACCGTACGCGACGACGATGCGGCGCTCGACATCGTTCAGGATGCGATGATCAAGCTCGCCGAAAAATACGGCGACCGGCCTCCGCCCGAATTGCCCCTTTTGTTTCAGCGTATCCTGCAAAATGCAACGCACGACTATTTCCGGCGCCAAAAGGTCCGCAATACGTGGGTAAGCCTGTTTTCCTCGTTCGGCAACGCCGACGACGACGAATTCGACCCCCTCGAAACCTTCGAATCGCAAGATGGGACGGTCGGTGCGGAAAGCAGCGAGAGCCGGCTTGAGCGTGAACAGGTGCTCAACCTGATCGACGCCGAGATCCAAAAACTACCAGCACGTCAACGGGAAGCGTTTCTCATGCGTTACTGGGAGGATATGGATGTCGCCGAAACCGCCGCTGCAATGGGCTGCTCTGAAGGCAGCGTAAAAACACATTGCTCGCGGGCCACGCATGCGTTGGCACACGCGCTGAAGGCGAAAGGAATCACGCTATGAGCAACGCTCTCGATCACAAGGAAACCGAGTTCGCGC
Organism: Caballeronia sp. LjRoot29; assembly: GCF_964252755.1. Lineage (NCBI taxonomy): Bacteria > Pseudomonadati > Pseudomonadota > Betaproteobacteria > Burkholderiales > Burkholderiaceae > Caballeronia > Caballeronia sp. LjRoot29. Next base: position 117,288 of record NZ_CAXUPU020000013.1, on the reverse strand, counting down.
TGAAGGTACGCCGCGCGCTCGACGAAAATATCAATTCGCTGCCCACCGCATCGCTCGACAAGCTCGCAGCGGGGCGCCGGACGGCGATCGCACGCAAGAAACCGGAAAAAGTCGCCGTCGCGGCGCCGGTTTTTGCGCCTGCGCTCGCCGGGGCGGCCATCGCCGGTCCGGGTTCGCACGACTCGGTGCACACGGGTAAACGCGGTCGCTTCTCGCGGCTCGCGCTGGCGTGGCCGCTGCTCGCGCTGGTGATCGGATTGGCTGGCATCGCTTATTTCGAGGACCAGCAGCGCACCGCGGAACTCGCCGATATCGACGCTGCCATGCTCAGCGACACGCTTCCGCTCGACGCCTATCTCGACCACGGTTTTAACGCGTACCTGACGCGCAATCACTAAGACTGCAGGAGTCATCGGGTGAGTTACAAGCGCGGCCTCGCGATTGTCTTTGGATGCGCAATTGCGGGACTTGTCGCGTTTGCCGCCACCTATCCGCGTTTCTATTCGTCCGCTTCGGCGGTGCCCGTTGCCGCCGCCCCTGCCGGGGCGAGCGCGGCAGAAGTCTTGTCGCCGCTTTCTTCGCTCTCCTCCCCCGCAAGTCCCATGGCCTGGGCCAAGCTCACCGACGCTCAACGGGTCGCGCTCGCGCCGTTTGCCTCCGAATGGGATCAGTTCAGCGAGGAACGCAAACGCAATTGGATCAAGATAGCGTCGCGATACAAGAAGATGTCGCCTGAAGCGCAAAAACGCCTTCACGAGCGAATGGCCGAGTGGATCCATATGACACCGGATCAGCGCAAGGTCGCCCGCGAGAATTATCAGGTTTCCAAGTCAGTGCCTGTTGAGAAACGGGAACGGGCGTGGGATGCGTACCAAAAGCTCCCGGAAGAGCAGAAGAAAAAGCTCGCCGCGGCCGAGCACCCTCGCCGGCCGACCGTTGTCAGCGCGCCGCCAACCGGCAAGACCGAGGTCAAGGATATCGACCGGCTGATGACTGCCCGGGAACACGCGCGCGCTTCCGAGGCTGTTGGCGAAATGGGGGCGTCCGGTTCTCCCGCCGCCACTGCCGCTCCCGCCGCGCCATCGATTCCCGGCGCCGCTAGTTTTGTGCCGGCCACGCCAATTCCGGTTTCGCCGCAGCAGGCGCCATCCGTTTTCAACGGGTCTTAGGCAAAAGTGAGCGCATCCTCCCTGGAATCTGTCGGGTCTCCCGGATTGACCGCGCCCAAGCTGCGTCGTCGCCTGGCTACGATGCTCTACGAAGGCGTGATCCTGTTCGGGATCGTTTTCATCGCTGGATATTTGTTCAGCACACTCACCCAGCAACGCAACGGACTCACCCATCACAATCTGCTGATGGCGTGGATCGGGTTTGTGCTCGCCGTTTATTTCGTCTACTTCTGGACGCATGGCGGCCAGACCCTGCCGATGAAAACCTGGCGGCTGAAAGTGGTCGATGCGCGTGGCGCGCCGGTTTCGACCGCTCGCGCCATCGCGCGGTATGTGTTCGCGTGGTTGTGGTTCTTGCCGCCGCTGGCATTGCATCCGCTGCTCAAGCTTTCCGTTCCGACCACGCTGGTGGTGACCACTGTGTGGATCGTGCTTTGGGCAGCAGCGGTATGGCTCGATCCGGCGCGACAGTTCTTGCACGACCGGCTGGCCGGAACGCGGGTCGTGGGCGTGGATTTGGGCGTGGTTCAGGCTAAGGGTTAATCCGCCGTTGGCGATGTTGGAATGTCGTGGATCACGGCCCGACGAAATACCTTAGGTTTCCGAAGCGTCTGTTGAGCGCTGAAAATTCAGCGTTCTCTCCGATCTCGCCTTTGTCGGTCTCAGCTCAGCCAGTCGGGAGCTTCCTTCAACGCCATATGCAGGTTGTCGTTGAAATGATGGATCCGATATCCCAATCCCGCAAACATCGTCTGCAATGAGCGTCGCGTGTAAAGCGTGATGTGGCCGTTGCGAGGCGCGATGTACCAATTGTCCATCCCCCGCGGCGCCACGTGATCTATCGTCAACGTGGAAAACAGCAACACACCCCGTCCGTTTAGAAGTCCGAGCGCTTCCTTGGCCGTTGCCAGCGGTTCAGGCGTGTGTTCCAGAACCTCGAATGCACTGATGAAATCGAATGAGCCGGCCGGCGACACAGCTTGTTCATCCATCGGGTCCCAGCTATGTCCGTCGACTCCGCCCGCGCACAATAACGACGTCAGCGCGCCATTGCCACCGCCATAGTCGAGACACCTCAACGCGCGATCTTTCTTGATGAAATCGAGAATGAAAGCGGCGTTGCCCGCAGGCCGTGAATCAATGTAGTCAGGGTCGACGAGCACGTAATCGTCGTTATAAATGTGCTGCAGGTAGTCGGCCTTGCTCCATTGATCGAACGCATTCGTGAAGATCAGGCCGCAAGCATCGCATTGATGGTAATAGACCGGCACGCCGGTAAGCGGCAAGTAGCGCCCGCGCCGCTCTTCGCAGCTCTTATTGAAATCCGTAACGCCGTAAAGAGGCGCAGGTTCGTTGCATACCTTGCACATCGACATTCGAACGACCGGCCCCACTGTTCCACTATCCAGTTGCATAGGATTCCATCGTAAATTCGAAAGTATAGGCTATGCCAACGCGGTGAAGACGCTCGGCGCGCCTGTTGTATTGTTTCAGTTTTTGCGCAGCCGTGGCTCCACAGCAACGTTTTCCTTCGCAGGAATTTCTAACTGTGCGAGCCCGGTCGTGAACGAGATCGCGCCTGGACAGAGCGTGTTGTCATGCGACGCCAAACGCCCGCAGCGCCGACGGGACCGCCTCGGACAACTCCGCAGAAGACACCGAATAACGGGGTAATTCGAGGCGTTTTTCCTTCCTCACCGCACATTCGCAACCCTTAGTAATAAGAAGTTTTCGTGACTGTCATGGCTCGGTCACGTGTGCATGGCGCAATGGCCGCACTGCAACCCGTTGCGCGTGCCCATGGCCACTAAATCGTCTGCGAGTCACCTGTTAGCCATTACCCTCCGCGATGCCGAAGCCGTCGCGTTCCGCACCGACGTTGCGCCTCCCCCTTCCCCTGAAACTACTGGCGCGAGCCTCACTCCCCCCACCGCTACGGGCACCACCTCTCGCCCCGACGACGAACCCGCCGACCATCGCTACCGCACCATCTGGCTCTCCGATATCCATCTCGGCTCCGGCGGTTGCCAGGCGAACTATCTGCTCGATTTTCTGCGCCATAACGATTCCGAGTACCTGTACCTGGTCGGCGACATCATCGACGGATGGCAACTGCGCAAGGGCTGGTTCTGGCCGCAAGCGCACAACGACGTGATCCAGAAAGTGCTGCGCAAAGCGCGCAAAGGCACGCAAGTGGTCTACATTCCGGGCAATCACGACGAAGCCGCGCGTCAGTTCTGCGACCTCGCTTTCGGCGATATCCACGTGCGCCAGGAAGCCTTTCACACCACGCTGGCCGGCAAGCGCCTGTGGATCGTGCATGGCGATCTCTTCGACGGCGTCATCCAGCACGCCAAGTGGCTCGCTTATCTCGGCGACACGCTCTACACGCTGATCCTGTTGCTCAATCGCTGGTTCAACCGCGTGCGCAGCCGTCTCGGCCTGAACTACTGGTCGCTCTCGCAATACCTCAAGCATCAGGTCAAGAACGCGGTGAACTTCATCTCGAAGTTCGAGCACGTGATGACCGATGAAGCGCGTCGCCGCGGCTGCGACGGCGTTGTCTGCGGCCACATCCATAAAGCTGAAATCCGCGATATCGACGGTGTCCTGTACTGCAATGACGGCGACTGGGTGGAAAGCTTGTCTGCGCTAGTCGAGACGTTCGAAGGCGAGCTGAAGATCATCTACTGGACGGTCCTGCGTTCTCCTGAACACCATTCGCAAAAGGCCGGGGCAACTGCCTGATCAAGCATCTTGATCAACCGCCTGAATGCTTTCACTTATCGAGGCCATCGAATGAAAATCATGATCGTTACCGACGCATGGGAACCGCAAGTCAACGGCGTCGTGCGTACATTGAAAAGCACCAGCCGCGAACTGACTGCGCTGGGACATCGCGTGGAATTGCTGACGCCGCTCGAATTCAGGACCATCGCATGCCCGACGTATCCCGAGATTCGCCTGTCGCTGCTGCCGCGCCGCCGCGTCGCGCAACGCATCGAGGAGTTTGCGCCGGATGCGCTCCATATTGCGACGGAAGGTCCGCTCGGCATGGCCGCGCGCTCATTCGCGCTGCGCAACAAACTGCCGTTCACGACCGCGTACCACACGCGTTTTCCTGAATACGTGCAGGCACGGTTCCACATTCCGCTCGGCGCAACCTATAAGTTTTTGCACTGGTTTCACAAGCCCTCGCAAGCAGTGATGGCGCCCACGCCCGTCGTGAAAAACGACCTCGAAAAGTTCGGTTTTACGAACGTGGTCCTGTGGACACGCGGCGTGGATCTGGATATCTTTCAACCGATGGATTCGAAGGTCCTGAACACGACGCGGCCCATTTTTCTGTATGTCGGACGCGTGGCGGTCGAGAAGAACGTTGAGGCCTTCCTGAAGCTCGATCTGCCCGGATCGAAGTGGGTCGCGGGCGAAGGCCCGGCGTTGGCCGAACTGAAATCGCGTTACCCGAATGCGAACTATCTTGGCGTGCTCTCGCAGGCAGAACTGGCGAAGGTCTATGCGGCCGCCGACGTATTCGTGTTTCCGAGCCGCACCGATACCTTCGGCCTCGTGCTCCTCGAAGCGATGGCATGCGGCACGCCAGTCGCGGCGTACCCGGTGACGGGTCCGATCGATGTGCTCGGTACCGATGGCCCGGGTGCGCTCGACGAAGACCTGCGCGAAGCATGTTTGCGGGCGCTGAAGATTGAACGCGCCGATGCCCGTGCGTGGGCGGAGAAATTCTCGTGGCGGGCGGCATCGGAGCAATTTGCGTCGAATCTGAAGCCGCTTGCAACGCGTGGTGCGACGCAGAAACAAGCAACGGCGTAATCTGGCTTGAGCGCGGGGCTGCGGCATGATGGAACGCCGCGCTCTTCGCGCAACGTGGCGGTGTCACGGCAAGCTGCGCGGGTCGGGACTCATCGGCCGATGATGCCAACATGTGATGCGCCCAGCTGCAACGGTAATTGCAACCAGTCGTCGGCGGACTCGCCTTGCACTTCTGCGCCGCGGCCTGGCGTCGAGCGCGGCTCAGCGAGTACGCCGAAGCGTGCGTCACACCAATCACAGCAAGTTTCAAAGAAGCGCAATGTGAAAGCCAAACCTTCAGTGCAAGCGAAATCCCTGCTCTTGATACACCGGGAACCCTTCAGCAACGAAGACGACGACATCGAGAGCTCGCCGCCGCATCCGAGCGAGCCCTTGAGCGCCGACGATTCGCTCGCTCCGTTGCCGTTCAATCCGTACAAGGGCAATCGCGGGCTGACTCGCGCCTGGCACGCGATGAAAAATTCGCTGAACGGCTTTCGCGTGGCGATCCGTGAAGAAAGTGCGTTTCGCCAGGAGCTCACGCTCGCGGCTATCCTGGTGCCGTGCGGCATCTTCGTGCCGGTCTCGCCGGTTGAACGCGCGGCGCTGCTGGCATCGGTGCTGCTGGTGCTGATGGTGGAGTTGCTTAACTCGAGCGTGGAAGCGGCAATCGACCGGATTTCGCTGGAGCGGCACGAACTGTCCAAACGAGCGAAGGATTTCGGCAGCGCGGCCGTGATGGTCGCCTTGCTGGTCTGCGTGCTCACGTGGGGCCTGATAGTCGGCCCTCTGCTGTGGCGATGGGCGCTGATGCTGTTTTAAACGCCGTTCGCTACGCAACCGCCGGCCCCGCGGACCCCGCGCCCTTCCAGCCGTTTATAATCGTCCGATATTCAAGATAGCCACCGATTTCCGGGTTCGTGACGTCGTCACGCAGGCCGCCTCAGGCCGCCCTCACCCGGAGCCGGTCAACCAGGTCCGGACGACATGGAAGCCAAACCTCCCCGCCGCACCCGCGAACGGATTCTCGAACTATCGCTGAAGCTGTTCAACGATATTGGGGAACCGAACGTCACGACGACCACCATCGCGGAAGAGATGGAAATCAGTCCAGGCAACCTGTACTACCATTTCCGCAATAAAGACGACATCATCAACAGCATTTTCGCGCAGTTCGAACAGCAGATCGAAAAGCGCCTGCGTTTTCCGGAAGACCATCGTCCGACGATTGACGAGATGTGGTCGTACCTGCAGTACATGGCGGATTTCCTGTGGCAGTACCGGTTTTTGTATCGCGACCTGAACGACTTGCTCGCGCGAAACCGCACGCTCGAAACGCATTTCAAGCAGATCATCACCCATAAGGTCAACTTCGCGCAGCAACTGTGCGATGCCCTTGTAGCCGATCACGAAATGGTCGCGACGCCCGCGGAAATCAAGGTGATCGCGACCAACATGGGCGTGATCGCGACGTACTGGCTGTCGTATCAGTTCGTCATGAATCCGCGCAAATACAACGAGCAGGAAACCATCCGCTCGGAATTGCATCAGGCGAGCCTGCATATCATCTCGATGATGGCGCCGTACCTCCGCGGGCGGTCACGGCAAATTTTCGACGACCTCGTGTCGGGCAAAATGCCGGAACGCGTCTTTGCCGATTACCGCGCGCCGAAGGAAGACGGCGCCCCTAAGGAACCTAGTTAATGAAAGCAGTCTGCGTATATTGCGGCTCCGCGAATGGAGCCAGACCGGTCTATGCCGAAGCGGCAAAAGCGTTCGGCCGCGCATTGGTGGAAGCGGATCTCGCGCTCGTCTACGGCGGTGGCAGCGTGGGGTTGATGGGCATCATCGCCGATGAAGTCCTCGCACTGGGTGGCCGCGCCATTGGTGTCATTCCCGAATTGCTGATGAACAAGGAAGTCGGTCATAAAGGTCTGACGGAACTGTATGTCGTGCCCGACATGCATCAGCGCAAGAAGAAAATGGCGGATCTCTCGGATGCATTTGTATCGATGCCGGGTGGTGTCGGCACGTTTGAAGAGCTGTTCGAGACCTACACGTGGGCTCAGCTCAAGTATCACGAGAAGCCGGTCGCGTTGCTGAACGTGGACGGGTATTACGATCCGCTGCTCGCCATGCTGCGCCATACGGTGGAAGAAGGTTTCATGCGCGCGCCGTACCTCGACATGCTGCAAGTCAACGCCGATCCCGTGAAGCTGATTGAATCGCTGAAAGCCTATACACCGCCGCTGGTGGACCGCTGGCCTGAGAAACGCGACGCGGTTTGATATCTCAATGGAGAATTCGACGATGTCGAAGGTAGTGTTGATCACAGGCGGCAGCCGCGGAATCGGCCGTGCCGCCGCGTTGTTATGCGCCGCGCGCGGCTGGTCGGTCGGCGTGAATTACGCGACCAACCGCAGCGCCGCCGATGCAACCGTCGCCGGCGTGGAAGCCGCTGGCGGCCGCGCAATCGCCATCCAGGGCGATGTCTGCGAAGAAGCAGATGTGATCGCGATGTTCGATGCAACGCTGAACGCCTTCGGCCCGATCGATGGTTTCGTGAACAACGCGGGTATTGTCGCGCCCGGTTCCGCGCTCGCGGACATGGACGTCGCGCGCATGAAACGCGTCTTCGATACCAACGTGCTCGGCGCGTATCTCTGCGCGCGGGAAGCGGCGCGCCGCATGTCGACGAAACGTGGCGGACGGGGCGGCTCGATCGTCAATGTGTCGTCGGCGGCAGCGCGGCTCGGGGCACCGAACGAGTACCTTGATTACGCGGGATCGAAGGGCGCCGTCGACACCATGACGATCGGCCTCGCGAAAGAACTTGGCCCGGAACGCGTGCGCGTGAATGCCATCCGGCCTGGTTTGATCGATACCGAGATTCACGCAAGCGGCGGCAAACCGGATCGCGCGGCGCAGTTGGGCGTGCTCACTCCGTTGGGGCGGCCTGGCACGGCCAATGAAGTGGCGGAGTCGATTGTGTGGTTGTTGTCCGATGCTTCGGCGTACGTGACCGGCGCATTGCTCGATGTGGCGGGCGGGCGTTAGAACGTCAGAAGCCGCCCTTCTTCTTGAGCCATGCGTGTTCCTCTGCCGTTGTCTCGCGGCCGAGCATGACGTTGCGATGTGGAAATCGGCCAAAGCGCTCGATCACTTCAGCATGGCGATGCGCGTAGCCCAGAGAATCTTGCACGTCCTTATCGCCGGATTCATCGAAGAGTGCCTGAAGCAGACGCACGGCTTCGCGCTGGCTTGCCAACGCCTCGTCGTGCTCGAAGGGCATGGCGACGAATAGACGATGATGAATCGTCGGCAACGTGAGATCGCCGTGTGTATCGACCAGTTTATCCGCCAGCTTCAATGCTTCGTTGTCCCCAGCGAATGCGCGCGGCGTCCCGCGAAAGCAATTGCGCGTGAACTGATCCAGCAACACGATCAACGCCAGCGCGCCAAGCGGCGTAGCCGCCCACGATGCAAGCCGCCCCTCCAACGCCTCCTCGAGCAGAGCGCCGAAGCGCTCGTGGAGCATGGCGTCGAAGGTGACGTCCTTCTTGAACCAGACCTTGCGCGCGTGGCCGAACTCCGCTGAATCCGGCGCACCGAACCATGTGTCCAGCACCGCTTGAGCGCGTGCGTCGAGCATCACGCGAACTCGATTACGAGACGCCGCGTGCGTGCACTTTTCTTCTCCACTTTCGCAATCCTCAAGTCACCGATCTCGCTCGTATTGCGCACATGCGTACCGCCGCACGGCTGCAGATCGATCCCTTCGATACGCAGCAACCGCACGCGCCCCATGCCGGCCGGCGGCTTCACGCTCATCGTGCGGACGAGCTCGGGACGCTCCTCCATTTCCTGATCGGTGATCCACTCGGTCGCCACCGGATGCGCGCCGCCAATCAGCTCACGCAAGCGCGTTTCCAGTTCCTCGCGTTCGATGGGTTCGACCGTCGCGAAATCCATGCGGGCATAACCGCTGGTGATGCTGCAACCATCGACGGGATAGGGTAATGCCGCGCACAACAGATGCGTAGCCGTATGCAGGCGCATGTGCCGGTAACGCCGTTTCCAATCGATCTCAGCTGTCACCCGATCGCCCACTTTCAGCTTGGCGAGCAGCGCCTCCTGATCCGGCACGGGCACATGGACGGCATCATCAGGCGTGGCGCCTTCGAACTTGGCCTTGCGGGTGTCCGCTATTTCGATGCGCGTGCCGTCCGCCAGCGTCAGCGATCCAGCGTCGCCGGCCTGGCCGCCGCCCAGCGGATAAAACACGGTTTGATCGAGATGGATACCGAGCTCGTCGATAGCCGTTACCAACGCCTCGCAACGCGTCAAATAGGCGTCTTCGCGAAACAGCGCGCGTGTGCTCATAGGGAATCTCCTGGTCTGTCGCCGGCTGAAAATGAACCCGTATTATGCGGGTCTGCGGCCAAGGCGCCTTCGCGCGGGCGGTTGCGCACTCTCTCGTCTGGCTGCCGGGCACGGACTGATATGCCATTCGTTGAGCGGAGAGTCAGGCCATCCGCGACTGATTCGCCCTGACGGTGCGCTCCATCATGACGAGCGTCTCCTCAGTGATTGGCAAGCCGTTGGCATAGTGCCGGAACCCGGACGCAACCGAGGCAATGCGTTCGATGCTCTGCGATGCCATACGCGATGCAACGCCGGTCTTGCTGGCGAGGTTCATCAAATGCTCGCGCGCCGGCGCCCTTGCCTCGCCGCAAATGTCCATCTGATGCTCACCGCCCGGGCCCCCGTTGAACGTCAGGTCATAGGCGGGCGAAAACTGCCAGCGGCCGTCTGCGGCCATCACGAATGAGAAATTCTTTGCGTGGTCATCGCGGTTGTTGAACACGACGTTGAACACACATCGGTCAAATGCCTGCTGAACTTCGCGCGCGTCCCGCGTCATGAACTGCGTTAGCCGCAGCAGCGTGATGTAGTCCATCTGCGGCACGCGGAAGTCGGAGTGAGCCGCGCCCGCTGCCGTATGCATCGGCACACGCATCCCGTTGGAGCGGTCAAACCGCTCGACGCCAAACGCCGACAGCGAGGGACTGAGATCGAAGTAATTGGTGGCGGGCATCCGAAGTCCACAGGCCACGGCAATCGCCGCATACATTGCCTCGACCGCACAGACTTCCTTGTGATCGTGCTGCGCCGGGAATTTTACGAGCCACGGTGTCCCGAGTCCTTGCTCCGAGTTCGACATCCGGCCGGAATGCGGGTCATAGTTGACCAATACCTTGGGACGCGCGCCGTGCGGTGAGCCGCCCATCAGCGCGAGCTCGCGCAAGAGCGCCTCACTGTCATCCGTTATCACCTGGCGGACTTCGTGAGCGAGCGTAAGCAGCTGAACATCCTCCGGAACCAGCACTTCGCCGTCATTGGGTTCAAAGACGAGCGCGCCCATCGCTTTTTCGCCGATGAAAGCCAGCCGGTCCAGCGGAGACACGAGCCGGGGATCCCGCCCAAGCTTCCGGAACAACCGGTCCACCAGGAGCATGCCCCAGCCGTCCGGCAAGCAGTCGCTCACGAGGCCGGGCAGTCGCAGTTGATGCGCAGGGAAGTCTCCATACGTTGTCGCTGCGAGCGGCATCTTGAGTGGAGACAAATTCAAGCCGCGCTGCTGCGCGAGCGCGGAGTATTCAAACAGGAGGTCAGTGCCGTCGTCGGCCAGCTGGCCGAGCTCGAAGCGCTCACCCCAACCCGCGTAAATCACGCTCAGCTTCCTCATTCTGTCGCTCGCGAAGCGCGCTGGCGCTTGACGCTGACCGCCTCCATCGCCTTGATGGATTTGGGCTTCAGCGCAAAAATTCCGCCCAACTCCTCCACCAGCCCCAAAGCCATGACGACCCTCACGAAGTTATCGAGCGTGGCACGCCCGCTACGCTCAATATTGCGAACAGCCCGCTCAGAGATTCCGGCACGGCTGGCGAGTTCGTCCTGCTGAAGATTCTGCAGAAGCCGATGCGCGCGCAGACGTTGCCCCAACTCCGCTACGACTTCTTGAGAGTTAGACAGATTAAAGTGCATTTTTATGCCGGTTAGCAGCTAAAACACGGAACTACCGGCATAATTTTACCGTTTATGGATTTCTTGGTCAAATACAGTCATCTTGGTTAACCGGCATAGAAAAGTCGGTTAACCTTGAATATCGATCATAACCGGCTCAAAACTACCGATTAACCGAGGCGATGGGCAATGCGGGCAGTGCGGAGACGGGTTACTTGCGGACTCGCCTACGCCCGCTACACGCAGGGGTTTGAAGCCATGTTTGTAAGCAATGAACCAACACCCTAGGGGCGGTTACGCATCCACTCGGCGGTATCGAAGAAGGAGGTGAGCAAGCGTTCACGCAAGGGCGCGTCAAGGCCAACGTCTTCCATTGCCCACGCCATGCAGCGCAACCACTGATCGCGCTCCGGCAAGGCAATCGCGAAGTTCATATGGCGAGCACGCAAACGCGGATGTCCAAAGCGGCTGATGTAATGGTCCGGGCCGCCCATCCAGCCGCACAGGAACCAGAAGAATTTATCGCGGGAATTCTCGAGCGTCGGGGGATGCAACGCCCGTAACCCGGCGAATTCCGGTTCGAGATCCATCAGGTCGTAGAACCGGTCGACGAGTGCACGTACGCGCTCCTCGCCGCCAACGAGTTCAAATGCCGTGGGTTGCGGCGCTTGTTCAATATTTGCGTCGGTCATGCGTTTTCTTTGGGGGTTATCGGGACATTGGCGCAATGAACAACCTTGGGCTTTCCAGGTCGTTCAGGCATCCCGCAGCGATTGCAGCGCGGGCCGCGACAGCACGCGGCGCAAGCTCATCCAGCCACCCACGCCCGAACACACGACGCCCGCCACAATCCCCGCGGGCACCAGCCACGGGTTGAAATCGATGTGAAACTCGAACACGCGCGTCGCCAGCACATAGCCAATTCCCTGCGCGCCCAGCGCGGCCATCAGCCCGCTCAATGCGCCCACGGCCACGAACTCCGCGGTCTGCACCGAGCGCACCTGTTTATGCGATGCCCCAAGCGCGCGCAGCAACGCGGACTCATGCACACGCTCGTCGCGCGTGCCGGCCAGCGCCGCGTACAACACGAGCACGCCGGCCGCGAGCGTGAAGACAAACAGGAACTGCACGGCGCCAATGACCTGCTCCAGCACGCGCTGGATCTGCGCGAGAATCGGCGCGATATCGATAGCAGTCACGCTCGGATACTTGTTGATCAACCCATCGATCAAACTTTGTTGTCCCGGCGGCAAATGAAAACTCGTGATGAACGTGGCGGGCAAATCGCTGATGGACGACGGCGGCATCAGCACGAAGAAGTTGACCTTGAACGAATTCCAGTCGACCTTGCGCAGGCTCGTGACCGGCCCTTCGACCTGCATGCCGGCGACGTCGAAACGCATTACATCGCCGAGTTTCACGTGGATGATCTTCGCGAGTCCCTCTTCTATCGATACCTGCGGTTTGCCCTCCGTGCCGTACCAGTCGCCGCCGGTCACGCGGTTATCGCTGGGTAGTTCGGTGGTGTACGAGAGGTTGAACTCGCGGTCGACCAGACGTTTTGCATCGGCCTTTTCGTAGTTGTCGGGACTGACCGGTTTGCCGTTCACGGCAATCAGACGACCGCGCACCATTGGCGACAACACCGCGTCACCCTGCCCGTGCTGCTTGAGGTAATCAGTCACGCCGGCGCGCTGGTCAGGCTGGACATCGATGAGAAATTCGTTCGGCGCGTCCGGCGGCGTCGATTGCCGCCAGCCCGCGATCAGGTCGCTGCGCGTCATGGCAATGAGCAGCAGGCACATCAGACCGATGCCAAGCGCCGTGATCTGCAGCGCGCTCGCGCCGCTGCGCCGTTCAAGCGATGCCAGCGCGTATCGCCAGCCCACTCCCGCGCCCACGCGTTCGCTGCGCACAAACCGCGCGGCGCCCCAGAGCGCCACGCGCGCGATAGCGCCAAACAGCACCAGGCCGCCCGCGAATCCGCCCGCCACGATCCCGCCCAGCTTCCACTCACCGGCTGCGAGCACAAGCAGGCCGGCGAACAACAGCACGCCCACGCCGTAAGCGATCCACGCGACCCGGCCTGCATCGCCAAGCTCCCGGCGAATCACGTGGACCGGCGGCACGCGCGTCAGCGGCAGCAACGGCGGCACAGCGAAACCCAGCAACAACACCAGTCCGGTCGCTATGCCCTGCAACGCGGGCCAGACGCTGGGCGGCGGCAACTCGACATCGACGAGCGCTCCCAGCCAGTCCAGCAGCACCAGATGCCCGCCGAAGCCGAGCACGACGCCCACCGCACTGCCCAGCAATCCGACCATCAGGAACTCACCGATAAACAATGCCCGCAACGTTCCCTGGCTCACGCCGAGGCAGCGCATCGCGGCGCAGCCGTCCAGATGCCGGCGCGCGAAACGGTGCGAGGCCATGGCGATGGCAACCGCCGCGAGCAGCGCGGTGAGCAGCGAGACGAGCGTGAGGAAATGACTGGCGCGATCGATGGTCTGACGCACTTGCGGCTGGCCGTCCTGCAACGATTCGAGCGCGACGCCGCGCAGCTTGCCGTCATCCACCCTGGCGCGGGCGAACGTGGCGAACTGCTTGATCTGCGCATCCGGTCCCGCCACCAGCAGCCGATAAGTCACGCGGCTGCCGAACGTGACGAGGCCGGTGGACGCGAGTTCATCGGCACGCATCATCAGGCGCGGCGAAAAGCTGACAAACGAAAAACCGCGATCGAGTTCACGCGTGATGACCGCCGCGACCTTGAACGTGCGCGTACCCACGCGGACCGTGCCGCCGACAGGCACTTTCAGCGCATCGAGCAATGCGGGGTCGACCCAGACGGTGCCGGGTGCAGGAATAGTGGTGGCGGGCGCCCCTGGTTGATCGACGGCCGTTGCAGTGCGTACCGCGCCGCGCAGCGGATATCCGGGGGAAACCGCCTTCAACGCGGCGAGGCGGGCGACGGGCGGGTTTGATCCATTCGCCGAAACGCCCGCGCTGATCATGCTGGGGAAAATCGCCGTGGTCGCCGTATCGAGCTTGAGTTGCGACGCTTCTGCGGCGAACGCGGGATCGACCGGATGATCGGCGCGCACGACGAAATCCGCAGCAATCATCTGCCGCGCATCCCGCTCCAGCCCTTGGCGCATCCGATCGCCGAGAAAGCCGACGCTCGCGAGCGCGGCGACCGCCAGCACGAGCGCAAGGATGAGCATGGTTAACTCGCCCGCGCGCCAGTCGCGGGCGGTCATCCGCAGCGACTGGCGCGCGATCTGCGCGAAACTCAGTCCTCGCCTCGAATTTTGCTTGGAGTCTTGCTTCGGATCCTGCTTCAGCTCGCCGCCCAGGCTACTCGTACTCAATCGTGCTTGCTCCTGAAGCGGCCCACGCCGGGATTCACGCGTGCGCTGACGCTGGGCACCATGTGCTTGGCCATCCGCCCAAAGCCGCCACGCACGCCTCTCACGAGCCTTGGCAATGCCCAGCCCGCACACAGGAGGAACGCGATGATCAGCACGAGGCACAACAACGGCACGAACAACGCGAGCGTGATGCCGAGCAGCGCGCCGAAATCCTCGGTCGCCGATGCCACCCAGTTCGACACCGGTTCCGGCGATAAATTGATCAGTGCGCGCGTGCCGGCTTTTGCCAGATGCGCGGCGCCCGCGAGCGTACCGCCGGCGAGCGCGGCCACGGTCAGCAGCGCCGGATCGGCGTGGCCAAACGCGCCGACGGCCAGCACCGCGCCGGCCGGAATGCGAATGAAGGTATGGATGGCGTCCCAGAGGGAATCGAAGGCGGGGATTTTATCGGCGAAAAACTCGACTACAGCGAGCGCTGCAGCCACGCCGATTACCCACGGAGAACCGAGCACCGCGAGGGTATCGGGTAGATGAACCAGTCCCATGCGCTCGAACAGCCCCGCGACGAACACCGTCAGGTACAGTCGAAGCCCGCTGGCCCACGAAAGACCCGCTGCCAGCGAAAGTGCTTCAAGCATGACCGTCTCCTTGCGCGCTGCTCGCCCCGCGCCCGAGCGCCGGGCAGATTCCGGCGCATCCGGCTACGAATGCCTGAGCCGCCGCTCAAGCTGCCCGACAGGCTGGGGATAAATGGATTCGGCCCGGTAGGTTTGACCCGGCCCACCTTATTCTGGCGTTGTTCCAGATTCATGTGCCCAAACTGGGGCTACCGAACCCGGCAAATTTCTCAGGATTTTCAAGACAACTGAAAGTCATTATAGCCACGCACAGCGTGGTAATGCATCGCGTCATAAGTGAACGTGGGCGGCATCCAACGTTCCTGATTCAGCCCTTAATCCCTAAACAGCGGCGCGCTCAGTCCCGAACCCTGCAATGCACTCTATAACGGTCATTTTTGCGACGCCTTTAACGAGCGCCTCGATGAGCACGCGCGATGTGTCCGCGACAAAAGGCCGCTGCAGTGCGTTGAATTGTCGGATTTAATGCCCCGACGACAATTTCAATCCGATCAACCCAATCACGATCAGTACGGCACTCGCGACTCGCGCAACCGTCAGCGCTTCGCCCAGCATGACAATCCCGAACACGAATGCCCCGACCGCGCCGATACCCGTCCACACCGCGTAAGCCGTACCCAGCGGCAACTGGCGCATCGCCATTGCGAGCAGCACGAAACTGCCAATGGCCGTGACCAGCGTGAACACTGATGGCCAGAGCCGTGTGAAACCTTCGGAGGTCTTAAGACCCGCGGCCCACGCCACTTCAAGCAGGCCGGCGATCAGCAATAGAAACCACGACATGGAAACTCCCGTCTAAAACGGGGCCGTCCCCGATGTGTTCAGAGGCGCGCAAGGTCGTCCATGCGGCATGTAATGAAAGCGTAATTATACTGATACGACGAATGGTTCGCATGCCGGCTACCGGCGAATTCATCCACATTGGCGCCGGTTTCAATCGGTGTTACGCCGCGTTTTACATCGGGATATAAGAAGGTCGAAAAGCTGAAATAACCCGCAGCAGCCTTGCGGCCAACACCTTTATGCGCTGCGTTAATCCGTTCGAGCAGTGAATGCATCATCGAATGACGACATGAAATAGGAATGTCCTTTCACCAAAACCTGCTTTAATCTAAACCAGTACGCAACGGTCGATGCGTGAAACACTGCCGCGACCAGGCACAACATAGCGCCCACAGCGCTGGATTCGCGCGTCCGGACGCGGACAGTGCACCGCAGAATCAACCCATTTGAAACTTCGCACCGGGAGTGTTCATGGCGTTAGATGCCGTTTTGCTTTCGCGTTTCCAGTTTGCCTGGGTGATTGCGTTTCACATCCTGTTACCGGCCTTCACGGTCGGGTTATCGTGTTTTATCGCGACGCTGGAACTGCTCTGGTGGATCACCAAGCGGGATGTATACAGACGGCTTTCCGCGTTCTGGCTGAAAATATTCGCGGTTTCATTCGGCATGGGCGTGGTGTCGGGCATCGTGATGCCGTTCCAGTTCGGCACCAACTGGAGCCGGTTCACCGATGCCACCGCCAGCGTGATCGGCCCGCTCATGGGTTACGAGGTGCTGACCGCGTTCTTTCTCGAAGCGGCGTTTCTCGGTGTCCTGCTGTTCGGCCGCAAGCTCGTACCGCAATGGGCGCACGTGCTGGCAGCGGTTTTCGTCGCGTCGGGGACGGTGATTTCGTCGTTCTGGATTCTCGCGGTGAATAGCTGGATGCAGACGCCTGCCGGCTACAAGATCCTTCCCGACGGCCGCTTCGAAGTCACGAGTTTCTTCGACGCCATCTTTACGCCCTCCTTCCCTTATCGTCTCGGTCATACAGTCAGCGCCTTCCTGGTGACGGCCGCGTTCGTGATTCTCGGCGTCGGCGCGCTTTATTTGCGGCAGCGTCGCGCGCTCGAGGAAAGCCGCGTGATGACCAAGATGGCGCTGATCTTTCTGGTGATCATGGTGCCGGTGCAGATGGTTATCGGCGATGCGCACGGTCTTAACACGCTCGAACATCAGCCGGTCAAGGTCGCCGCCATGGAGGGCCTGTGGAACACCAGTTCGCCCGTGCCCGCCGCCATCTTCGCAATTCCTGACCAGGCCAACGAGCGCAACGATTTCGAAATTTCGATACCGGTGCTCGGCAGCATCTACCTCACGCACAGCCTGAACGGCACGGTGCGCGGCCTGAAGGACTTCCCGCGCGAGGACAGGCCGAACGTGGCGGTCGTGTTCTTCGCGTTCCGGATCATGGTTGGTATCGCGTTGCTGATGTTCGCGCTCGTGCTCTCGGGCATCGTGCTGTTCGCGCGCGGCAAGCTTGAGGCAAGTACCCGCTGGCTGCGATGCGCCACGTATGGCATGCCGCTGGGGTTTATCGCCGTGCTGGCGGGGTGGACGACGACCGAAGCCGGTCGCCAGCCCTGGACCGTGTACGGACTGATGCGCACGAAGGACTCGGTCACGCCGTCGCTGACAGCGGGCGATGTCGGGCTCTCGTGGCTGCTTTATGTGCTCGCGTATATCGTCATCTTCGGCTCGGGTTTTATCTTGTTGCGGCGGCTCGTGCGGATCGGCCCCGCCGATGAACACGTCGATACCGACAACGACCTCCTGCAACCGGAAACGCGCGCGGCGCGGCCGTTATCGGCGGCATCGGCTAGTGCATCGGGTGGCTCAGCGCGCAGCGCAAGCGCGGCCAAATCCGTCGGCCCGGACGACGTCGTTCCCCCTTCCAGGAGATCATGATGCTCGACCTCGTACCGATGTGGGCCGCCATCCTCGCACTCGCGGTATTCATGTACGTGCTGCTCGACGGCTTCGATCTCGGCGTGGGCATGGTCTTCCTGCTGCGTCGAGACCCCGTTGAACGCCAGTTGATGATCAACTCGGTCGCACCCGTCTGGGACTTCAACGAAACCTGGCTGATCCTGGGCGGCGGCGGTTTGCTCGCGGTCTTCCCGCTTGCGTTCGCGATCATTGTTCCGGCGGTTTATTTCCCCATCCTGCTGATGCTGCTCGGCTTGATCTTTCGCGGCGTGGCGTTTGAATTCCGCGAAGTGGTCGGCGCGCGCAAGTGGATCTGGGACAGCGCGTTCGGGTACGGTTCGCTGGTCGCAACGTTCTCGCAGGGCGTTGTGCTCGGCATGTTCATGCAGGGTTTTCCCATTCACGGACGCGTGTTTGCCGGTACAAGCTGGGACTGGATCGCGCCGTTTCCGCTGCTGACAGGGGTCGGGCTGATCTTCGGTTATGCGCTGCAGGGCACGACCTGGCTCGTGCTTAAAACGGAAGGCGAGTTGCAGGAATGGGCGCGTGGCACGGCCAAGAAAGTGGTGTTCGGCGTGGTCGCGTTCATCTTGCTGATCAGTATCTGGACGCCGCTGAAGGACGCGCGGATATCGGCGCGCTGGTTCAGTTTTCCGGACAGCTTCGTGTTCGCGCCGGTGCCGGTGCTGACGGCGCTGCTGATCTGGACATTGTGGACATCGCTTGAGAAACGCCGCGAAGTGGTCCCGTTCATGTGCTCGATTGGCTTGTTCTTTTTGGCCTTCACAGGACTGGTGATCAGCCTTTGGCCTTTTATCGCGCCTCCGTCGGTAACGCTGTGGGACGCGTCCACGACGCCGCTTTCGCAACAGTTCCTGCTGATCGGCACGATGTTCCTGCTACCCGTTATCGTGCTTTATGTGGTGTGGTCGTATTGGGTATTTCGCGGCAAGGTACGCGGCGACATGGGGTATCACATGTAGCTCGATCTGCGGGGAACGAGCCCGGATACTGCCGACAAACGTGGATGGTATCCCGGCTCACGCGAACGACAACCCGTCACAAAGTCTGAGCCGCGGCCTTCTCCAAAATCCGGCTCCACTTGTGCGCTTCGCGCCGGTCTTGCATGGGCAGATTCCAGCGTGGCTGCGTTGAATCCTTCACATTCAGCGCCACTTGCCATGGGTTCGCAGCGCCAGACACACCCGGCTCCATCCGCGCTCCACGCAGGTCCGCAAAAATATACATGCCGACCTGGCCGCCCACGCGCACCTCGCACAAACGCTTGGCCGCCGCGAGCCGCACGCCGCCCCAATCCCGCTTGAGCTCGTGCGTCCAGTCGCCATCGTGGACATTCGGTGCGACTTCTTTCCATCGCAGCCAGAAATACACGGCGACGCCCGCCGCTACCAGCGCCGCGATTACCGCAGCAGCAATCGCAACACTCACGCCGAACGCCGCCGATAACGCATGGAACGACCAAAACGCGCCGCAGATCACGGCAACCAGGACAACGAGCGCAACAATAATCGGCATCGATCAAAACCTTACAGGGCGGGTCATGTTATTGGGTCTTATGCTTCTCGTTCCAGTCTTTCAGCGCCTGCAGCGTGTTCGCCACATGCTTGTCCGGCGACAGGCTCGTATATTCATAGATCACGGTGCCATCCGGCGCGATCACGTATGACACGCGATTAGCCATGGAACTGACTAGCGGCATGGTTGCATCGTATTGCTTGATGATTTTTGCATCACCGTCGGCGGCGACCGGGAATTTACTCCGGCATTCGCTCACAGAAAACTTCTTCAACGTGTCGATATTGTCGTGCGACACACCAATGACCGTTGCACCCAGCGCCTTGTATTCATCGACGGCATCCGCGAACTCATGCGCCTCGATCGTGCAGCCCTTCGTGAACGCAGCCGGATAAAAATACAGGACGACCGGCCCCTTCTTCAATTCGTTCGCGAGCGAGTAGTCGTACACGTTGCCGCCCAGCGACGCCTGCGCTGTGAACACCGGCGCGTGATCGCCGGGCTTGAGCGTGGCATAAGCCACCAGTGCGTACACCGCGAGCGCGGCGCCTAGCGACACCCCCAGCATTCTCCCAGCAAACTTTCGCTTCATGAGACTCCTCCATTTTCGTGACCCGCACACGACAGGACAAACTTCGGAACCGCTCCGCTCACGTAAGAAACGTAGCGAACGCAGCAAACCTGATACCACCAATCCCTACTCCACCCGATGCGCACCAAACCACGTGGCCGCCTCGACCTGCAGGTCGGCAAGCACGGCGGGGGTCAACACCTTGAAATCCACGCTTGAACCAATGCTTGAATCGAGCTCGGGCGCATCGCCTCTTTCCATCGCCTGAGAGAGTCGCAACAGCGCGCCGAGCGGACCTTGGCCATCGACGATCGCCGCACCCATTTCTTTCGATAACTTCAGCAAATCCATGATCTCGGCCGGCGGCAAATCGACCACTACATGCACGAGCGAAAAGATGCCGGTCATGAAGGCGGCATCGGCGAATTCCTCACTCGATGGCCACATAGTCCGCGCCGCCAGCTCCATGAAACGCGCGCGGGTCCCGACCAGTTGCACCAGCGGGTCCGAACGCCACGGCAAATGACGGCCATCGGCATAGAGGAGCAACTGGGTCCAACGCGAAATCTGCCGCGTGCCGGTCGCAGCAATGGCCTCGCGCAACGACGACACCGGCCGGCTCAGTTTGAACGCGCTCGAATTGGCCAGCCGCAGCAACTGCACAACCACGTTCGGATTGAGCTTCAACTCCGCTTCGAGTTCACCGATATCAGGCTCTCCCGACAACACTCCCAGAAGGCGCAGCAACGCCGTACGCGACGGATTCGAGCGGCGCGTGACCAGCACTTGCGGACGGGCGAAGAAGTACCCCTGGAAGAGGTCGAAGCCAAGCTTGCGTGCTTCCTCGAAATCCTGATACGTCTCGATCTTTTCTGCGATCAGCGTCTTGCCATGCTGCTTGAGCGTGGCCGCGAGTTCAGGCAGTGCGTCGCGCGGGGTAGCAAGGAAGTCGACCTTCACGTAATCCACGTAAGGCAACGCTTCGTGCAAGGGATCGGTGAGCGACACGACGTCATCGAGAGCGAACTGGAAGCCGGCCGCGCGTAACTGGGCGCAGCGTTTGAAAAGCCTGGCATCGAAGGTGACGGTTTCCAGAATCTCGAGCACGAAACGCTCGGGCGGCATGATGTGGACGATGTCATCGAACAGCAGGTCGCGGTTCATGTTCACATAACCGCGGTGATCGCCCAGCACCGCCGACAAACCGATCTCGCCCACCGTTCGCGCGACGACATGGGCAGTGGCCTGCACATCGTCGAAAATGCGCGCGCGATTGTCCGGGCTGTCGCGAAAAAGCAGCTCGTAAGCATGCAGCGCACCGTTGCAATCGATGATCGGCTGGCGGCCGAGATAAACGCTTTCCGGCTCGCGAAGAACGGGCGAGGCAGTCTTCGCCGCGGGAGTGCCCACGGCGTGGTGCGCGGCGCGCCGGGGCCGGTTCCGATCAACTGGCGGCATGAATGGACCGGCTGCGTTGGCGTGAGATCGCAGGCTCAATGCAAGGGGCGGCCGTCGCCCAAGCCTCGCACATCACAATGCGTGTGTTCAGGGCCAGCTCCGGCAATCGGCTTGGGGACGCGATCATGGCGTGCAGCAATGGAACGGTGTTGACTGAATGACGACCAGACAGCGGGTTAGCTCAGGCGATTAGCGTGAGAGGTTGGCTTAAGGATTCGGCTCGACTATCCGGCTTACACACTCAAAGAGCGACGAACGCGCACTATCAAGCCCGGACAGCAGCCAGACCATAGCTCAACATCACGCTTGGCGGAACCACCGGCCAGTTCAGAATCCCAAGCCATCCAGCCGCACTCTACCCCAAATCGTGACGCCGACAAATTGCGTGAAACCCGCTGGGGCCAAGGCTTGCGGGCGCTCCGCTATTCCTCTAAAGAATTTCGGGACATAACCGTTAACTTGCAAAGAACGCGTCCGAGTCGCGGTTACCGGATATTACGGTGGCGCCCGCCCGCATCACCGGACCATCGACAGCCGATGCCCGATGCAGCGCGCTGGCCGGACAACGTGCGCCGCGCCCCTATCGGCCCGGCATGCAATCAGACAGGCTATAACCGAAACATGTCAGTAAAACGGATCACCGCCGAGCGCTTGAATGCATGGATCGCCCTCGCCGGCCAAACCAGCGTCGCCGTTCGCGCGACGGTCAGGACGTTGATCGCCACCGCGTTGCCGGGCTGCATGGCCAGGTTCGCCACAGCCGAAGCCATGCCTGCGCCCGTTCTGGCCACAGGTAGCCGTGACCCTCGGCCACGGCCGCTCGCCGTCTCCGGATCGGCACCGCTCGGTGGACGAGGGACAAAAGCAGGACGGATCGTCTCTGTTCCGGCTTCGGCCGCGCCGCTTCATCTATTGCATGCGGCTGCGGTGAATGAAGCTGAGCCGCCCTTAAGCGTCGCCACGGAAGCCACCCTCGCTGCCGTCGATTTCGTCGCGCAAGTGGATGCGTCGCTGCGGTTTTGCTATGTATCGGCGGGGAGCATCGAGTTCCTGGGTTATCACCGGGACTATCTGAGCTCGCTCTCGTTGCACGAGCTCGTGCCCTCGCACGAAACAGATGAACTCGATGCGCTCGTCGCGCGCGCACAACAAAGCGGCAAGCTGGAGACCGCGACGCTGCATCTGCTGAAGTCCCTGACCACGCCGATCCTCGTCGAACTGCGGATCCTCGCCACGCACGCGCCAGACCTGCCTGGTTTTGCGCTCGCCGCGTTTGAGGTATCGCATTGGCGTGACCGCGAAACCGCGCTGCAGCACACGCTGCATCACGATTCGCTGACTGGCCTCGAGAACCTGACAGCGCTGAAAAGCGCGATCGATGCCGCCCAGGCCGAAGCGGTTCACACGGGCACGCATGCCGCGCTGCTGCTGGTGGATATCGACAACTTCCAGCGCATCAACCGCGCGCTGGGCTACGACGCCGGCGACGACATGCTGCGCGAAACCGCGCGCCGCATCCAGCACGCAGCCCGCGCCGGCGAACATGTTGCGCGTGTCGGCAGCGATGAATTCGCCGTGCTGCTGTCGGCCGGCACCTCGGCCGAAGCGACCACGGCGGCCGAAGATGTCGCGCGGCGTGTATTGAGCGCGATTGCGCAGCCCTACCGGTATCGCGGACAACATACGCATTTATCGGCGAGCATTGGCGCCGCCATCTTCCCCGACGAAGTCGAGCAAGAGAGCGGCAGCCTGCTGCGCATGGCCGACCATGGACTGGCCCAGGCGAAGACATCGGGCGGCAATATCGTCGTGTTCCATGTTCCCGACGACGACCCCCGCAACGCCGCGCGCCTGAACCTGGAAGCCGATCTTTACGAAGGCGTGCGCAACGGCGAGTTTTCGCTGCACTTTCAGCCGATCACCGAAAGCCGCGGCGGCGGCGTGGTCGGCGTGGAAGCGCTGATCCGCTGGCAGCATCCGGTGCACGGCCTCGTGCCGCCGGCCGCTTTCATTCCGCTCGCGGAATCGATCGGCCTGATCAACTATCTGGGCAACTGGGTGCTCAAGGCCGCGTGCATGCAATTGGTGCAGTGGGACAGCGAAGGTTTCGTGCTGGACTATGTTTCAGTGAACGTCTCGCCGCAGCAATTTCGCGACAAGCGTTTTACGCAGAACGTGAAAGAGGCGCTGCAGCTGACGGGGCTCGATCCACGCAGGCTCGTGTTCGAAATCACGGAAAGCCTGCTGATGCACGATCCGGAAGAAGCGACCCGTTTGCTCGAGGCGCTGGCGGCGCTTGGCATTGCGTTCGCCGTCGATGACTTCGGCACCGGTTATTCGAGCTTGTCCTATCTGCAGCGCTTCCCGCTTTCGAAGTTGAAGATCGATCGCAGCTTTATCGAAAACCTGCTGACCTCGCGCAACAACCGGGCAATCGTGGCCGCCGTCGTGGGCCTGGCAAAATCGCTTGGGCTCGAACTCGTGGCGGAAGGCGTAGAGACCGAAGCGCAGCGCGAACTGCTGATCGAGATGGGCTGCGACCAGATCCAGGGATGGCTGATCAGCAAAGCCCTGCCCGCGAGCGACCTGATGCGTTGCTTTCAGGATAAAACGCTCTTTCTCCAGGCGCCTTTATAAGATACCGTCACGTTTTTGTCTTGATCGGGACAAGAAACCAGAGCTATTGCAGCGTTTCATTAATGATCTGCTGTAAAGCTTCTGCGTGTGCGCGCCGTTATAAGGTTATGCAGGGTTAAATGCAGGGTTTAAGCGGGCTTTTTTCCGCGCGTTACGCTTCGACCCAGGTCGACGATTCAAGCCGTTCCGGGCACCCGGTCGGGAACGTGTAAGGCATTCACACCAATCGCATGGCAAGCAATTCCAAAGCCGAATTACTGGACAAGCTGTGGGGCCGCATGAGCGAGCGCGGGGATTTTCCGATGCTCTCGCAGGCGCTGCGCACCACCGTGTCCGCAATGAGCGACGACGACCTGGACTTTACAGCCCTGGTCCAGGTCGTTCTGTCTGACTTCGGCCTCACGCAGAAGGTGCTGCGCCTCGCTAATTCCGCGATGTACATTTCATTCGGCGGCAATATCACGACCGTGACGCGCGCGTTGATGGTGCTCGGCATGGACGCGGTCGGCCATCTGGTGGTCGGTCTGAAACTGGTCGATCACTTTCATCAAAGCGCGCCGCGACGCATCGACGCCAAGCTCGAACTCAACCGCACGCTGCTGTCCGGCACCGTCGCGCGCCAAGTGACCGAGCACAGCGAATTCCGGGCGTCGGAAGAAGCCGTGGTTTGCACGCTGATGCGGCAGATCGGCAAGCTGCTGGTGGCGTTCTATCTCGAGACCGAATGGGACCAGTTGCGCCGCAAGGCTGCGGCCGAGCAGATCAGCGACAGCGTCGCGTGCAGCACGTTGCTCGGCGTCACCTTCGAGGAAATCGGCATGGAAGCCGCGGACCGCTGGCGCCTGCCGGAGACCATCCGCACCGGCATGCTGACGCGCGACCCACTCGCCCCTATCGATGAAAAAACGCCGCGTCACGTGCGCTGGCTGCAGGCCGTCACCAACTATTCGACCGAAGTCGCCGATGCGCTCACCGCGCAGCATGTCGACGAAACCTATCGCGAGTCGTCGCTCGTGGATATCGCGAACCGCTACAGCCGCGTGCTGCTGACCGATGCCGCCACGCTCGCCGCGATGAGTCTCGCGCTCGCGAACGAAGACTCGAACGATGGCGTCATGCGCGAGATCGTGGAACTGCGCGCGGACGCCGATGCCATCGCGCGCGCGGGTGTATCGGCGGAAGCGCGGATTGCTGCGGGGCTTGAGGACTTGCGCTCGCTGCCCTCGAAGAACGCGCTGAGCGCAGTGCTTGCGCTGGCATCGGAAGCGGTGCTGGCCGGACTCGCATTTTCGCGCACGGTGGTATTCGTGCGCCAGTCAAACAATGAGTTCCACGCGCGTCTCGGGCTCGGGACGGGCGTGGAGGCGCTGCTTCCGTCGCTGACGTTTCCCGCGGCGTTCGAGCCTGACGTGTTCCATCTGGCGATCTCGAACCCGGTGGGGATTTTTATCGAAAATGCGCGCGATCCGCGGATTGAAGCGCGCTTGCCGCGCTGGTTCAAACCTTCATTCGGCGATGCCCACGCGTTCGTGCTGCTGCCCGTGAAGGCTAACGGCTCGACGGTGGCCATGCTTTACGGCGACTGGACGCAAGCGCAGCACGTACGGAAGATCACGCAGCCGGAAATGGCCGCGCTCAATGAACTCATGCGCGAACTGAGCCGGTTTTTTTCTAACGCGGACTGGAAGGAAGTGGAGTTGCTTTAGCTTGTTTTGTGCGGTTTTTTGCACGTCGGCGAGCAACTCGCACTCTAACTCCTCACTCGCGCCAAAGTATCGCCACCGCCTGATCGCCGTACTCCACGATGTACCCGCCATGCTCGCGCTGCCATTCACGCGCGGCGTCGGCACCGGCAAACCACACCTTCTCGTAGTCACCAAAAGCGCCTGCATCGAAGCGGTATCGATCGATGACGGCAGGCTCTCGCGTATCGAGTTCCGGCTTGCAAGCGTCCCAGCCGAAATGACCCAGCTCGACCGCCAGCATGTTCAATATGTGCTTGAGCTGAACCTCGGTGCGCGTTTTGTGAAGCTCGGCGAGCGTCTCCGCGCGGGTTACGCCGGCGGCTAGCAGACGGCGTGCGATGGGCATCGCCGTGCTTGTATCGTCCGCACGAGCGCGACGAAGCAGCCGGCGCGCATGGCGTCGGAGAAATTCGGTATTGGTGAGTCCGGAATTGATAGTGCGGGGACAGGATGTTGACCACATGACGTTTCTCCTTGTTGCGCCGTTCTCGCTGCGGCTAAAGGTTCAACGTTGCGGTTTATCCAGATGAAGCGATAACGCGTGACAGGTGTTTTCACTTTCGCGAGACCGGGCGCCCTGCCGCGCCCGTCGCGAATTCTAGAACAAAGGCTTGCGGTTCAGCAAGCCCAGGTTCAGTCATCAGCATCAACACCACATTGCATTACGTGAGATCACGCGAGCTGAAACTTACCGACCAGCTGTTTCAGTGCATGCGCCTGATCATCCAGCGACTGCGCAGCCGCGGCCGCCTGCTCGACCAGCGCCGCGTTCTGTTGCGTGCCCGCGTCCATTTGCGTGACGGCGAGATTGATTTCCTCGATACCGCTGCTCTGTTCCGCCGACGCCGCCGAAATCTCGCCCATGATGTCCGTCACGCGCTTGACTGCCTTCACGACCTCTTCCATGGTCGAGCCGGCTTCGTGAGCGAAGGTCGAGCCATCGGAAACCCGCGCAACCGATGCGTGGATCAAGCCCTTGATTTCCTTCGCCGCCGCCGACGAGCGTTGCGCAAGATTGCGCACTTCGCCCGCGACGACCGCGAACCCGCGCCCTTCTTCGCCCGCCCGCGCCGCTTCCACGGCGGCATTGAGCGCAAGGATATTCGTCTGGAACGCGATCCCTTCGATCACCCCGATAATGTCGCCAATACTCTTCGCGCTCGCATTGATTTGTTCCATGGTCGCGACCACGCGTCCGACCACCACGCCGCCCTTCTCCGCAATCTCCGACGCGTTGTATGCCAGCGAACTCGCTTGCTTCGCGTTCTCGGCGTTCTGGCGGACGGTGGATGTCAGCTCTTCCATGCTCGACGCCGTCTTTTCCAGCGCGACGGCCTGCTGCTCCGTGCGCTGCGACAGGTCCACGTTGCCCTGCGAGATTTCGCTGGACGCCGACGCGATCGCTTCCGCGCTGGCCGCAATTTCTCCGACCGTCGCCGATAAATCCTTCTGCATGCCCGAAAGCGCGTGGAGCATGCTGGTGTTGTCGCGCTTCGCAATCGCGATGCGGTTGGACAAGTCGCCCGCTGCGATCCGGCTCGCAATTTCCATCGCATAGACAGGTTCGCCACCAAGCTGTTTCGCGATCCGCCGCACGACCCATTCGCCTACCGCGAACGCCAGCACGATCAGCACGAGCGTCAACACGGCCACCATCACAAACGATGCGTGATAAATGGCGGCGGCCGAATCAATCGTCGCCTTGGCTGTCGCGCCTCGCTGTTCGATGAGCGCATTCACGAGCTTTTCCAGCTTGCCTGTTGCCACCAGCAGCGAGACATCCATGATCCCGACCTGCCAGTTCATCTGCGACAAATCGAGCGGTTGCTCCTTCACGAGTTTGACGAAAGTGCGCAGGTCGGTGCTCCACGCGCCGACCGCCGTCGCCAGGCGCTTCTGGTCGCCGGTCGGGTCCGCGTAGTTTTGCAGGTTGTGCTGTCCGCGGCCGATATCGGCGAGCGCATGTTCGATATCCGCGCCGAGTTCGTCGCGCTCTTTCGCGGTGGTCGCGGTGAGCAGCATCTTTTGCGAGCGGCTCGCACGCAGCACGGCGCCGCGCAGCTCTTCAACATCGCGGCTGGCGACATACCCCTCGCGATAAATGGATTCCGTGGAGCCGTTGAGCCGGCTGATCTGCGTCAGCGCAATCACGCCGATAACCAGCGTGCCGACCAGCAACAACGCGAACGCGAGGCGCAGTGATGCCTTGACCGATAACGAACGGCCGCTCGTGGCGGCGATCTTGGCCATTGTCCGGGCGGCGGCCTTGGCGCCGACATCGGGAATAAATCCAGCGCCGGGATTGCCCCGCAGCGAAAACGGTTTCATCTATTGAATTCCCAGTTTGATTGGCATCGCGCGGGCTGCTTCTTGGGCGGGCCGCACGGCTACATCAATGGTCTACGGCGGGAAATCGCGCTTCTTTAGATGTGTTTTCCCCACATGTTGGAAACCAGCGTTGACGTCACCAAAAGCGGGCGTACATGCGCCAGGTGTGGGCAGCCGCATGTCCGTTTCGCGACAAAATTTGGCCGGACAATGCGTAGAGGACACATTAAAATTATCTGCACACCGCGCATCCGTGGCACTTTGACGCACTCAGAGAGACAACTTCAAGCCATCATCATGCAGACAAGTATCGATAAAAACGCGCTCGGCGCCGCACCCGCCTTGAGCCCTGCCGTTTCGCGCACCGCCTTCTCCGTGCTCGGCGCGATCAGTTTTGCGCATTTGCTCAACGACATGATCCAGTCGCTGATCCTCGCCATTTACCCGATGTTCAAAAGCGAGTTTTCGCTGTCGTTCGGGCAAATCGGCTTGATTACGCTGACTTACCAGATCACGGCGTCGTTGCTTCAGCCGCTGGTCGGCTTATATACCGATAAACATCCGAAGCCGTATTCCCTGCCGGTCGGCATGGGTTTTACACTGTGCGGCCTGTTGCTGATGTCGATGGCCGGAAGCTTTCCAGTATTGCTGGTCGCCGCGGCGCTGGTCGGTTGCGGATCGTCGATATTCCATCCCGAGTCTTCGCGCGTGGCGCGCATGGCGTCGGGCGGACGCCACGGGCTTGCGCAGTCGGTATTTCAAGTCGGCGGCAATGCGGGCAGTTCCCTTGGGCCGTTGCTGGCCGCTCTGGTCGTGATGCCACATGGACAACGCAGCATTGCGTGGTTCTCGGCGGCGGCGCTGCTCGCTATTGTCGTGTTGGCTAACATCGGCCGCTGGTACCAGCGTCACCCGGCGGTAAAGAAGGCGCGTGCTTCAGCGACGGTCTCGGCATTGCCGCGCAATAAAGTCCTGATGGCGATGACGGTCCTGATGCTGCTCGTATTCTCGAAGTACTTTTATCTGGCGAGTATCAGCAGCTACTTCACGTTTTATCTGATCAGCAAGTTTCATTTGCCGGTGGAAACCGCGCAGGTTCATTTGTTCTGGTTCCTGGCGGCAGTGGCGGTGGGCACGATCGTGGGCGGTCCCGTGGGCGACAAGATCGGGCGCAAGGTTGTGATCTGGGTATCCATTCTGGGCGTTGCGCCATTCACGCTGATGCTGCCGTTTGCAAACCTCTTCTGGACCGGCGTGTTGTCCGTGGTGATCGGGCTGATCCTGGCATCGGCTTTCTCGGCCATCCTGGTCTATGCCACTGAACTGGTGCCGGGCAAGGTCGGCATGGTGGCGGGGTTGTTCTTTGGTTTTGCGTTCGGCATGGGCGGCATCGGTGCCGCAGTCCTTGGCCATCTGGCTGACGCGACGAGCATCGACTATGTCTATAAGGTTTGTTCGTTCCTGCCGCTGATCGGAGTCCTGACGATCCTGCTGCCGAATACCCGGGATGCGAAGGAAAAAACGGTAACGGCCAAAACGTGATGATCACGGTCATGTGAGCAGGACACACAGTCGACCGACGAACGCGCAACTCTAAAACGAGTTTTCGTTTCGACGTTCCAGGCGCCCCACAAGGTTGTCACTTGACAACCTTGTGGGGCGCCTCTACTATGGGGCTAACGATGACTCGATCACAGCATCAGAAGAAGGAAATTGAAGAAGCACTGCGGCATGCAGAAACGCACGGCTGGCGCGTCGAACAGGGAGGAAGCCATGCGTGGGGCCGGATTTATTGCCCCTACAACGCGGCCGAGTGCCGCTGCGGCGAATTCTGCATTACCAGTGTGTGGAGCACGCCGAAAAATGCGGTGAATCATGCGCGAGCCATCAAGCGCGTGGTCGACAACTGCACGTTTCAGTCAAAAAAGGTTTCCGGTCAAACAGCGGTCTCAATCAAGGTAACACCATGGAATACACGTTCACATTGAAGTACCGGTTGTCGGAAAGCGACTGCGATCATGAAGCTTTGATCGGACGCCTCGGCGCGGCAGGATGCGACGACGCATTGATCGGTGTTGGTCAGCCAGGTCGCATTGCGCTGGCATTTACGCGGGAAGCGGACAGCGCGCAAGCGGCATTAATGAGCGCCTTGAAGGACGTCAAGTCGGCCGTTCCGTCAGCATCGCTGGTGGAAGCATCGCCGGACTTTGTCGGCCTGACCGACGTCGCCGACGCCATCGGCGTCACGCGTCAGAACATGCGCAAGTTAATGCTCACGAACTCGGACACTTTTCCGTCGCCCGTGCACGAGGGCAGCACCGCCATCTGGCATCTGGCGGAAGTCATGGACTGGCTTAAAGCGAAAGGCACGTACCAGCTTGAGCAAGCGGTTCATGAAGTCGCGGAGACCACCATGCAGGTCAATCTCACCAGAGAGGCGCAGCGGATCACGCCCCGGGCGGAGCGTGAGTTACCGGCTTTGGTGAAATAGAAATCAGCCGTCAAAGCGACAAAGCCTCCTTCACCTGAACAAGCGCCCCGGCATCCTCGATCATCGGCAGATCGCCGGGGTCGCGCCCTTCGGCCAACGCAGCAATCGCCCGCCGCAACAACTTGCCCGACCGCGTCTTGGGCAGCATCGCCAGGAAATGAACGCGGGCAGGCCGGGCGATTGCACCCAGATGCGCATCCACGCTGCGGCAAAGTTCGGCCTCAAGCTTTTCACGCGCACCTTCTGCTTCCAACGCCTGGGCATCGCGCACCACCACGAAGGCCAGTGCGACTTGCCCTTTTACTGAATCGGCGACGCCCACCACCGCCACTTCAGCCACGGCCCGGTGACTGCTCAACGCCTCTTCTATCTCACGCGTGCCCAGCCGATGTCCCGCCACGTTGATCACGTCGTCGGTACGTCCGAGGATGGAGACATAGCCATCTTCGTCAGTCACGCCCCAGTCGAAGGTCGAATACAGTTGCTGCCCCGGCACGCTTTCCCAATACGTCTTGACGAAGCGCGAATCGTCGCCCCACACCGTCTGCATGCAGCCCGGCGGCAGCGGATAACCAATTGTGATCACGCCCTTCTCACCCGGCGCGCAGATCTCGCCAGTGGCTTCGTTGCGTACGGTCAAGTCAAAGCCCATCGACGGTACGCCCGGCGATCCTAGCTTCGGCGGCAATGCTTCAATACCGCGAGGAATCGCGATCATCGGCCAACCGGTTTCGGTCTGCCAGTAGTTATCCACGACGGGTTTTTCCAATGCTCCTTGAATCCACTGCGCCGTGGGTTCATCCAGCGGTTCGCCCGCCAGGAACAACGTGCGCAGACTCGACAGATCCGCCTGCTCCATCAGCTTCGGGTCCTGCTTCTTGAGCACGCGCAACGCGGTCGGCGCGGTGAACATCAGGTTGATCTTGTGCTGCGCGATGATCCGCCACCAGATGCCGCCGTCGGGGCGAATCGGCGTGCCTTCGTACATGACCGTTGTCAGTCCGGCAATCAACGGTGCGTAAATGATGTAGCTGTGCCCAACCACCCAGCCCACGTCCGACGCGGTCCACATGGTGTCGCCCGGCTTGCCCTGGAAGATATGTTCCATCGATGCCGCCAGCGCCACCGCGTATCCGCCCACGTCGCGTTGCACGCCCTTCGGCTTGCCGGTCGTCCCCGACGTATAAAGCACATACGACGGTTCATTCGATTCGAGCCAGACGCAAGGGACGTGAGCGTCGAAGAACTGTTCGCGCAACGGCTCGTAGGAAACCAGATACGGCGCCTGCAACCGTTCCGGCGCGAGCTGGCGGTCGATCAACAATACCTTCGGCACTTTGTGCGTGGCGCGCGCCAGCGCTTCGTCCACAAGCGGCGTGTAATCGATCACCTTGCCCGCCCGCGCACCGGCGTCGGCGGTAACGATCAGCACGGGCGTGGCGTCATCAATGCGCGCCGCCAGGCTCGGCGCGGCGAAGCCGCCGAACACGACCGAATGGATCGCGCCGAGCCGCGCGCATGCGAGCATCGCGAACAGGGCTTCGGGGATCATCGGCAAATAGATCAGCACGCGCTCGCCCTGGCTCACGCCGAGCGAGCGCATGACAGCGGCCATGCGGTTCACTTCAGCGTGCAGTTCGGCATAGGTGTAGCGGCGCTCGATGCCCGTTTCCGTCGATACATACACCAGCGCATTTTGCTGAGCGCGCGCGGCGAGATGCCGGTCGACGGCGTTGTAGCAGAGATTGGTCTTGCCGCCGACGAACCAGCGCGCGAATGGCGGATTGCTGCGTTCAAGCACTTGCTTGAACGGCGTTTCCCAATGAATACGCCCCGCCTGCTCGCCCCAGAATGATTCCGGATCTTCAATCGAACGGCGATGAGCTTCACGATAAGTCGGCATTCGAACCCCTGTCTGGTAGCGGAACGCCACGCCTGAATCAGGTTCAGGCGCGGACGAATTGCTCCTGAGCATAGTTCAGCCCGTGGGGCGCTGCTAGAGAGGGACGGCCCTGAGTCGACGGCAGGCCGGGACAGGTCGCGACACCTCGTTAAGGCATCTGCAAACGCGGCTTGTCGGTTGGCACGGATTTCTGCAGATCGGTTGCCGAATGTTTAAGCAGCACCGGCGTGAGTTCGCCGGCCACTCGCATGCTGGACACCACGACCATTCGCACGCCGCTGCCCTCGGTCGCGGCGCGAACGGCTTCCCGCGTCGACGCCCGCGCTTCGATCCTCGGCTCGATCACAATGAATCCGCGGCAAAAAAGGGCGAGCGTTTCGCGGTGGGAACGTAGCCATGCGCTGCGCAGCCGCGTGTCGTCGGCGGTTTCATCGGCGTCATGGTCGGACACGATCACAAACGGCGTCTTCAACGATAACAACCGCTGCATCTCAGCGCCCCAGCCGAACGCATAGCCCGGCTGCACCGCGCGCCGGCGCAAGCGCACGAGCGGAAAGCGGCTGGCATCGTGCATGCGCGGATCGGGTAGATCTGACGCGACGGACGCGCCAATAACGACGGACTTGGCCAACAGAGATGGGGTAGCAATCACAGCGGTCTCGTGCTCCAGAAATTCATGGCTAATGCAAGGTTTGCGACTATCGGACGCCGTGAAAACCGAGGTGGCCGGGACAGTCGGGGCTCGGCGATATCGCTGATGGGCTGCGCCGCTCCGGCGAGCCATGCGCGGCGCGTGGTCTCGATCACCCGTGCGGCGTTCGCGGACATTGCGCGCTGTGCCCGGCTGGAGCCGGGCGTCGTTTCGGTCATGTGGACCTCCTGTCGTCGCGAACATTGTAATTGCGAATCATTCTCACTTACAAGGGGGAATTTTGGGGAGCAAACCGGGGAAGATAGAAGAGATGCGGACGATGAAAACGAGGGTGTGGAGAAACGGCACGGGGCGCTCGCCCTGCTGCGGCGACGCGACGCATATAAAAGGCCGCTACAAGTTTCAAAAGGCCGCTACAAGTTTCGCTGTTACTTTCAGTGCAGAACGGAGGCAGAACGCGCCGCTGGGCTTAAAAAACTGCCGGGCGCTAAAGGGGACGGTTTTCAGTAAGGAAAGGCGCGCGTCGCCTATGCAAGCCCACGCGGCCGGAGACAGTCGCCGAATGCCCGACGAATAGCCGTGCGCTGACGAAAGCGATGCTCAGGAAGGACTACGTACGTCGCCCGTGGAACCCCACGCGGACAAAAACCGTCGCAAGATCCCCGACGAATACGCGCCGCCCAGCGCATGCAGGAACTCGAGGAAAGATTCGGGCGCGTCCGCGTCGGCGGTGTCCGAGACCGTGCGCACGACCGAACATGCAACACCGTGTTCGAAACACACTTGCGCGAGCGCCGCGCCTTCCATCTCGACCGCGAGCGCGTCGGGCAATGCCGCACGCAGCGCGTTCACCTCGTCGTGACTCGATACAAACCGGTCGCCGCTCACGATCAGCCCGCGATGCAATCGTGGCGGATGCACGCTAAACCGGCTCTCCAATGCGGCATGTTCATCGGCGAGAAATGCCTTGCATGCATCTGCCAAGGCGGCATTCAGCGTGGCATCGCCGGGAAAACAAGACATGCCCAGCAACGGCACTTCAAAACGCGGAAATAACGGCGAGGCGTCGAGATCGTGCTGCATCAGCGTGTCGCCAATCACGATATCGCCTACTTGCACGTCCGCGCGAACGCCACCGGCCACGCCCGTGAACACAATGGCGTCAACGCCGAACAGATGGATCAATGCGCTAGCCGTTGCGGCCGCGGCCACTTTTCCGACACGCGCTAGCGTCACCACGCACGGCACGCCATGCGCGATGCCGACGTGATATTCGCGCCGGCCGATGGTCTCAGTGCGCACCTCACCGGCCGCGCGCATCGATTCGATCAGATCGCCCAGTTCCTGCGGCAACGCGGCCATGATGCCAAGACGCTTCACGTCCGCGCTCATTCCACGGCCTGCAACTTCGCCACCGCCAGCGCGAGCCACTTCTCCCCGTGGCGTTTGAAGCGGACTTGCGCGCGGGCATCGGCGCCCGTGCCTTCGAGTCCGATCACCGTGCCTTCGCCAAACTTGTTATGAAACACGGGCTGACCGACCTTGAAACCGGTGTCGGCGGCGCGTTGATTGTTCGCGAACGCGGGCAACGGCTTGCCAGCATCGGGATCGGCGTACGCGGCGCGTTCCTTGTCGGGCCGTGCGAACCAGTCGCGGCCCCAGCCGGCGTTATCCGACCGGCCGCCCCAGCGTGCGCCCGCCTCCACCTTCGGCGTGAGCCACTTGAGCGAGCCTTCCGGGAGTTCATCGAAGAAACGGGAACGGATGTTGTAACGCGTCTGGCCGTGCAACATCCGGCTCTGTGCAAACGACAGATACAACCGCTCCTTCGCCCGCGTGATTGCCACGTACGCCAGTCGCCGCTCTTCTTCGAGCCCGTCGCTTTCCTGAGCGCTGTTCTCGTGCGGGAACAGGCCTTCCTCTAGGCCCGTGATGAACACCGCCGTGAATTCCAGACCCTTGGCCGCGTGCACCGTCATCAGTTGCACGGCGTCCTGGCCGGCTTGCGCCTGGTTGTCGCCGGCCTCGAGCGATGCGTGCGACAGGAACCCGGCCAGCGGCGTCATGGTGTCGGGATTTTGCGCGGGATCGGCGGGGCTCTCCGGGTCGAGCACATCGACGGCCGGATCGCCGGTCGCCAAGCCAATCTCCGGCGCGTTCGTCGCGCCCGGACGAAGCGGAATGGAACGCGCGGGGGTATCGAGCCCGTAGCCCTCCTCCTGCACGAACGCCGCCGCGGCATTCACCACTTCCTGCAAGTTCTCCAGCCGATCCTGACCTTCGCGCTCGTTCTCGTAATGCGTGGCAAGACCGCTCGCGCGAACCACGTATTCGACGGTTTCCGGCAGGCTCATCTGCTGCGTTTCAGCGCGCATCTTGGCGATCAGTTGCGCAAACGCGCCGATGCTCGACCCCGCCTTGCCCATCACGTAGGGAACGGCGGCGGCCATCGAACAGTTGTAGAGGCGCGCGGCGTCGGCCAGTTGTTCGATCGACCTTGCACCGATTCCGCGCGTCGGAAAATTCACGACGCGGGCGAACGCGGTATCGTCGTTCGGGTTGTCGATCAGGCGCAGATACGCGAGCGCGTGCTTCACTTCCTGGCGCTCGAAGAACCGCAAGCCGCCATACACGCGATACGCAATGCCCGAATTCACCAGCGTGTGTTCGATGGTCCGCGACTGCGCGTTGCTTCTATACAGAATGGCGATCTCGCCGCGCGTCGCGCCGGCATGGATCATCGCCTTGATCTCCTCGACGATCCATGCCGCCTCTTGCGTATCGGTCGCGGCCTCGTACACGCGTACCGGTTCGCCATGACCGGCGTCGGTACGAAGATTCTTGCCGAGCCGCCGTGAGTTCTTCGCGATCAGGAAGTTGGCGGTATCGAGAATATGACCGTGCGAGCGATAGTTCTGCTCGAGCTTGATCATGTTGCGCACGTGGTACTCGCGCTCGAAGTCGTGCATGTTGCCGACATTCGCACCGCGAAACGCGTAGATGGACTGATCGTCGTCGCCGACCGCGAAGATCGCGTTGTGCTCTCCGGCCAGCATTTTCAGCCACGCGTACTGCAGTTTGTTCGTGTCCTGGAACTCATCGACCAGGATGTTGCGAAACCGCGCCTGATAGTGCGCGCGCAACGGCGGATTGTGCGCGAGCAATTCGTAGCAGCGCAGCAGCAGCTCGGGGAAATCGACCACGCCTTCGCGCTGGCATTGCTGCTCGTAGGCCGCGTACAACTCGACGAACTTCATGTTGAAGGAATCGGTCGCGTCGACGTCTTTCGGGCGCAGCCCTTGTTCCTTGGCGTTGTTGATGAAGTACTGGAGATTCTTGGCCGGATATTTTTCATCGTCGATATTCAAGCCCTTCATCAGCCGTTTGATGGCGGACAACTGGTCGGCGGTATCGAGGATCTGGAAGGTCTGCGGCAGCCCGGCGTCGCGAAAATGCGCGCGCAGCATGCGGTTGCACAGGCCGTGAAAGGTGCCGATCCACATGCCGCGCGTGTCGATCGGCATCATCGCGGTCAGACGCGCCATCATTTCCTTGGCGGCCTTGTTCGTGAAGGTGACGGCGAGAATGGTCGGGGGCGACGCGAATCCTTGCTGGATCAGCCAGGCGATACGCGTGATGAGCACGCGCGTCTTGCCGCTGCCCGCGCCCGCGAGAATAAGCGCCGGCTCGTTCGGCAGCGTGACGGCGGCAAGTTGTTCGGGGTTCAGATTGGCGAGCAGATCGGGCATGGGGGAGTTTTCCGGTGGGACGGGTATTATAAAACGGCGGGGAAGCGGTCGTTGGCACTTGGGTTGGGGACAGGGTCGCTCGCCCCAACTTCCCGCCGAACCTCCCCTCGAACAAATCCCGTGTGCGATTGAAGCGCCTTCGCGCCGGCCCCACCCTCCAACACCTTATAATTCCCCGACCCCCGCTTCTTTCTTACGCATTTTTCGGCAGATTCCACCCCATGAGTGACAACACGACTGACAACACGCTTGCGAAGAGTTTCGAGCCCCAGAACATTGAGTCCCATTGGGGCCCGGAATGGGAAAAGCGCGGCTACGCTGCGCCGACCCTGATCGAAGGCAAAAAAGATTTCTCGATCCAGCTCCCGCCGCCGAACGTCACCGGCACGCTGCACATGGGTCACGCGTTCAACCAGACCATCATGGATAGCCTCACGCGCTATCACCGCATGCTCGGCGAAAACACGCTGTGGCTGCCTGGAACGGACCACGCCGGAATCGCTACGCAAATCGTGGTGGAGCGCCAGCTCGATGCACAAGGCGTATCGCGTCATGATCTCGGCCGCGAGGAATTCCTGAAACGCGTCTGGGAATGGAAGCAGCAATCCGGTTCGACCATTACAGGCCAGGTGCGCCGCCTGGGTGCGTCCATCGACTGGTCGCGGGAATATTTCACGATGGACGACAAGATGTCGCCCGTTGTTATCGACGTATTCGTCACGCTGTTCAAGCAAGGCCTGATCTATCGCGGCAAGCGGCTGGTGAACTGGGACCCGGTGCTGGGCACCGCCGTCTCGGACCTGGAAGTGGTCAGCGAAGAAGAAGCCGGCAGCCTGTGGCACATCCAGTATCCGCTGCCCGACGGCTCCGGCCACGTGACGGTTGCCACCACGCGCCCGGAAACCATGCTCGGCGACACCGCCGTGATGGTGCACCCGGACGACGAGCGTTACGCGCATTTGATCGGCAAGACGGTCGTGCTGCCGTTGTCGAACCGGGAAATCCCGGTGATCGCCGACGATTACGTGGATCGCGAGTTCGGCACCGGCGTGGTCAAGGTCACGCCCGCGCATGACTTCAACGACTATCAGGTCGGCCTGCGCCACAAGTTGCCGATGATCGAGATCCTCACGCTCGACGCCAAGATCAATGGCAACGCGCCGGAAAAGTATCGCGGCATGGATCGTTTCGTCGCCCGCAAGGAAGTCGTAGCCGATCTGGAAGCGCTCGGCCTGCTCGAATCCGTCAAGCCGCACGCGCTGATGGTGCCGCGCGGCGACCGCACCGCCACGGTGATCGAACCCATGCTCACCGACCAATGGTTCGTCGCCATGAGCAAGCCGGCGCCGGAAGGCACGTTCCATCCGGGTAAATCGATTGCCGAAACCGCGCTGGACGTGGTCCGCAACGGTGAAATCAAGTTCGTCCCGGAAAACTGGTCGACGACCTATTACCAGTGGCTCGAAAACATCCAGGACTGGTGTATCTCGCGGCAACTTTGGTGGGGCCATCAAATCCCCGCTTGGTACGGCGATAACGGCGAAATTTTCGTCGCGAAAACCGAAGAAGAAGCCCGCGCGGAAGCTGCGGAAAAAGGCTATACCGGCGCGCTCAAACGCGATGACGACGTGCTCGACACGTGGTTTTCATCGGCGCTCGTGCCGTTTTCATCCCTCGGATGGCCGAACGAAACGCCGGAACTCAAGCACTTCCTGC
Source organism: Caballeronia sp. LjRoot29 (assembly GCF_964252755.1). Classification (NCBI taxonomy): domain Bacteria; kingdom Pseudomonadati; phylum Pseudomonadota; class Betaproteobacteria; order Burkholderiales; family Burkholderiaceae; genus Caballeronia; species Caballeronia sp. LjRoot29. Next base: position 78,736 of record NZ_CAXUPU020000013.1, on the reverse strand, counting down.
CTTCGTCGGTGCTCGTGACGGGTTTCGACATCATCTTCTTCTGGGTTGCCCGGATGGTGATGATGACCACGCATTTCACCAACAAGGTCCCTTTCGACACGGTCTACGTCCACGGTCTCGTGCGTGACGCGGAAGGCAAGAAGATGTCGAAGAGCAAGGGCAATACGCTCGATCCCATCGATATCGTCGACGGAATCGACCTGGAAACGCTCGTTTCGAAGCGGATTACCGGCCTGATGGACCCGAAGCAAGCCGTAAAGATCGAGAAAAAGACCCGCAAGGAGTTTCCGGATGGAATTCCGCCGTTCGGCACCGACGCGCTGCGTTTCACGATGGCGTCCATGGCAACGCTCGGTCGCAATGTCAATTTTGATCTGGCAAGGTGCGAGGGATATCGTAATTTTTGCAATAAGCTGTGGAATGCTACCCGCTTCGTCCTGATGAACACCGAGGGCCACGATTGTGGTTTCGGTAAGCCGGAGGAATGCGAAGCAGGCGATTGCGGACCGGGCGGATACCTCCATTTCTCCCAGGCGGACTTCTGGATCGTGTCGCTGTTGCAGCGCGTGGAAGCCGAAGTGGAGAAGGGTTTCGCCGATTACCGTTTCGACAACGTAGCAAGCGCCATCTACAAATTCGTCTGGGACGAGTATTGCGACTGGTATCTCGAGTTGGCCAAGGTGCAGATCCAGACCGGCGCGCCCGAGCAGCAGCGCGCGACTCGCCGCACCCTGCTTCGCGTGCTGGAAACTGTGCTGCGCTTGGCGCACCCGGTGATTCCATTCATCACGGAAGCCTTGTGGCAGAAGGTTGCGCCGCTGACCGACCGGTATCCGCAAGCCGCTCAAGGCGAGGAAACCGCGTCGATCATGATTCAGCAATACCCTGTCGCGGAGCCATCTAAAATTGATGAATCGTCTGAACAGTGGGCGGCCGAACTGAAGGCGATCATCGATTCATGTCGTAATCTGCGTGGCGAAATGAATCTGTCGCCGGCGGTCAAAGTGCCGCTGCTGGCAACCGGTGACGAAGCACGGCTCAAGTCATTCGCGCCTTATGTGCAGGCGCTGGCGCGTTTGTCTGAGGTAAAGATCATTTCCGACGAATCCGCGCTCGATGCGGAGGCAAGTGGCGCGCCAGTTGCTATCGTAGGAACGAACAAGCTGGTGTTGAAGGTCGAAATCGACGTTGCGGCTGAGCGCGAACGACTCACGAAGGAAGTGGATCGACTGACGCAGGAGATCGCGAAAGCCCGCGTGAAGCTGGAAAACGAGAGTTTCGTGGCGCGCGCGCCCGCCGCGGTGGTCGAGCAGGAGCGCAAGCGGCTGGCGGAATTCGAATCGACTTCTGACAAGTTGAAAGCGCAGTTGTCGCGGCTTCCGGCATAGGCCTTCGAGGGGTTGAGCCGGCCAAATACGCTCGGCTGAACCCTGAAAACAACCGATTGCTTGTTCCGACTTATAGCAAAGTGCGTATTTATGCTTGAAGAATTAATTTCGCCGCACTTTTTTATCAACGCATCAACCTGCATCATGGCATCTGCTTCCATGCCCAACGTTTCAGGCTTGACGTTTAAACACGATACGAGGATCAGGGTCATCAAATGCTAAAAGTTACGAAAGCGGTTTTCCCGGTTGCGGGTCTCGGTACCCGATTCCTCCCCGCGACCAAGGCCAGCCCGAAGGAAATGCTGCCCGTCGTCGACAAACCGCTGATCCAGTACGCGGTCGAAGAGGCCATGGCCGCCGGCATCACGGAGATGATCTTCGTGACGGGCCGCAGCAAGCGCGCGATCGAGGATCACTTCGACAAATCGTATGAGATCGAAGCCGAACTGGAAGCGCGCGGCAAGCAAAAGCTGCTCGATCTCGTGCGCAGCATCAAACCGAGCCACGTGGATTGTTTCTATGTGCGTCAGGCCGAAGCGCTCGGTCTCGGCCACGCCGTGCTGTGCGCGGAAAAGCTCGTGGGTGACAACCCGTTCGCCGTGATTCTCGCCGATGACTTGTTGTACGGCACGCCGCCGGTGATGACGCAGATGATCGAAGTCTTCGACCACTATCACAGCTCGGTGATTGGCGTGGAGGAGATTCCGGCTCAGGATTCCAAGTCGTACGGCGTGATCGACGGGAAAGAATGGGAAGATAATATTTTCAAGCTGTCGGGCATTGTGGAAAAGCCGGAACCCGCCGATGCGCCGTCAAACCTGGGCGTAGTCGGGCGATATGTGCTGAAACCGCGCGTCTTCGATCACATCCGTGCATTGAAGCCGGGCGCCGGCGGCGAATTGCAACTGACGGATGCTATCCAGTCGTTGCTCGCTGACGAACAAGTGCTCGCGTACAAGTACCACGGCACGCGTTTCGATTGCGGCAGCAAGCTGGGCTATTTGAAGGCGACGGTGGAATTCGCGCTGCGCCATCCGGAAGTGGCCAAGGATTTCCAGGAATATCTGAACACGCGTTCGCCGCACCTGGTCGGCTAAATGCCAATGCTCAAACCCTAAGCCGCCAGCGCGCGGTTTTGCGGCCGAAAAAAATGCCCATGATTAAAATCATGGGCATTTTTGTTTGGCCTTCAGTCGATCAGCGACGGCGCATGAGGAAGGTGAACACCTTGTCGTGCGAGGTCGATTCCACCAGCTCATTGCCCGTTTGCTTCGAAAACGCGGCAAAGTCGCGTTGCGAACCCGGGTCGGTCGCCAGCACTTTCAATATCTGGCCGCTTTGCATATCGGACAGCGCCTTCTTCGCCCGCAAGATGGGCAGCGGGCACATGAGCCCGCGCGCATCGACTTCCTTGTGCACTTCCATCAGATTGAGCCTTGTTCGAACCCGCTTATTGAGGATTCGATTTTACCCCAGTGCTTAAAGATTCACCGCTTGGCCTTTAGCGAGGGACTCCCGCATCGCAATCCCGATACGTGTAGCCTCGCGCGCGTCGTCAAGCGTCAGACCCGTAGCGGGGCCTCCGCTCAGCGACGCCACGAACACCTCGGCTTCATGCAGGAACGCGTGCTCGAAGCGCTCGAAGAACGTTGGCGTGCATTCGTTGCGCACGCCGCCGGCATCGTAGATTTCTACCCGATTCGCCCGCGGATTATGCCCCACCGACAACGCCCCGCCCGTTCCGACCACTTCCGTTTGCGTATCGTGACCGTGGGCGCTGGTGCGCGATGCCTGGAACACCGCGATCCGGCCGCCCTCGAATTCGCAGATAGCGACACCGTTGTCGATATCGCCGCATTCCGCCAGCCCTTCGTGGATTGCGATCGTGCCGCTCGCAAAGACACGCGTGACGCGCGGATTGCCCAGCATCCAGCGCGCGAGGTCGATGTCGTGGACGCTGCAATCGAGGAACAGTCCGCCCGATGTCGGGGCGAATCGCACGAAAAAGCCATCGGGATCGTTCTTGTCGACGGTCTGCGAGCGGACCATGAACGGCCGGCCGATCGCGCCTTCGCTGATCTTGTTGAAGGCGTCGCGATAACTGGCGTCGAAACGGCGCACGAAGCCGATCATCACGTGCGGATGCGGAAAGCGCGCACTCTCTTCAATCACGCGATCGCACTGTTCCAGATCCAGCGACAACGGCTTTTCGCAGAACACATGCTTGCCCGCGCGCAACGCGGCGATGATCTGGTCGGCATGCAGCGATGTCGGCGTAACGAGCCAGACGGCATCAATCAATGCGTCTTTTAGTATCGATTCATAGTCGTCGTAGAGCCTGAGTTCGGGCAGATTCTCCGCCGCCCACTCGCGTTCCATCGCGACCGGACTGCACGCCGCCGCGAGCGTCGCGCCCGGCACGCGCCACGCGAGATTTCGTGCGTGGCGCTGGCCCAATCGTCCCAATCCGACAATCCCAATTCGCACAGGCGCCTTCATGCCGCCCCCAGCTTGATGATCGTTCCCTCACGCCAGGACCGCGTAGCCGCCTCAGCGAGTTCCAACGCCTTCAGGCCGTCCGCGACCGTCGTGCGAACCGGCTTTCCTTCCTGGATGGCATCGAAGAAATGAGCGATTTCCAGTGCGTACGCCGCACGATAACGCTCGAGGAAAAACGCTTCCGGCACGTCATTCGATACAGCGGTCTTCGAATACGCCGTGACTTCAGTCGGACGCACATTGCCGGCCTGCAGCATGCCTTGGCTGCCAAGCAGTTCGAAGCGCTGGTCGTATCCGTACGCCGCGCGCCGCGCCGTGTTGATCTGGCACAAACGGCCGCGTTTAGTGCGGATCGTCACAGCCGTCGAATCGATATCACCCGCCTCCGCAATCGCCGGATCCGTCAGGCAGCTTCCGGTTGCGTGCAGGGTGTCGGCTTCATCGTCGAGCATCCAGCGGAAGATATCGAAATCGTGGATCAGCATGTCCTTGAAAATGCCGCCCGAATGCTTGATGTATTCCACCGGCGGTGCGCCCGGATCGCGGCTCGTGATCACCAGCATTTCCGGATCGCCGATCTCACCCGCCTCGACGCGCGCCTTCAATGCCGCAAAGGTCGGATCGAAGCGGCGCTGGAAGCCGATCATGCAGACCACGCCGGCTTTCGCGACGGCATCGGCGCACGCGCGTGCCCGTTCGAGCGTGAGGTCCACGGGCTTTTCGCAGAACGCGTGCTTCTTTTGCGCCGCCGATTTCAGGATCAGGTCAGCGTGCGTGTCCGTGCTTGAACACACGACGGTTGCGCCTATCGATGCATCGCCGAGTGCGCCTTCCACATCGGCCACTTGCGCGCCGTGAAGCGCGGCCAATGCCGCAGCGGCTTCCTTGTTGACATCGACTACGTATTTCAGGCGCACACCCGACTGCTTCGCCAGATTCGCCGCATGGATCTTGCCGATCCGCCCTGCTCCGAACACCGCCACATCAATCGTCATAGCCGCCTGTCTCCCTTGATTCTTCTACGTTCAGTTCAAGCCGGTACGCAAGCGCGATAAACAGCGCCTGGCACAAGCAGATCGTGCTCGTGAGCGAACGGAACGCAAACGCGCTGCCTTCCTTCACGAACAAATGCGCGCTCGCGTGACGCGCGAGCGGCGAAAGCTGGCCATCGGTAATCACTAATGTCTTGGCGCCGTGATGCTGCGCGGCGCGCACGCAATACTGCGTTTCCTTGCCATACGGCGCGAAGCTGATTGCGACCACGACATCGCCCTTCTTCACGCTGCGGATCTGTTCGCGATACATGCCGCCGAAACCCGACACCAGATGCACGCGCTTAGCCGTGTGCTGCAGCGCGTAGACGATATAACTCGCCACCGGAAATGAGCGCCGCACGCCGATCACGTAGATGTTCTCGGCCTGCTCCAGCATCTTCACGGCGGCTTCGAACTGGACGTCGTCGAGACCCGCTTCGAGTTCCTCCAGCCCGCTCCGGCTCGCCGCGATAAATTCGCGCGCCACCGATCCGCCCGACAACTTGCCCGGCTTTTCATCGATGAGTTTGCGGATGCGCTGCTGATAGCTCTGCGCGGAACCGTTCTGGCCCGTGTAGGCCTGCTTGAAGATTGCCTGGAGGTCGGAGAAGCCCGAGAAACCGAAGCGCTGCGCGAAGCGCACGACAGCCGAGGGATGCACGCCGCACGCGCTGGCGATGTCGCCAGTGCGATCCATCATCACGTTGCTGCGATGTTGTTCGATGTACGTCGCCACGCTTTTCAGCTGGCGCGGCAACGCGTCGTAGGCTTCGGCGATCCGCTGCATGAGTTCATCGACTGTCGGGATTTCAGCCGTCTGTTGCGTGTCTTGCGTGTCTTCCTGCATGCCGCGCTCGTGGTTGGTTCTGTATTCGATGCAACCGATTATAGATACCAGAACGAACAAATGGAATTAATTTTCCAAACTTCGGCTAGTTAAACTTCCTATTGCAGAGCGACGAAACTTGTCCTAATCTTGGTCCTGAGCCAAGGGACGTCGAACGGCGATAAGCGCCGTACGCAAGACACCGGATGCTCATTCAGAACAACAACCGTGATAGGTGGAGACAATGAAACTTAGCAATCGCCGAGGCGCTCTGCGCGCGCTCGCGGCTGCCGCTGCGTTGTGCGGCGCAGCGGCATTGAGCGGTCAGGCAGCGCACGCCGCCCCTGACGGCCACTTCGTTTTGATCAGCCACGCGCCGGATTCGGACTCGTGGTGGAACACGATCAAGAACGCCATCAAACAGGCGGACGAGGACTTCAATGTCCAGACGGATTACCGCAACCCGCCCAACGGCGATATTGCCGATATGGCGCGCCTGATCGAACAAGCTGCGGCACGCAACTATGACGGCGTGATCGTCACGATTGCCGACTTCGACGTTCTGAAGGGGTCGATCTCCAAAGTCACCGCGAAGCACATCCCGCTCGTCACGATCAACTCCGGCACCGAAGAGCAAAGCGCGCAGCTCGGCGCAATCATGCACGTCGGCCAGCCTGAATACACGGCGGGTAAAGCGGCCGGCGAGAAGGCGAAGGCGGCGGGCATCAAGTCGTTCCTGTGTGTAAACCACTATGCGACGAATCCGGCGTCGTTCGAGCGTTGCCGGGGTTTCGCCGAAGCGCTTGGCGTCGATTTCAAGGCGTCCACGCTGGACGCAGGCCAGGATCCGACAACGGTGCAATCCAAGGTGAGCGCGTATTTGCGTAATCACCCGGATACGCAGGCCGTGCTCGCACTCGGCCCGCTCTCGGCGGACCCGACCATCAAGGCGCTCAAGCAGATGGGCGTGGCGGGCAAGCTCTGGTTCGCGACGTTTGACTTCGATAGCGACATCGCGAAGGCGATCCAGGATGGCACGATCAAGTTCGCCATCGACCAGCAGCCGTACTTGCAGGGTTATATCCCGGTCGCGGTACTGGCTATCGTGAAGAAGGATCACACGACCGATCCGGTCAAGATTCGCCAGGCCCTGGAAGCGAATCCGAAGTTCAAGGAACGGCTGGCAACCTACGGGCTCGCACCGTCCTACGGGCCGCGCAATATCGGCTCCGGTCCGGGCTTTATCACCAAGGACAACGTCGACAAGGTACTCAAGTACGCAGGTCAGTACAGATGAACCCGATGGCGGCGCGGTCAGCCTGACCTCAAGCATGTAGCAAAGCCGCGCCGCCATCTTCGAACACACCTTCAGGCATTCATCACGTCATCCGCACCATTCACCTGTATCGCTCGCGCATCAGCATGTTCGCCCTGTGAACCCACGCCGCATCGCGAATGAAAGACGAAGGAGACATCATGGGCGTAGCCGGAAAACCTATTCTCTCGGGACATCGCAAGCCGTCTGACGGCGCCGCGACATCGAGTTCATCCACCGTCACCGCAGCCGCGTCCGCCGACGAACGCGTCCGCCGCGAATCCCGTTTCGGGCACATCCTGAATCGGCCGGAATTCGCCGCGATCTCCGGCGCCGTGCTTGTCTTTGTCGTGTTCGGAGTCGCCGCCGGCAGCTCGGGCATGTTCAATCTCGACGGCATCATGAACTGGTCGCAGGTGTCCGCTTACCTTGGCATCCTCGCCGTCGGCGCCTGCCTGTTGATGATTGCCGGCGAGTTCGACCTCTCGATCGGATCGATGATCGGCTTTGCCGGGATGATGGTCGCCATTCCTAGCGTCTATTTCCACTGGCCGATCTGGCTCGCGATCATTTTCGCGTTCGCGGGTTGCATGCTGCTTGGCGCGTTGAACGGTTATATCGTCATGCGCACACGGCTGCCATCGTTCATCGTCACGCTCGCTTTCTTGTTTATTTTGCGCGGCCTGACGCTCGCCCTTTCGATCATGTTCGCCGACCGGACCATCGTTTCCGGCGTAGGCGACATTGCCGCGAAAGACTGGCTTGCGAATACCCTTTTCCATGGTGTCGCGCTGCGAGATTTATTCGTGTGGCTGGGCCACGTAGGAATCCTGAAGATGCTCGATAACGGCCAGCCGCTCGTACCGGGCATTCCGAAAGTGATCCTCTGGTGGGTCGTGCTTGCCGCCATTGGCGCGTTCGTTCTCGCCAAGACCCGTTTCGGCAACTGGATTTTCGCAGCCGGCGGCGATGCGGTAGCGGCCAAGAACGTCGGCGTGCCGGTGCGGCGCGTGAAGATCTCGCTGTTCGTGCTGACCGCATTCTGTGCGTGCCTGTTCGCTGTATTGCAAGTGTGCGATATCGGTTCGGCAGCGGCCGACCGGGGCCTTGAAAAGGAATTCGAGGCGATCATCGCCGCAGTGATTGGCGGCACGTTGTTGACCGGCGGTTATGGCTCCGTAGTCGGCGCGTGTTTCGGCGCGCTCATCTTCGGCGTGGTTCAGATTGGCATTGGCTACACCAGCGTGCCCTCTGACTGGTTCCGCGTATTCCTCGGCATGATGCTGCTGATCGCCGTGCTGTTCAATCACTACGTGCGCCGTCGGGTATCACAGGCTCAATAAACAAGCCCAATAAACAGGCTCAATAAGGAGAAGAACCATGTCTGATTCGATCCAGAGCGCACCGCCCGCGCCCGCCGACACCATCCTCGCGCTGGAAAACGTCAGCAAGTTTTTCGGCAAGGTGATCGCGCTGAACGGCGTCACGCTGCGCCTGCGACGCGGCGAAGTGCACTGCCTGCTCGGCGACAACGGCGCAGGTAAATCGACACTGATCAAGACGCTCGCCGGTGTCCATGCGCCCTCCTCCGGCGAGTATCTCGTCGATGGCAAACCGGTCCGTTTCGGCTCGCCGAAAGAAGCGCTCGACCTGGGTATTGCAACGGTCTATCAGGATCTCGCGCTCGTGCCGCTGCTGTCGGTGGCGCGCAACTTCTTCATGGGACGCGAGCCGCAGAAAAAACGTTTTGGCTTTATCAACGTGATGGACCTGGACCTCGCCGCAGAAACATCGCGTGCGCGGCTGGCCGAAATGGGCATCAACGTGCGGGATGCGCACCAGCCTATTGGCACGATGTCAGGCGGTGAAAAGCAATGTCTCGCGATTGCACGGGCGATTCACTTCGGCGCGCGCGTGCTGATCCTCGATGAACCCACGGCAGCCCTCGGCGTGAAGCAGAGTTTCAACGTGCTCAAGCTGATCCACACCGCGCGTGCGAAGGGCATCTCCGTGATCTTCATCACGCACAACGTACACCACGCGTATCCCATCGGTGACTCGTTCACGCTGCTCAATCGCGGCAAGTCGATGGGTACGTTCACGAAAGACACGATCACCAAGAACGAAGTCCTCGACATGATGGCGGGCGGCGCCGAAATGCAGCAAATGATGAACGAACTGGAAGACGCGCCGGCTTGAGCCGGCACGCGCGGCCACCGCAGTATTCGTCATCTACAGAACAGGATCGAACATGGCATTGCAATCATCAACCGGATCGCGCTTTGCAACAGGGCGAACCCGCGACATCGTTTGCCTCGGGCGGCTCGCGGTCGATCTCTACGCGCAACAAGTCGGCGCGCGGCTCGAAGATGTGTCGACCTTCGCAAAATATCTCGGCGGATCGTCGGCGAATATCGCGTTCGGATGCGCGCGGCTCGGCCTCAAATCCGCGATGCTCTCGCGTGTCGGCAACGACCACATGGGCCGTTTTCTCACCGAGACGCTGGAGCGCGAGGGCTGCGATACGAGTCACGTTCGGATCGATCACGCTCGGCTGACTGGTCTGGTCTTGCTGGGCCTGGAAGACCGCCATACGTTCCCGCTCGTGTTTTATCGCGATGACTGCGCGGACATGGCCGTCGATGAAAACGACTTCGACGAAGCGTACATTGCTTCATCGAAAGCGCTGCTGATTACGGGTACGCATTTCTCCACTGACCAGGTCAATCGCACGAGCCGCCGCGCGCTCGATTACGCGCGCCGCAACCAGGTTCGCACGGTGCTCGATATCGATTACCGGCCGGTACTTTGGGGGCTCACCGGTAAAGCCGACGGCGAGACGCGGTTCATCGCGAACGAGGGCGTGACCGCGCATCTGCAAAGCATCTTGCCGTTGATGGATCTCGTGATCGGCACGGAAGAAGAGTTTCGGATTGCGGGCGGCAAGGACACGATGATCGATGCGCTCACGGCCGTGCGCGCGGTGACGGACGCCATGCTCGTGGTCAAGCGTGGACCGATGGGCTGCTCGATCATCGATGCCGATGTGCCGGTTTCCATCGACGATGCGCCGGTCTATCGCGGCGTTGAAGTCGAAGTGCTGAATGTGCTCGGCGCGGGCGATGCCTTCGCGTCCGGCTTCCTCGCCGGGTGGCTGCGAGACGAGCCGCTGGAAGTCTGTGCGCGCACGGCGAATGCGTGCGGTGGACTGGTTGTATCGCGTCATGGTTGCGCGCCTGCCATGCCAACGCCTGCCGAACTCAGCTATTTCCTCGATGCCGCGCAAGCCGATCCTGTCCGCATGCGCAGGCCCGATCGTGATGCCACGCTCGCGCGCCTGCATCGTGTGACGCCCGCTCGTAAAACATGGGACGAAGTGCTCGGTTTTGCCTTCGATCACCGCAACCAGTTCTTCGATCTCGCGCAGCAAACCGGCGCGGATGAAACGCGTATCGCCGCCCTCAAGGCCTTGTTCGTGGAAGCCGTGGCGCAGACGGAAAAGGAACGCGGACTCGAAGGACGCATCGGCGTATTGATCGATGACCGCTATGGTCAGGATGCGTTGAACGCGGCAACGGGACGTGGCTGGTGGATCGGCCGCCCGGTGGAATTGCCCGGCTCGATGCCGCTTGTTTTCGATCATGGCCGGTCTATCGGCACGACGCTGATCGAGTGGCCGCGCGAGCACGTGGCGAAGTGCCTGGTTCACTATCACCCCGATCATCCTCACGATCTTCGCCTCGAACAGGAAGCGCAGATTCGCACGCTATACGATGCGGTTCAGGCCAGCGGGCATGAACTATTGCTCGAAGTAATCACGCCAAAGAACGGACCGCCGATCGTGGACGATACCGTGTTGCGCTCGTTGAAACGCCTCTACAACCTTGGCATCTATCCCGAGTGGTGGAAGCTCGAACCCATGAGCGCGACGCAGTGGCAAGCGGTCGATGCACTGATTGCCGAGCGTGATCCGGCATGCCGCGGCGTTGTTCTGCTCGGCTTGTCCGCCGCCGTCGATCAACTGTGCGAGGGCTTCAAGGCGGCGGCATTGTCGAAAACGTGTCGTGGATTTACTGTCGGCAGGACGATCTTCCATGAGCCGAGTCACGCGTGGCTGGCGGGTTCCATCGACGACGCCGAACTCATCGCGCGCGTCAGGCATACGTTCGAAACGCTGATCGATGCATGGCGCGAGGCACGGACAAAGAACGCCACGCAAGCACATACGCAGGAGCAGGCAGCATGAACAGCACGCTTCGATTAACCACCGCGCAAGCGCTGGTCCGCTATCTCGCCGCACAGCAAACGCCTGATGGCGAGTCGCTGTTCGGCGGCGTCTTCGCGATCTTCGGGCATGGCAACGTGGCAGGCATTGGCGAGGCGTTGTACGCGCATCGCGAGACGTTGCCGACCTATCGAGCGCATAACGAGCAGGCGATGGCACATGCGGCTATTGCGTACGCGAAAGCGCACTTCCGGCGCCGCATGATGGCGGTGACCACGTCCATTGGTCCCGGTGCGACGAACCTGGTTACGGCCGCTGCGCTCGCGCACGTGAACCGGCTGCCGGTGTTGTTGCTGCCCGGCGATGTGTTCGTGTCACGCGCCCCCGATCCCGTCTTGCAGCAAGTAGAAGATTTCGCCGATGGCGGCATTTCCGCGAACGATGCGTTGAAACCCGTCTCGCGTTACTTCGATCGCATCGTTCATCCGGCCCAATTGCTGACCGCGTTGCCGCGCGCGATGCGTGTACTGGCGGACGCCGCATTGTGCGGACCGGTGACGCTCGCGCTGCCGCAAGATGTGCAGGCGATGGCCTTCGACTATCCGGCGTCGTTCTTCGAGCCGCGTGTGGTTCCGTTCCACGCGCCCTCGCCCATCGATGAAGAAATTGCGCAGGCCGCCGCCGCTTTGCGCGCGGCTAAAAAGCCGTTGCTCGTATCGGGCGGGGGTGTGCTCTACGGCCTGGCGACCGATGCATTGCGCTCCTTCGCCGAGCGCCACGGCATCCCCGTTGCCGAAACACAAGCCGGAAAAAGTGCGCTTGCATGGGACCATCCGCTGAATCTTGGCGGTATCGGCGTGACGGGATCGGAGGCGGCTAACGAACTCGCGCACGACGCCGATTGCGTGATCGCGGTCGGAACGCGGCTGCAGGATTTCACGACCGGATCGAACACGCTGTTCGCTCAGGCCGGAATCATCGGTATCAATGCAAATGCATTCGACGCCCTGAAACAAGGCGCTTTATCGGTGGAAGCCGATGCACGTCTTGCCCTTAATGCATTGAGCGCCGCGCTCGACGACTGGCGTGCGTCGCCGCCATGGACCGCACGCGCACATGAACTTGCTGATAGCTGGCGTGCCACCGTCGACCAGGTGACGAACGCGCCTCAAGACGACAACACCTTGCCGCGCGAAGCCGATGTGATTGGTGCCGTCCAGCGCTCCAGCGCGCAATCGGCGGCGCATGACGTGGTGGTCTGCGCTGCGGGAACGCTGCCGGCCGATCTGCAAAAGCTCTGGCGCACGAGCACACCGGGCGGATATCACGTCGAATACGGCTACTCGTGCATGGGCTATGAAATTGCCGGCGGGCTCGGCGCGAAACTCGCACGGCCGGAGAGTGAAGTGATCGTGATTGTCGGCGATGGCAGCTATCTGATGATGAACAGCGAGTTGGCTACGTCCGTCATGCTTGGGGCAAAGCTGATTGTCGTGCTGCTCGATAACCGCGGATATGGCTGTATCAATCGCTTGCAGCAGGCATGCGGCGGCGCGCCGTTCAACAACCTGATCGACGATTGCCGCCAAGGTCCCGAAGGCGCACCTGCTATCGACTTTGCGATGCATGCGCGCTCGCTCGGCGCGGGCGCCGAGCACGTGGCGAATATCGACGAACTCGAAGCCGCGATGCAACGTGCACGGGCCTCTACTCGCTCGTATCTGATCAGCATCGACACCGATCCGGCGCGTCCCACGGAAGAAGGCGGCTGGTGGTGGGAAGTCGCGGTGCCTGAAGTGTCGTCGCGTGAAGCGGTGCGCTCGGCGCGCGCAAACTATGAACACGAAATCACGGCGCGTTCGAAGCGCACGAAGGAATAACCGATGAGCACGTTCGATGTACGGATCGGCATCAATCCGCTGTCCTGGATGAACGACGACCTGCCCTCGCTCGGCGGTGAGACGCCGCTAAGCGTTGCCCTGACCGAAGGCAAACAGATCGGCTACGAAGGGTTTGAACTCGGCAACAAATTTCCACGCGAACCCGAAGCGTTGAAGACGCTGCTCGCCGGATACGACCTCGCGCTTGTCTCGGGCTGGTACTCGGGGCGGCTCGCCGAACGCAGCGCCGAAGACGAGATCGCGGCTGTAGGTCCGCATCTCGACCTGCTCGCAAAAAACGGCGCGACGGTGATGGTCTACGGCGAAGTATCGGACTCGATCCAGGGCGCGCCGCGACCGCTGTATCAACGACCGCGTTTCTTCTCCGATGACCGCTGGAACGAGTACGCAACACGCTTGAACACCTTCGCTGAATACACGCTTTCGCGCGGCGTTCGCGTGGCTTATCACCATCACATGGGCGCGTATGTGGAGACGCCTGCCGACGTCGATCGCCTGATGAGCCTCACCAATGAAGCCGTGGGCCTGCTCTTCGATGCCGGTCACATTACGTTCGCGGGCGGCGATCCGATGACGATGCTCAACAAGCACATCGAACGCGTTTTCCATGTGCATTGCAAGGATGTCAGGCCGGAAATCATCAAGCTTGCGCGGAACCGGAACTGGAGTTTTTTGGAAGCCGTGATCAACGGGGCGTTCACCGTTCCGGGTGACGGTACAGTAGATTTTCCATCGATCATCGCCCGGTTGAAACAGCACGGTTATCGCGGCTGGCTCGTGGTTGAGGCCGAGCAGGATCCCGTTATTGCGACCAGCTATGCGTACGCCGAAAAAGGCTACAAGACGCTGCGCGCGCTGGTCGATCAAACACTTCAGGAGGCAGCATGAGCCTGCTCGTCAAGGCATCGCGCGAAGGCCAGACTATCGCGCGCGTCACGCCCGAAACTGCGTTATGGAAACACGTTGGTTTCGCCGCTTATCGGCTGGAAACGGGTGATGTCGTGCATGTGCATGAAGCGAAGCGCGAGGTGTGCATCGTCGTGTTGTCGGGGACGGTGAGCATAGAAGCGGGTGAGCATAAATGGGAGAAACTCGGCTCGCGCGACAGCGTGTTCGAAGAGACCGCGCCCTACGCCGTTTATCTGCCGCCCAAGCTTGCCGCGACTATTCGTGCGGATCGCGAAGCGGAGGTCGGTGTGGCGAGTGCGCCCGCTACGGGCAAGTATCCGGCGCGGCTGATCGAGCCTTCGCAGATGAAACGCTCAACCCGCGGCAAAGGCGCGAATACGCGATACGTCTGCGATATTCTTCCGCAAACAGAACCTGCGGAAGGCTTGCTCGTAGTCGAGGTAAGGACGCCCGGCGGTCACGCCTCAAGCTATCCTCCGCACAAGCATGACAGGGACAATGTGCCGGTGGAGAGTTCGCTTGAAGAGACTTACTACCATCGGCTGAACCCGCCGCAAGGGTTTGCGTTCCAGCGCGTCTACACCGACGAACGCGATCTCGATGAAACCATGGCCGTGGAAGATCATGATGTCGTCATGGTGCCGCGCGGTTATCACCCTGTCGTGGTGCCGTATGGTTACGACAACTACTACCTGAACGTCATGGCGGGCGACAAACGCACCTGGCACTTTAAAAATGATCCGAAGCACGAATGGATCGTGGAGAGGGATAGCAAGGCTTCTTGAGCTAACCCACTGAAAGCCATTCGTTGATCACACGCTCGTTCGCTGCAAGCGCGGCGGGCGTGTCGTCGAAAACGATCTTGCCATGACCCATCACGGCAACGCGCGTCGCCAGATCACGCGCCATGCTCATGCGCTGCTCGATCAACAGAATCGCCACGCCACGGTCCCGCAAACTGGCCAAGCATGAAGAAACTTGCGCCACGACCTGTGGCGCTAGCCCTTCAGTAGGTTCGTCGACGATGACGAACGACGGATCGCCCATCAACGTGCGAGCCAGCGCAAGCATTTGCTGCTCGCCTCCCGACAACATCCCGGCTTTCACGCCAGTGCGTTCTTTCAACACGGGAAAAAGCTGCTCCGCGTCGTTGATGGTGAAACGTGATCCGCCCCGCTTCGTTCCGAGCTGCAGGTTTTCTCGCACGCTCAACGTCGGGAAAACATCGCGTTGTTCCGGCACGTATCCCACGCCCATGCGCGCGATTTCATAAGGGCGTTTTCCGAGCATCGATACCCCGCGAAAATCTGCTATCCCCTGCGCGGCCACCAGTCCCATCAGCGCTTTAGCGAGCGTCGAACGGCCCGATCCGTTGCGTCCGGCCAAGGCCACGATCTCGCCTTCGCCGATACGTAGACTCACGCCATGCAGCACATGACTCGCGCCATATCCGGCGTTCAGGTTGTCGATTTCAAGCAGCGCCGTCATGACATTTCGCCAAGATAAGCTGAGCGAACCACGGGGTCCGCAGCAATGTCAGCGGGCGTTCCCGTTGCGATAATACGGCCTTGTACAAGCACTGAAATGCGATCGGCGAGTGCGAACACCGCTTCCATATCGTGCTCGACGATCAACAATGTCTTGCCCTGCGTCGTCTCGCGAATCAACGCGAGCGCTCGCGCGGCTTCGGCGCGATTCATGCCGGCGGTGGGTTCATCGAGCAACAATACGGACGCACCCGTGGCCAATGCAAGGCCCAGATCGAGCGAACGCGATTCGGCGTAGCTGAGGCTTGTGGCGAGCGCATCGCTACGATCAAGCAAGCCGATAGCCTCGATCACCCGATACGCCGCCTCGTCAATCACGCTCGAACGGAACCATCGATCCTTCCACGTCGCCGCGCGTGATCCGAGCACCGCGCAACGGACGTTATCGTGAACGGTGAGACCCGTGAATACGCTGGTGATCTGGAAGCTGCGCGCAAGGCCTTTGCGTCCCAGCCGATGCGCCGACATTCCCGTTACGTCGATGCCGTTCAACGCAACGTGCCCGCTCGTTGGTTGCGTGCGTCCCGCGATCAGGTCGAACAAAGTGGACTTGCCGGCACCGTTGGGGCCGATCAACGCATGACGCTCGCCTTCGCGAATGCTCAGATCGACGCCGCGAAGTATCTGCGTTGCACCGAAACGCTTCGTGATTTGCGTTAGTTCGAGCGCAGTGTTCATCGGGCGCTCCGGGCTTTTCGGGTGAACAGGACAGCAATCGCGGCGCTGAAGAACGCCAGGCACCAGGGAGCCGCACGCCGGCCATCAAGAAGGAAACCAGCGATGTGCGCAAGGCCGTCGCCGTGACTATCGAACTGCAGTGCGTAGGCGATTTCCATCGTTATTGCAATGGCCAGCACCCAAGCGACAGCCGCACACAATGAGAGCGCGATAACCACGCAACTCTTGCGTGAAAGCGCAGCGATAAATCCCACCAAACCCTTTGGCGCCACCACGACGACCCAAACAAAAAACAGCCCAAGATACGCCACCCACGCCGACGATACATTTCCCACCGCCAGGCTGAAAAACGTCAGCACCACGGCTCCTAACACGGGCCCAAAGAATTCTGCGGTCCCGCCGATCACCGCCGCGATCAGCACGCTTCCCGAGCGCGCGAGCCCTGCCCCTTCCGACGATGCCAGCTCCACATTGATCAGTCCCAGGCCGCCCGCCACGCCCGCAAAAAACGCAGCGACGATCACCATCATGAAGCGCACACGGCGCGGATCGAAGCCGATAGCCGCCGCGCGCACGGGGTTATCGCGAACCGCATTCGCCACGCGCACAAACGGCGTGCACGAGAAAAGGAACATCGCGACGCACGCCAGCAGACACCATCCGGCGATCAACGCGTAAGCCTGGATCGAAGGCCCGAAGTTCAAGCCGAAGATGACTGGACCACTCGCACGATCGATAGGAACACCGCCTTCGCCACCGAACCATCCCGGCACAAGCCACACGCCCGCCGCGACGAGCTCACCAATACCCAGCGTGATCATTGCGAACGTCGTACCAGCACGACGCGTCGAAAAGAAGCCGAACACAACGCCAACCAGCGCCGCCGATACGCCCGCGATCAACGGCAACAAAGGCAGCGGCACGGGGTATCGATTGAAGATTTGCGCAGCGGCGAACGCGCCAAGACCCGCATATACGGCGTGACCAAAAGACAGCAATCCTGTCTCGCCGAGCAGCAGATTGAACGAGAGCGCGAACACGATCATGGTCGCGGTTTGCGCGAGGTAGGCGAGCAGCCAGCTCTGCGATGTGAAGACTGGCGGTAACGCAAGACCCGCCACGAGCAGCAGCCATGGAAGCGCCCGACGCAAAGAGAAAGGTGCGTTAAGCATCGTCGTCGCCACGCTGGCCAAACAGTCCGCGAGGCCGCAGCGCGAGCATCGCGACGAGCAGCACATATGGCAGCACGGGCGCGATCTGCGCGACGCTCAACGAAGCCCACGCAGGCGGCAACACGGCGCCAGCAAGCTGGGCAATGCCCCCCAGCGACAACGTAGTGCCGACGGCAAACGTCTGCACGCAGCTGATCAGAAGCGATGCCACCAGCGCGCCGCCCACCGACCCCAGCCCACCGACGACCACGACAACAAACACGATAGGTCCGATGTTCTCGGCCATCGAAGGTTCGATCACGAACAACGGCGCGCCGATCACACCAGCCAGCGCCGCGAGCGCCGTGCCGGTCGCAAAGACGAGCGTAAAGACACGCGGCACATTGTGACCAAGCGTCTCGACAGTCGCCGCATGCGTGAGCGCAGCTCTCACCACGAGCCCTATCCGCGAGACCCGCAGCACGGCGTACAAAGCCAGCAGCATGGCCAGCGATACACCCATCATGAATGCGCGATAACGCGGGAATGCGGCGCCGTAGAGCGTGAACAACGGGCCATCGAGAGCAGGAGGTACAACGGCGCTAATGGGCGCAAGACCCCAGACCAGCTTCACGACCTCGGCAATCAGATAAGCCGCGCCAAACGTCAGCAGAAGCTCGGCAAGCGCACCGCGCGTTTCAATCCGGCGCAATAAAAGCCGCTCGAACAAGCCGCCGAGAGCGCCCACGAGCAGAGGTGAAACGATCAACGCAAACCAGAAGCCCCCGTGCGCCGCGAGCGCGTAACCCACATACGCGCCGAGCATATAAAAGCTCGCGTGAGCGAAGTTGAGCACGCCCATCATGCTGAAGATCAGCGTCAATCCCGCTGACAGCATGAACAGCAACAACCCGACACTCACTCCGTTCAGAAGGTTGATCGCGAGCCACTGAACGAACGAGGTCACAGATGCCACGCTATCCTAACTAACCGTTCACAAGCGGCTTGAGTGCTGCAACGAGCGTCTCGGGCAAAGGAACCGGACGGCGCGACTCGCGATCGACATAGACATGCACGAAATGCCCTTGCGCCGCGGGTTGCTCGGACTCCGCATTGAAGATACCCACTTCGTAATGCACGCTCGTCGTGCCAAGCCGTGCCACGCGCAGACCGGCATCGATACGTTCAGGAAACGCCAGCGACGCGAAGTAGCTGCAATGTGTTTCCACCACCAGCCCGATGGTCTTGCCGGCTTTCAGATCGAGCGCGCCGTGCCGGATCAGATACTCGTTCACCACCGTATCGAAGTAGCTGTAATACACCACATTGTTCACGTGGCCGTAGAGATCGTTATCGGACCAGCGCGTATCGATCGACAGGAAATGCGGATACTCCGCGCGCGTCGTGGGGACAGGGCGGCTCATGAATCAGAACGACTCCTGCAGCATCCGCCGATAATCGTCCGCACTCGCCTCGCGCGGATTCGTCTTGTGGCAATGATCGGCAAGCGCGCCCTTGATCACCTTATCGAACATGTCTTGCTCCACGCCCATTTGCGACAGGCGCGTCGGCAGGCCGAGACGCCCGGTCATGTCGTTGACGGCTTGCGCGAGATCGGCGTCGGCGGCGAGATTCATCACGCGGCGCATGCGTGCAAAACGCTTGTCGGCCACCACGCTCGGCGCGCTTTCGTTGAAGCGCAGGACGGCCGGCAGAACAACCGCATTCAGCGTGCCGTGATGGAGCCCGGTGCGCCCGTTCACGACCAGTCCGCCCAACGGATGCGACAGCGAATGCACGCATCCCAGACCTTTCTGGAACGCCATGGCGCCTTGCATCGATGCACTCATCATGTTCAGGCGCGCATCGCGATCCTGACCGTCATGCGTCGCCCGTTCAATCGACGCCCAAGCGCGCTCGAGTCCATCCAGCGCGATGCCGTCCGCCGGCGGATTGAACGCGGGTGCAAGGAACGTTTCGATGCAATGCGCGATCGCGTCCATGCCCGTTGCAGCGGTGAGCATGGCCGGCAAGCCGAGAGTCAGCGACGGATCGCACACGGCCGACTTGGGCAACAGATGCCATGAGTGAAAGCCGAGCTTGCGGCCGTCTGCGAGAATGATGATCGCCCCGCGCGCCACTTCGCTGCCGGTGCCCGAGGTCGTCGGTACGGCGATCAGCGGTGCGGCGTCGGCGGTGATCTTGTTGCTGCCGCCTTCGATGGTCGCGTATTCCGTCAGCGTACCCGGATGGGTCGCCATGATCGCGACACCTTTCGCCAGGTCGATCGACGAACCGCCGCCCACCGCGATCAAACCGTCGCAGCCTTCGCTTTTGTACAGCGCGGCGGCTTTCATCACCATGGCTTCGGTCGGGTTCGACGGGGTTTCATCGAAGATGGGAACAGCGCCCGCATCCAGGTCCAGCGCCTGGACGGTTTGCGACACCAGCCCTGCGGCCAGCACGCCTTTGTCGGTGATGATCAATGGCCGCTTGATGCCGACGCGCGTGCATTCGCTGTCGAGCATAGCGAGCGCGTCGTAACCGAGATGGATGTGGGTAACGTAGAAGATGAAGGCCATGACGAGTATCCGCAGTTGACGCAGTTAAGTGAAGCGTCAGGTATGTTAGGAGTCCAGCGGGAGTCCGTCAATCGGCGCGGACGCCATGTAGCAGCAAACGCTTATTGCCCGGGACGGTCCACATACTCCACGGCGAGACCGCGTCGACGCATCCATTCCGCCACGGCGTGACCCGTTCCCGCGCGCCAGGGCCTGAGCTTCGCCGGCTCGACCAGACGATATTCAAGCAGTTCCGGCGACAGGTTGATCGTCCCGTTCGCCTTCACGTGATACGCAATGATCAGCTCGTTCTTGCGCATGAATTCATACACGCCAACCAGTTCCACCGATTGCGCCACCAGCGATGTCTCTTCGAGCACTTCCCGCGCGATGCCCTCTTCTGGCGTCTCGCCGTTTTCGAGAAAACCGGTGATCAGCGCGAACATGCCCTCGACCCACGCCGCGTTGCGCGCGAGCAGGATCTTGCCCTCGTATTCCACGATCGCCGCGACCACCGGCAGTGGATTATTCCAGTGCACGAAGCCGCATTCCGGGTCCGGACACGCGAGCCGCACGCGCCCGCCTTCGTGGCTTGCATCGGTGCGTTCGACCAGCTTGTTGGCATCGCGTGGACAGAAATGGTAGTCGATCATGGTCGTGGGTCAGAGCATCCAAAAAGGTCACAAGAGTTAGAGAGGGGTTAGAGAGGGGTTAGAGAGGGGTTAGAGAGGGGTTAGAGAGGGGTTAGAGAGGGGTTAGAGAGGGGTTAGAGAGGGGTTAGAGAGGAGTTAGAGAGCGGTGCTAAGCGCGCGCACTTCAGCGGCGAACTGCTCCACCGTTTCCGGCAGCGTGTCCCACGCGCACATCAGCCGGCAGCCGCCCGAGCCGATGAACTGATAAAACTTCCAGCCCTTATTACGCAGCGCCTGCGCAACCGCCGGCGGCAACTCGGCGAACACCGCGTTCCCTTGCGGCGTGAACATGACCTTCACGCCTTGTATGCCTTCCAGCCGCTCGGCCATCAGTTGCGCCATCGCGTTTGCATGCCGCGCGTTGCGCAGCCATACATCGTTGTTGAGCAAACCGAGCCAGGGCGCCGAGATAAAACGCATCTTCGACGCCAGTTGCCCCGCCTGTTTCAACCGATACGCAAAGTCGACGGCCAGCGCCTTATCGAAGAAGATCACTGCTTCGCCGACCGGCAGACCGTTCTTCGTGCCGCCGAAACACAGCACGTCGACGCCCGCGCGCCACGTGATTTCCGACGGATGCACATTCAGCGACGCAACCGCGTTCGCAAACCGCGCGCCGTCCATGTGCACTTTCAGATGGCGGCGCTTCGCGATCGCCGCGATGGCGCGAATTTCTTCCACGCTGTAGACGGTGCCCACTTCGGTGGACTGCGTAAGCGTGACGACCTTGGGCTTTGGATAGTGAATATCCGCGCGACGCGTGACGATAGCTTCGATGGCATCCGGCGTCAGCTTCCCGTCGATACCCGGCGCCGTCAGCAGCTTCGATCCGCCCGAGAAAAATTCGGGGCCGCCGCATTCATCCGTTTCGATGTGTGCAAGCTCGTGGCAAATCACCGAGTGATATGACTGGCAGAGCGACGCGAGCGCCAGCGAATTGGCTGCCGTGCCGTTGAAGACGAAGAAAACTTCGCAGTCGGTCTGGAACAGGTCGCGGATGCGGTCGCACACTCCCTGCGTCCAGGAATCGTCGCCGTAAGCCGGCTCGTGGCCACTATTGTTGGCTTCGATCAGCGCGGCGAGCGCTTCGGGGCAAATGCCGGCGTAGTTATCGGAGGCGAAATGTTGCATGCGGTCAGGGGGCCGGGGCGATGGTGAATGTGGCGGTTATTTTAGCGTTTCGCGCTTGAAGACGCGGAGACGTCAATAACTGCCACGCTCGTACCAGTTCGCCCTTCGTCCACCGACCGCCTTACGACTTATTTTCCGGCGTTTTGATCGGTTCCCGCGGCCTGCTGCGCTTTCTTGTCTTTCTTGTTTGCTTCGTGGTGACCGACCGCGCATCCACCGGCGGCGCCGACCGCGCCGTGCTTGCCTGCCATATGGCCCGCCACGCCGCCTACTGCCGCACCTTCAAGACATCCTTTGGCATAGACGGCACCCGTGGCGAAAAACATGGACGAAGCGGCGACGAGTGTGACGAGAGTTCGTTTCATGAGACAGGTTCCTTTTGTAGTCAACGCGCAGAGCTGCATGCCTGCGCTGACATAGAAAGGGCAAGCCGCGTACCTGTCATTTTGCTTGCGGCTTTTGATGGTGGAATCAGGTCGGCGTGATCTGGTTCGCCTCAGACCATGAGCAACTTAGCGCAGATGCAAAAAAGCCCGTCCTGTTGTCACTCAGAACGGGCTTTTTAACGGTTGAAGCGACTGACCGGCTGAACGCTTAAAGCTTGCTCTTCACCCAGTCATTTACACCAGCCAGTGCCCCTTCCAGGTTTTCCGGCTCCGTGCCGCCCGCCTGCGCCATGTCGGGCCGTCCACCGCCCTTGCCGCCGACTTGCAGTGCGACGAAGTTCACCAGATCACCGGCTTTCACCTTCTTCGATGCCTCCGCCGTCACGCCCGCAATCAGGCTGACCTTGTTGCCGTCGACGGCTGCCAGAACAATGGCTGCGTTCTTCAGCTTGTCCTTCAATTTATCGACGGTTTCGCGCAGCGTCTTGCTATCCGCGCCCGGCAGTTGCGCCGCCAGCACGAAGACCCCGCCGATCTCGAGCGCCTGCGACACGAGTTCATCGCCTTGGCTCGAAGCAAGTTTCGACTTCAGCGCGCCGAGTTCCTTTTCCAGCGCCTTCACGTGATCCTGAACCTGCACGATGCGCTGTGTAAGTTCCGACGGCTGCGCCTTAAGCACGGCCGATGCCGCGTTGATCCGCGCATCGAGTTCCTGCACAAAGCGCACGGCGTTGTCGCCGGTGATCGCCTCCACGCGGCGAATCCCGGCCGCGACGCCGCCTTCCATCACGATCTTGAACAAGCCGATGTCACCCGTGCGCTGCACATGCGTGCCACCGCAAAGCTCACGCGAGAAACCGAGGTCGAGCACACGCACTTCGTCGCCGTATTTTTCGCCGAACAGCGCCATTGCGCCGCCCTTCACGGCTTCGTCGTACGGCATGACACGTACGATACCCGGCGCGTTTGCCAGCACTTCCGCGTTGACGATTTCTTCCACGCGACGAATCTGCTCGTCGGTCATGGGCGCGTTGTGCGCGAAGTCGAAGCGCGTCTTGTCCGGATCGACGAGCGAGCCCTTCTGTTGCACATGGCTGCCGAGTACTTCGCGCAGCGCCCGGTGCATCAAGTGCGTCGCCGAGTGATTGCGGGCGGTGCGAAGACGGCGAACCGTATCGATTTCCGCCTTCACCACGTCGCCCACTTTCAGCGTGCCCTGCTCGACGGTGCCGTGATGGCCAACGACGTCGGACTGAACCTTGAGGGTGTCGGCAACCGCGAAACGCACCGCGGCGTTCGCGAGCACGCCCTGATCGCCTGCCTGGCCGCCCGATTCGGCGTAGAACGGCGTGTGATCGAGCACGACGACGGCCTGCTGGCCGACCTGCGCTTCTTTCACCGATGTACCGTCAACGTAGAGCGCGACCACTTTGGCGTCGTCGAAAATTTGGTCTTCGTAGCCGTGGAACGTGGTTTTCGCACCCGCGTAATCCAGGCCTTGCGCCGATTTGAACTTGCCGGCCGAACGCGCTTGTTCGCGTTGACGCGCCATGGCTTCGTCGAACGCTGCTTCGTCGACGGTGATGCCGCGCTCGCGGCAAACGTCGGCGGTCAGGTCCAGCGGGAAACCGAAGGTGTCGTGCAGCTTGAACGCGAGTTCGCCGTCCAGCTGCTTCGAGCCCTTGGCGTCGAGCGTGGCAAGTTCGGTTTCAAGCATCGACATACCGTGTTCAATGGTCTCGAAGAAGCGTTCTTCTTCCTGCCGCAGAACGTCCGTGACGCGGGTTTGCGCGTCCTTGAGTTCCGGATAGGCCGAGCCCATTTCCTCGACCAGATCGGCCACGAGCTTATGGAAAAACGCGCCTTTGCGGCCGAGTTTGTAGCCGTGGCGGATAGCGCGGCGCACGATCCGGCGCAGCACATAACCGCGGCCTTCGTTGCCTGGAATCACGCCATCGACGATCAGGAACGAGCAAGCACGAATGTGGTCCGCGATCACCTTCAACGAATTGTTGGTGAGATCCGCCGTGCCCGTTTCGCGGGCGGCGGCCTTGATCAGCGTCTGAAACAGGTCGATTTCGTAGTTGCTGTGCACATGTTGGAGCACGGCGGCGAGGCGTTCGAGGCCCATGCCGGTGTCCACGCTCTGCTTGGGCAGCTTCGTCATGTTGCCCTGGACGTCGCGATTGAACTGCATGAACACGAGATTCCAGATCTCGATGAAGCGGTCGCCGTCCTCTTCCGGGGATCCCGGCGGGCCGCCCCACACTTCCGGGCCGTGGTCGTAGAACACTTCCGAGCACGGGCCGCACGGGCCGGTGTCGCCCATGGTCCAGAAGTTATCCGATGCGTAGCGCGCGCCCTTGTTGTCGCCGATGCGGATGATTCGCTCTTTCGGCACGCCGATTTCGTTTTCCCAGATGGCGAATGCTTCGTCGTCTTCCTGGTAGACCGTGACGGTGAGCTTGTCCGCGGGCAGGCCGTAGACCTTGGTGAGCAGTTCCCAGCAGTAGTGGATCGCGTCGCGCTTGAAATAGTCGCCGAACGAGAAATTGCCCAGCATTTCGAAGAACGTGTGATGACGGGCCGTGTAGCCGACGTTTTCGAGATCGTTGTGCTTGCCGCCGGCGCGGACGCTGCGCTGTGAGGTCGTGGCGCGCGAATAGGGGCGGGTCTCCGTGCCAAGGAAAACGTCCTTGAACTGAACCATGCCGGAGTTTACGAAAAGCAACGTGGGATCATTGCCCGGCACAAGGCTGGACGAGCGCACGATCGTGTGGCCCTTCGATTCAAAGAACTTGAGGAATTTCTCGCGGATGTCGGCGGCTTTCATGGCGTTCAGGTCTGCTGTTTTGTACGGTTGGTCGCTCTCGCTTGAGGGACGATGCCGGGTGCCAAAATGGGATTGTCGATTATACGGGGTTTGGGTGGGGTTTTCGCTCGCGCCGGCGGACGGGGGTGGGTTTCGGCGTGTGTAGCAAGGTGATGGGGTTGATGTGGTTGTGGGGTTGGATCAGTGCCGGGTTGGTGCTGCTTTTCAGGTCTTCGCGCGTTTAACGTTAGCTGTTTTCTTTATCACTATTAGCCACTGCGCGTGGCGGCGCTTCGTTTCTTTGTCCAAAGCGACAAATAAACGAAGCAAAGAAAACGCTTTCACCTCTCTAAAAATTAAGTGTCCACAGCGTGCAGTTTTGATTCATTGGTACCCGAAAAGCACGGTGCTCGCTAGAACCCCGGATGTGTGAAACCCTCCTTCTCGCGAATCCTGACACGGACACGCTTTGCCCCGTACGCGCTCGGGCAAGCACCATTCGCCCTGAAACCCGCACGGCCTCACCGTTTCCGTCCAGGATCCTTCTCGCTGGTTCAGTCTTCGCCGAATCTGCTCAATGCGCTCGCTGTGCTCAATCCGTTCGGTCGTGTAACCGCCGAGGACGGTTGTCGGAGCGCACGAGCCTCCTCTTACCTCACGCCTGCCCCAATCAGCCCGCCCGCCGCCGCGCCCGCCACCGTTCCGAGTGGACCGCCCGTCAATACGTAACCCAAAGCGCCGCCGGCGGCCGCTCCAATGCCCGCGTGCGCCTGCGTGCGGTTCATCGCGCACGCGGAAAATGAAGCGACAAACACGCCAATCGCCGCAACCCGTGCAACCCGAAAAGAAACCCGCGTGATCTTGTTCATCATGAAATTTTCCTTTTTGTCGTCAATACCACCCACACCCCGAACCTTTCAATTTCATTATTTCGGAACGCGAGGCTATCTTAAAATCCTCCCGTCGATGCCGACAATTCGATTTACGTCCCGTTACGCCGAATACATGCTGTATTGAAACCGCCATGATCTCGTTACAACCGCTCAACGACGGCGCGTGTCGTCCGGATGTCGCAGCCGCGCCGCACATCGCGGCTAAATCCCGGCCTGCGCTGTCCTGTCCCTCTCGCTAAGGTAGAATCGAAAGACCAGATAAGTCTTACCGAACGCAAGCCGCACGTCTTCAACGCTAGCGCCCTCGTCCGCTCTCTCTTTCTCGCATGAACACCGATCGCAACGACGCCCCGGCGGTAAACAATTTCATCCGCAATATCATTGACGAAGACAATCGCAACGACAAATGGTCGCAGCGGGTCGAAACTCGTTTTCCACCCGAGCCGAACGGCTATCTGCACATCGGTCACGCGAAGAGCATTTGCGTCAATTTCGGGATCGCGCGTGATTACGGCGGCGTCTGCCACCTTCGTTTCGACGACACAAACCCGGAAAAGGAAAGCGTCGAATACGTCGATTCCATCATCGACGCCGTCAAGTGGCTCGGCTTCGACTGGAACAAGGACGGCACCGAACACCTGTACTTCGCCAGCGACTACTACGACAAGCTCTACGAATTCGCCGAACTGCTGATCGAACGCGGCCAGGCTTATGTCGACAGCCAATCGGCCGAAGAGATGCGCCTGACGCGCGGCTCGGCCCAGGAACCCGGCAAAAATTCGCCGTTCCGCGACCGCACGCCGGAAGAAAACCTGGACCTGTTCCGCCGCATGAAAGCGGGCGAGTTCAAGGAAGGCGAGCACGTGCTGCGCGCGAAAATCGACATGGCGTCGCCGAATTTCAACATGCGCGATCCAGTCATCTACCGGATTCGTTTTGCGCATCACTACCGGACCGGCGACACGTGGTGCGTCTACCCCATGTACGACTACACGCACTGTGTGTCGGACGCGCTCGAAAACATCACGCATTCTCTGTGTACGCTCGAGTTCGAAGATCATCGTCCGCTGTACGACTGGTTCCTGAATCAACTCGCCGATGACGGCAAGTTCACCCGTCCACTGCCGCAGCAGATCGAGTTCTCCCGCCTGAACCTGACCTACGCGATCACCAGCAAGCGCAAGCTGCTGCAGCTCGTGACGGAAAATCATGTCGATGGCTGGGACGACCCGCGCATGCCGACTATCGTAGGCGTTCGGCGCCGGGGTTTCACGCCCGAAAGCATCCGGCTCATGTGCGATCGCGTGGCGGTGACGAAGGTGGATTCGTGGATCGACATGAGCGTGCTGGAAGGCGCGTTACGCGATGATCTCGACGAAAAGGCGCCCCGCGCAATCGCGGTGCTGGACCCGCTGAAGCTGATCATCGACAACTATCCGGAAGGCACGAGCGAAATGTGCAGCGCGCCGGTTCATCCGCATCATCCCGAGCGTGGCACCCGCGAATTTCCGTTTTCGCGGGAGTTGTGGATCGAGCGCGAGGACTTCCAGGAAGTGCCGAAGAAAGGCTATTTCCGTTTGTTCCCAGGCAACAAGGTGCGGCTGAAGTACGGCTTCGTCGTGGAGTGCACCGGCGCGGACAAGGATGAAAACGGCAACATCACGGCCGTGCACTGCACGTATTTCCCCGACAGCAGGTCGGGCACGGAAGGCGCGAACAGCTATAAGGTCAAGGGCACCATTCACTGGGTCAGCGCAGAAGGCGCGTATGAAGCCGAGGTACGGATCTACGACCGCCTCTTCAAAGAGCCGCAACCCGGTGCTGGCGGCGCGGAATTTCTCGATGCGCTGAACCCGGACTCGAAGCGCATCGTGCGCGCTTATCTCGAACCGGGCGCGCGTCAGGCAAACGCTGAAGATCGCTACCAGTTCGAACGCCACGGCTATTTCGTCGCTGACCGTATCGATTCGAAACCCGGCTCGCCGGTGTTCAATCGCATTGTCAGCCTGCGCGATAGCTGGACCAAGCCGGCTTAAAACCATCGGCGCGTCCCGTCGGACGCTCACACTTGTTGTGGGGGATGCTTTGCAACGCAGCTTGCCAAGGTCGTTCGTCCGCGCGTTGCGCGCGTCGCGTGCGTTGTGTTCCTTTGTGCTGCTAATCGGGGCGGTGCAAACCGCTTTCGCGGGCAATGTCGACCAGTCCTCGCCCACGTTACGCAAGATCGCCGAGAACAACGCGATTGTTCTCGGCGTGCGCGAGTCGTCGGTACCCTTCTCGTATCTCGACGCGAACGGGCACTCCATCGGCTATTCGCAGGCTATTGCACTCAAGATCGTCGACGAAGTCCGGCTTCGCCTGCAAACACCCCGGCTCGCCGTGAGCACGGTGACGGTTACGTCGGCGAACCGATTGTCGTATGTGGTGAATCACCAGATTGACCTGGAGTGCGGATCGACCGCTCATATTCGTGATCGAGAGCAATTGGTCGCGTTCTCGAACAGCATCTTCAGCTACGGCATCCGGATGGTGGTGAAGCGCAAATCCGGCATCCGCAACTACGACGATCTCACCGGCAAGACCGTATCGACAACAGCCGGCACGTCCGATGAACAGCTTCTACGGGAACTGTCACGGAACCGGAAACTGGATCTGAAGATCTTCAGCGCGAAAGACCATGCAGAAGCGTTCGATGCCGTGAAAACCGGCCGCGCTGTAGCGTTCGTCATGGACGATCCGCTGCTTTACGGAAAGATCGCCCAGGAAGGTCCGGCTCAAAACGAGTACATGGTCACGGGCGACTCGCTCGCGCACGAGTCCTACGCATGCATGATGCGCAAGGGAGACCCAATCTTCAAGAAACTGGCCGATGACGTGATTGCCGGCATGGAGCGCTCAGGCGAAGCCGAACGGCTCTACGACCGGTGGTTCATGCAGGCCATTCCCCCCGACAACATCAACCTGCGGTTCCCCTTGTCGCCGGAAATGAAAGCGATGTTCGCTAATCCCAACGATCACAGCTCCGACGACTAGCTGGTCAAGCCGCCAGCCTTCCGGCTCAGGCAAGCGTCTGGTGCAGTTCAGTCAGCGACAGCGTTGTCTGGAATAAGCGCGCGAGGCTCCGGCTTGCGAACTGATCGACGTCGATCGGCGTAACCCATCTGTACGCGTCCATTTCGGGGATCATCACACCGTCCCGACGACGCGGGAAATACGATTCGCAGACGCACTCTTCGAGCTTCACTTCGTCGTCGGTCACTCGCACCGCGAACAGATGCAGATCCTTGTCGCGGCGATAAACAAACCGCCCCAGATCCTTCAAGCGCTCTGCTTTCATCACGATGCCCGTCTCTTCCACGAGTTCCCGCAACGCCGCTTCCACGGGTTGTTCGTCCACCTCACCCTGGCCTTTCGGGATGTCCCAGTGAGAGGTCTCGGTCGCGTGGCAAAGCAACACGTCGCCTTGTGTGTTAAGAATCACAATGCCGCACGAAACTGTCCGGTCGGTCATTTAAGCGGCCTTCCAGATTGGCGATACCCCGCGACGGGAGACTTCGAGATGTTTAAAACAGGTCACTGTTTCAACAATGCCCATTTACCGCCGTCCGTCTTGCAAGCGGTCGGCGCCCAGGTCTGCGTCTGCCCCTTGGCGTGAGCCACCATGGTGAGCTTGCGGCACGTACGATCGCCGTCCTTCTTCGTATCCGACGGCGTGATCGTGCCATTGATGGCAACTGAATTACCTGCGCCTTCGTTATTCCAGTCGAGCGACTCGCCGTCTTGTTTGGTGTCGAGCGCCGAGTGCGCCGCGTTGTTGAGCGCCTGCAAGTCGCGCTGCTTCATGTAGGTGATCGGAGTGTTGTTGAGAAACCCGAGGTTGGCCGCGTGCGCCGCACCGCTGGCAAGCACGACACAGCTTGCGATCAGTTGCACAGCAAGTTTCACGGAGACGCGCTTTAGCGCGCTAGATGGATATGACATGAAACACTCTCCCTCGTTGGTATTGATATTGAGCTTCGCGGGTATCAGACAGCGTGACTGCATTATTCGCGACCATTGCCATCATCGCGTTTCAAAAAAATCCGAAACAGTCGGGATCAACTGATAAAACACGATCATCTGGCGTCGAGGATAGCATGAGGACATACGGACTTTGCAAGCGTCCAACGTCCGCCAAATGGCCATGCGCTGTGATTTTCAGAGCAAACGACGACTATCTCAGAAGTGTCTGATATTGGAATTTGAGACGGAAAACTAAGATCGAAGGCTTGTTGATTACGCCTCGATTCCGATCATGGACCTCCTCCTCGCCACCGCTCAGACTCCCACGCTCTACCAGTGGCTTTGCATCGCCATTATCGCGTGTGCAATCACGATGCCCAGGGGCCTCATAGCAATGGACCGGATGCTGGCCAGACGGCCGGAGCGGTCCGAGTGGTCAGGCTGCTCCTACGTTCCCAACCCACGTGGCGCAGCAACACGGCCGTCAATCTGGCCGCGCGTGATGACCGCCATAGGCGGCGCGTTCTGGATTGGCGCGTTGCTCACATTGGTGATTTTATGCCAGCAACTCACTCCCTAGTCTTCTCGCAATCCGACATGAATCAAGGGCAGCTTCGGCTGCCTTTTTCTATTGTCGAACAGTTTCGCATTTCCGTTTTTCGCAAACCGTCATTAGCTTCGAAGCATCGCTTATTCGACGCACAAACCCATCGCCGCTATGGTCGACGGTATCTCTTCTTCCACGTAAATCTCCATGAAAAAGCTGGGTTTGTTGTCGTCGTTATCAGGGTTATGGGTCGCCTCTGCGTTCGCTTTGTTGCCATTGTCTGCGTCGGCGCAAGATGCGGCGAATGCACCTGCAAAGCAATTGCGGATCGGTTTTCAGAAAGCCGGTTTGCTAGCCGTGCTCAAGGCCCAGGGTTCACTCGAACAAAAGCTCAAGCCGCTCGGCTATACGGTCAGCTGGTACGAGTTTCCCGCCGGGCCGCAACTGCTTGAAGCACTCAATACGAACAACATCGATTTTGGCTACACCGGCGCGCCGCCGCCCATTTTTGCGCAGGCCGCGGGTGTGAATTTTGTGTATGTCGGCGCGGAGCCGGGAGGAGAAACCAACGAGGCGCTGTTCGTGAAAGCCAACTCCCCCGTTCATTCGCTGGCCGAGCTAAAAGGCCGGCGCATCGCGCTGCAAAAGGGATCAAGTTCGAACTTCCTGCTGCTGGCGGTACTTCAGAAAGCGGGCCTGAAACTCGACGATATCCAGCCGGTTTATCTCGCGCCCGCAGACGCACGGGCGGCCTTCGAAAACGGCGATGTCGATGCGTGGATCGTCTGGGACCCATACTATGCCGCCGCGCAGAAAGCGTTGTCCGTGCGCACGCTTGCGGACTACACCGGGTTGCCGAAGCCGTTCAATTTCTACGAAGCTACGCGTAGTTTCGCCACCCAAAATCCACAGGCGGTGCGTGCCGTGATCGATCAGTTGCGAACGACCGGTGCGTGGGTCACGCAGCATCCCGCGGACACGGCGGCGTTGCTGGCGCCGAAAGTCGGACTGGATGAAGCGCTGGTGGAAACGTGGATACGCCGGGTGCCGTATGCCGCGACGCCGATCGACGAGAAGATTGTCACGACTCAGCAGGGTGTGGCGGACGCGTTCTATCGCGCGAAGCTGATTCCGAAGGCGGTGACGGTGAAGGACAACGTGTGGCAGGACCAGAACGCGCTGACTGCGCGATAGGCGAAATGTCTTTTGCAGCGATGGCGTGATCGTATGAGCACGCCCCGCTAAACATCACGCGATGCTTCGGTTTCGCACGCCCGAGGCGTTGAGACGAACCCGAGGTCCTGGTACGGCAGGAGGGACTCGAACCCCCGCCCCTCGGCTTAGAAGGCCGATGCTCTATCCAGCTGAGCTACTGCCGCAATGCAGATGATCCGGGATTTTACCTCATCGAAAGGATGCGAGGCCTCATTCCGGGGCCTCGCATCCTCCAACGCGCTTTAAAACCCTTAAACCGGTTGCTGATGCAGCATGAACCAGCCAAGACAGAACGCGCCCGCGACCACGCAATACAGCCCAAAAGCCGCCAGGCGGCCGCGGCCTTCGAAGTAACGCATCAGGAAACGCACGCTCAAGTACGCCGCGATTCCCGTCAACACGCCGCCTAGAAGGGCATCGAAGAGTTGATCCGGTGCGTGGAACAGCTTCGGCAATTCAAGCACGCCAGCCGCGAAGATGATCGGCGTACCCAGCAAGAATGAGAACTCCGCTGCTTTCTCGGAACTCATTCCAGCGCCGACGCCCGCGATAATCGTCAAGCCGCTGCGCGAAAATCCTGGGATCAGCGCGCCAATCTGCGCAAGACCAACCAGGAACGCCTGCTTGAACGTGAGGTCTTCAGGCGCACGCTCGGCACGCGCACGCGTCAACCGGTCGCCGACCCACAACAGCACGCCGTTCACCATCAACGCCGCCGCGACGATCCGCAGATCGTGGAACAGCGCCTCAAGCCGCTTTTCAAGCACCAGTCCGACGATGCCCGTCGGAATCGTGCCGATGATCAGCGCCCACATCATGTGACCATCGGCGTTCTGGCGTCCGCGCAACGAGCCGATAAACCCCTTGATCAGCGCAATCCAGCGTTTGCGGAAATACCACAGCAGCGCGAGCGCCGTGCCCAGGTGCAACGCGACCAGGAACGGCAACAACTGCGGCGCGTGTTTATCGATGTGCATCCCGATCAGGCCGGGCACCAGGAGCGTATGTCCAAGACTGCTGACCGGGAACAATTCAGTCACACCCTGGAGTACGCTCAGAAAAATCAGAAACCACAAAGTCACGCGTCGATCCTCTTTCGTTATTGGCGACAGGCACATAGCCGCGGCGGTGCAGCAACGCCCCAAGCAAACCGGGCCGATTATGCCGTTCACCAAAAGCAGCGCCAAGCTTTGCGTAATGCCTTTCGTTATCGAAAGCAAATCGTTTGGATAAAACAATATATCTGTAATAATAAAAAAAGCCCGTTGTAAGAACGGGCTTTTTATTTGACTGCTTCACATCCGCGTCACGGTCGCACCTTGTATAAAAACAGCAGCGTACCGGCGCCGAACGTGCCGAAAATAAACACTCCAAACATCATCGCCAGATCCATATCATCCTCGTCGTTCGGCAGGGCCACTTGATCGGTGTGAGACACAGACACGTCAAGGTCGAAAGATGTTTCATGCGCGTTACATCGTGCTTGCATTATCAAGGCAATGAAAGCAGCTGTGTCAGTCGCAATTTCCCCAAAAGGGTTTCCCCGTAGAATTGAGCCGCCCGTTGCAGCAGACCGTTTGTTCGTTGCACATTCGAATACTCTGCGTCCACCCAGTTTGCCCACCGCAATTTGCCGATTAATCAAGGAGACAATCGACATGTCATCCCAGCCTGAAGACATCCTGGAAATCACGTTCGATGACGCCGCTCTCGAACTCGCGCCGCGCGCGGGCGGACGGCTGATGACGTGGCGCGTCGGCGGCGAGCCCGTCATTTTCTGGCCTGCCGCGCCGGACTGGTCCAACTTCGTCAAGATCCGCGGCGGCAATCCATTGTTGTTCCCGTTTCTCGGCCGCCATTTCGTCGATGGCGAGATCGGTAAGTGGCGTGATCCGGAAGGCGTCGTGCACGACCTCCCCATGCACGGTTTCGCGCGCAACCTGCCATTCGAGCACCGCAAAGACGCCGACGGCCACGGCGTGCGCATGACGCTCGTGGACAACGATTTCACGCGCCAGGGTTATCCGTTCGCGTTTCGTTTCGAGGCGGCATACAGGCTGGTCGACGCCGTGACGCTAGACGTCGAGCTCACCACGTCGAATCCCGGCGAGGTGCCGCTGCCCTACTACGCGGGTCATCATTTCTACTTTGTCCTGCCGCACGACCAGCGCGGCATCAGCAGCCTGGAATTGCCGCGTACGGAGATTTGCCGGCAACTCGACGACGGCGCCATTTCTGACTCGCAAGCGGGCGCGGCGCGCTATGCGCTGGACGACGCGAACATCCTGGATCGATTCCATTGTTTTACCGGTCCGTCCGATCACCCGGTTCGCTTGGTCACGCCCGGTTTGAGGCGCGCGGTGAATTTCGACTTGCAGCGCCCCGACTCGGTACCCTGGTATTCGGTGACGACCTGGACGGAAGCGCCCACATCGGATTTCTACTGCGTCGAGCCGTGGGTCGGCCTTCCCGATGCCATCCACAACGGCCGCGGATTGCGGTGGCTCGCGCCGGGAAAGACCGAAACGGCGTCACTGCGGATGACCATTTCGCCGGTTTGAGACGGGAAAGAAGCAGCTCAGAAAGCCGTTCAGCCAGCGGCGACTAGCCGGCCGCGTGGGCCGCTTCTGAGGGCAGCGACGCCGGGACGGTAAAATCGGACATTTCGCCGATACGCGTCCTGGTTTGTTTGCCGCAGCGTTGTCGGTTTGTGCGGCGCTTTACGAGGTTTTGGGTTTGCTAAAAATAATTCGACGGCTGACCTGCGTGTCATTGGTCGCCGTGCTCGCCGCGTGCGGCTCCGCGCCGGTCGGACCAGGGTTTTATCGAGTTGAACGGGGCGATACGGTGTCGAAGGTGGCGCGGGCGAACCGGACATCGGTATCGAACATCGCGCGCTGGAACAATCTCACCGACCCGAACGCGATCGAAGTCGGCCAGGTGTTGCGTGTGGCGCCCCCAGCGGGAAGCGTGACGCCGGCCGGGACGTCGGCCCCGCCGGCCCGCACAAGCAGCGCGGAACCATCGGATTCGTCGCCATCGTCGTCCGCATTGGTGACGCCGGCCAGCAGCATTTCGCTCATCTGGCCGACGCAAGGCAGCGTGATCCGCGGTTTCGATGGCAAGAGTTCGAAGGGTATCGACATTGCCGGCACGGCCGGGACGCAGATCGTCGCGGCGGCTGCTGGAACGGTCGTTTATGCGGGGAACGGGCTGCGCGGTTACGGCAACCTGCTGATCGTGAAGCACAACGCCGACTACCTGACCGCCTACGCGCATAACCGCGCGCTGCTCGTGAAGGAGGGCCAGAGCATTACGCAAGGGCAACCCATCGCGGAAATGGGCGACACCGACACGAACCGCGTGATGCTGCATTTTGAATTGCGCTACAAAGGCAGTTCGATCGACCCATCGCGCTACCTGCCGGCCCGCTGACGCGCCGCTCAATTGAACACGGGCACGCTCGACGAACACGGGCGTGCCCAACTAAACACAGGGAAGAATCGATGAAATTACAAGTTTGCGCCACGACGCTTGGAAAAGTAGCCGCGACGGTTGCGGTGATGGCGGCTGCGCTGACGCTCGCTGGCTGCGCCGACTCGGCGAAGAGGACCTATCTGCCGTCCGGCGACACCGGCTTTGCGATCAATTGCAGCGGCGGCGACGCGAGTACAAGCTGGGGAGAATGCTACAAGAAGGCGGGCGAGATGTGCGGTTCGTACGGCTACGACGTGGTGTCGAAGGATGTCGACAACGGCGCGACATCGGGTGGAACAGTGGCCGGGATTTTCGGCGCGAACGTCAAGAACCGGTCGATGGTGATTCGCTGCAAGCAATAACGTCTGTGTGTTTCTTGATCGAACGGCCAACGCGCGCCAGTTGTTCACCCACCGCTAGGTTTGTTCGCGGATCCAGCGAACCCAGCAGCTGTGCGCCGCGCCACCGACCGGACAACGGGTCGATATGCGAGGAAAACACGAGCAGCGAACCCAGCGCAACTGGACAGATGGCGAGGAAAATCCAGAACAAGGTCATGATCGGGAATCGAACTCAGGAATTGGGATCATACCTTTGCGGCAAGAAGTTCGCTTAATACGCCGGCATGTTGGTCGTTTGCGTAGTAATTACGTGCCGTGGCCTTCGTTGACCAGACAGGCTTGATCCCTTGAAACGCCCTGTGCACATTGGGTTACGCGTTGATACAAGTGATCACAATCAGCCCGATTGGTGCGCTCTAGAATACGTTCAGCCTGCGACTTTCTGCGCGAACAGTCTTCGTGGGTCAGAAGCCCCGGTGTGCCCGCATCGGAGCTTCGCTCAGACATAATAAAAAAGGCCGTTTCCAATTGGAGTTGGAAACGGCCTTTTTTGCGCGCTGCGGTTTTACACGTCGTGCGTGAAAATCAATGTGATGCGTGATTGTGATCGTGGTCGTGCTGATGCGCGCTGGGATCTTCAGCGGCCTGACATGCAGGACAAATCCCCTTCAACTCAATGTCGTCCCCCGCCAGCCGATACCCGCTCGCCTCGACCTGCGACATTAGGCTCTGACGCAACTGCTTTTGCTGCTGCAACTCGGTCACGCGGCCACATTGCTGGCAAACAATCAGCACGCCGTGCTGACAATGCGTGAGGTCGTGACAGACGGTGAACGCGTTGATCGACTCGATCCGATGAATCAGCCCCGCCGACAGCAGGAAATCCAGCGCCCGATACACCGTCGGAGGCGACGCGTTCGGATGCGCTGCCCGCATTTCGTCGAGCAGTGTATAAGCTTTGGTCGCGCGGCCCGACGCCAGCAGCAATTCAAGCACGGTGCGACGAATAGGCGTGAGTTTCTGACCCCGCTCGCGACAATAATCGTCGGCCATCGTGACCGCCGCCTGAAGCGCGTCGGCGGACGAATGGGCGTGAGACGGGGTGTCGTTGGCGGGCGTGTTCATAGGCGGATTATACGCTGCGGCATGAGGACCAAGCCGGGCCCCATCGTGGCGGCTGAATACAGCGTTATTGCGGCTGTTCAGGCGCGGCCGGCGCGATGATCATGACGGGCGGCGTGGTATCGGTGGGCACGCCTTTGTAATCGGGCGGATCTTGCGGTGGTGAGTGGTGAGGCACGGTTGCGTCGGCGCAAGCAGACAAAACCAGGGAGCAGAGTAGCAAAGCAGCAAGACGCGGCATGGACGGCCCGGAAATAAAGTTCAGGTACAAAGACGAAGGGGGAACGCAGAAGATTAAACGATATCGGGAATTTGCGACGGAACGGCAACGCTGGGCGGCCATGCCCTTGGCACATAAAAGCCGCGCCAGAAAAGGCAAAGGGGTCACGAGTTAAACTCGTGACCCCTTCATTTGAAACGTGGTCGGAGCGAAAGGATTCGAACCTTCGACCCTCTGATCCCAAATCAGATGCGCTACCAGGCTGCGCTACGCTCCGACAAGAACGAGATGATAGCGTTTTACCTGAACCCGCGCAATCGAAACTATTGGATGCCATGTTGAACCCAACGCCATAGCACGTTCGCAGCGGCGACCAGTCCACATTGCAAATCTTACGCACCACCCAAAAGGAGACATTCGATGGACCTCATTCTCTGGCGTCACGCCGAAGCAGAAGACCAGGCGGCGAGCGATCTCGCCCGCCAACTGACGCCGCGCGGCATGAAGCAGGCTCAGGCGGCGGCGAAGTGGCTGAAGAGCCGCTTAGGCGACGATGCAGTGTTTCTCGTCAGCCCCGCCACCCGCACGATCCAGACGATGGAAGCTTTCGGCGACCAGTATCGAGTAGTGAAGGAACTGGCGCCGGGCGGCAGCGCCCAGGCCGTGCTGGATGCAGCGGAGTGGCCGCGCGGCGTCGCGGAAACGGTGGTTGTCGTCGGACATCAACCGACTCTCGGGCGCGTCGCGGCATCGCTGATGACCGGCCATGAAGCCGAATGGACCCTGAAGAAAAGCGGCATCTGGTGGTTCCAGCAACGCTCCCGCGCGGGCGACGATCAAGTCGTGCTGCGTGCAGTGACAAGCCCCGACTTGTTGTAGATGTAGCGTGTAGCTAGTCGACAGTAACAACCGAAACAAGAGCAGCAACAGCAGAAACAGCCCCCCCAAGGCGGCAAACCCGTGGCTTCGCGGTGACGCTTCATTGAATCGTCATGGTCGCGCCATGCGAGCGTCATTCGGAATACTTACATTGGCTGACATTAATACGTCAGCCAAATCCACTTGGGGGTTGCCAATGCAGAAATCGACGACGCTCGCTTCATTGAGCACATCGAATGGACTGAGCGGGTCTGGTGGCTCGAACGTTAGCGAATTCTGCCGGCACTTGCCGAGCGCGGCGGAGACGGTAACGGGGCAACATCGGCTGCGGGTATCGTGGGCGCATTCCGAAGCTGAATTGCGTGAAGCGCAGCGTCTTCGGTACCGCGTGTTTGCCGACGAAATGGGCGCACAACTGAAGGGTCCGGCGGGCTTGGACGTCGATGCATTCGATGCCTATTGCGACCACTTGCTGGTCCGCGACCTGAACACGTTGAAGGTAGTGGGAACGTATCGCGTCCTGCCGCCGCATCAGGCGGCGCGCGCCGGACGCCTGTATGCCGAGAGCGAATTCGATGTCTCCCGTCTCGCGCACTTGCGCCCGAAGCTGGTGGAACTCGGCCGCTCGTGCGTACATGCGGACTACCGCAGCGGTGGCGTGATCATGTCGTTGTGGGGCGGCCTGGCCGCATACATGAAGCAGAACGGCTACGAGACCATGCTGGGTTGCGCCAGCGTCGCGATGGCGGACGGCGGGCATTACGCTGCAGATCTGTACGAGGGCCTGGAGAAGGAAGCGCTGACATCGCCGGAATACCGGGCATTTGCGCATACGCCGTTGCCGGTGCAGGAACTGCGGACCGGCGCCACGGTAGCGCCACCGCCTTTGCTGAAGGGCTATTTGCGCCTGGGCGCGAAAATCTGCGGCGCGCCGGCATGGGATCCCGATTTCAACACGGCGGACTTTTTGACGTTGCTGCGTATATCGGAGATTGGGGATCGTTACGCGCGCCACTTCATGGCCGACTGACAGCGTCGACGAGCAATAGACAGCAGAAGAGACCAGGCGCGCCAGCGATATACCGATCAACCAACCCTGCTGGCGCGATTGCGCTTTTATTCAAGTATTCAAGCGCAAGAAAAAGCTTCGAAGTCCGTACTACTTAGGCGCTAAAAAAGGCGATGACCTAAAGAAGCCATCGCCTCATCTCAGGAACGCTCAAACACCCGTATATACCACCCGATACGGCTTGCCGATCTTCTCCCACTCAGCCGCTTCCTGAACGAGGCTGTAGTCAGTGAGCGGATTCAGTGCGACCCACGCGTTGGGCAGGCGCACATCGAACCCGCCGTTGGCTTGCGAGACCTGGATAGCCGGAAACCCGACATCGGCCCGCCGCCGGCAAAGCAGCGCCCCAAGCCGCAGGCAAAACAGCAAAGTCCAGTCGACATCGCGAGCCTGCGAAAGCTTGCCCAACTTGCCGACATGCCCCAGCACCAGGCCGGCTAACCGGGCCTGATCGGTTCTCGAGAACCCGGGCATATCCGCATGACTCGCGATATACGCGGAATGCTTGTGATAAGCGCTATGCGAGATAGAAAGCCCGATCTCGTGCAATGCCGCCGACCATCCGAGGAACATGCGATTTTCTATCCGCCGTTCCGGATCTGTATCGCCGCCTTCGAGTTGTTCATAGAAACTGATTGCCAGCTCGGCAATCCGGTTTGATTGCTCGCCGTCCACCGCATAGCGCCGCTTGAAACCTTCCACCGTGACCGTGCGCATGTCCTGGTGCTGCGTGCGTCCCAGCAGGTCGTAGAGCACGCCGAGTCGCAACGCGCCGTCGGTGGTATCGACATAATCAACGCCCAGTTCTTCGAACACGCCGAGCATGATCGACAAGCCGCCCGCGAGTACCGGAATCCGGTCAGCCTTCAACGCGATCAACTTCAGCCGGTTCACGTTCTCGGCCTTGATCAGCGCTCTTTTCAGCCGTTCCAGGCCGCCACGCGAAATGCCGTGTGTGATGCCGGGATCGTTGAAACCATTCGCTTCGATCAACTCGGCCAGCGCGCGCGCCGTACCCGACGATCCAATTGCCTGATCCCAGCCGGTCTGTTTGTATTCGCTCGAGATAATCTCGATTTCGCGCTTGGCGGCGAGTTCGGCTTGCCGCATGGAATATTCATCAACATTACCGGCTGCAAAAAACTGCCGGCTATGGCTCACGCAGCCTATATACAGGCTCTCCATATGGATGGGCGTATAGTGCGAGCCGATAATAAATTCCGTCGATCCCCCGCCGATATCGACCACCAGCCGCTTGCCCGCGCTTGCCGGCACTGAATGCGCAGCGCCCGCATAAATAAGGCGCGCTTCTTCGCGGCCGGCAATCACTTCAATAGGAAAACCAAGCGCGTTCTGCGCTTCGGCCAGGAATTCGTCGGCGTTCTTGGCGACGCGCAATGTATTGGTCGCGACCGCGCGCACGTGGTCGGGATGGAAGTCCCGCAGCCGTTCGCCGAACCGTTTCAATGCATCCCAGCCGCGCAGTTGCGAGGCCCGGTCAAGGAATTTGTCCCGTGACAATCCCGCCGCAAGCCGCACGGGTTCACGTAGCGCGTCGACCTGATAGATCGGGCTGCCGGAAGGCGTCTCCTCGACGCGACCGACGATCAGCCTGAAGCTGTTCGATCCGAGATCTACGGCTGCCAAAAGATGAGGGGGGTTGACCATCGATTTTCCAGGTTCCGTAGGGTTGTGCCCGCTGGCGTCTTATCGCTCCAACGGTCGGGCAGCATTTGAACACGCCGCGCCGCAGCAGCGCGCCAATTTTAAGTCCAAGCGGACGACTGTGCTGGTCTTGCAAACAATCCAGTGCAGCAAACTGCGCCGATGAATCCGCTTTCGATTGTTATACGAAACAGGACGCAACGCAGGGCGAACCTTGCCAGAATCAACCTTACCTGAGCCCTGCGGTAGATTTATGACACGGCGATTTCACAAAAACGTCATCATACTGTGAACCATTCCGAGCGATCCTTGCACATTCTGTTTTTTTGACTGCCAATACTATCGATGTCCTTACGCTATCCCCTTCTCAATCGCGAACTGGGCATTCTGGGTTTTAACGAACGTGTATTGTCGCAAGCCGCCGATACCGCCGTTCCGTTACTCGAACGGCTTCGCTTCATCTGTATTACCAGCAGCAACCTGGACGAATTCTTCGAAGTCCGCATGGCCGGCATGCAGGAACAGATGCGCGATAACCCGGGCTCGCTTTCGCCTGACGGCATGTCGCTGCAGCATGTGTACGACCTCGTCGTCGAACGTGCGCATCGACTGGTCCATCAGCAATACGTGATGCTTCAGAGCACCGTGTTTCCGGCGCTGGAAAGCGAAGGAATCTACTTTCATGGCGTGGAATCGTGGAGCGAGGCGCAGACCGACTGGGCCCGCGATTATTTCCAGAACGAGTTGCTGCCGGTGCTCACGCCTATCGGCCTGGATCCCGCGCATCCGTTTCCGCGCGTGCTGAACAAGAGCCTGAACTTCGTGGTCGAGCTGGAAGGTAAGGACGCGTTCGGCCGTCAGGCGATGATGGGCATCGTGCAGGCGCCGCGCGCGCTGCCCCGGCTCGTGCGCATGCCCGAGGCGCTGTCGGGCTATCCGCACGGTTTTGTGCTGTTGAGCTCGCTGATGCAGCGTTTTGTCGACGCGC
This sequence comes from Caballeronia sp. LjRoot29, assembly GCF_964252755.1. Lineage (NCBI taxonomy): Bacteria > Pseudomonadati > Pseudomonadota > Betaproteobacteria > Burkholderiales > Burkholderiaceae > Caballeronia > Caballeronia sp. LjRoot29. The sequence continues at coordinate 37,263 of NZ_CAXUPU020000013.1, read as the reverse complement.
TGTTTCCGCATTTGATGGTGCGCAGTTGCAACCAGTTTCGCATCACGCGCAACAGCGAATTGTTCGTCGATGAAGACGAAATCACCAACCTGCGCGTGGCGCTGCAGGGCGAACTGCCCGCGCGGCATCTGGGCAATGCGGTGCGACTGGAAGTGTCGGCGGAAACGCCGCCGCACATGATCCGGCGCCTGCTCGACGAGAGCGAACTGAACGACCGCGATTGTTATCGCGTGAACGGGCCCGTGAATCTCGTGCGCCTGATGCCGTTGCCCGAGATGGTCGACCGGCCGGACCTGAAGTTCGTGCCGCACATTCCAGCGGTGCCGAAGGCGATTGCAGCAGCGTCGAACATGTTCGATGCCATCGATCAGGGCGATATCCTCCTGCATCATCCGTACGAGAGTTTTCAGCCCGTGCTCGAATTGCTGTTGCAGGCGGCCAAGGACCCGCAGGTGGTCGCGATCAAGCAAACCATCTATCGGACCGGCACGGACTCCCCGTTGATGGACGCGCTGATGCAAGCCGCGCGCAACGGCAAGGAAGTGACCGTCGTGGTGGAATTGCTCGCGCGCTTCGACGAAGAGACCAATATCAGCTGGGCGTCGCAACTTGAGGCGGTGGGCGCGCATGTGGTGTACGGCGTGGTCGGCCACAAATGCCACGCGAAAATGATGCTGATCGTGCGGCGTGTCTCGCAGCACGGCAAGATGGTGCTCAGGCGTTATGTGCATCTGGGGACGGGAAACTATCATCCGCGTACGGCGCGTCTTTATACCGATTTCGCCGTGATGACCTCGGATCAGGAAGTCTGCGAAGACGTGCATCACGTGTTCCAGCAACTCACCGGCATCGGCGGCGAATTACGCCTGCATCAGCTTTGGCAAGCGCCTTTTACGCTGCATCCGAATTTGATCGAAGCCATTCGTGCTGAAGCCGACAACGCGCGCGCGGGAAAGAAAGCGCGGATTGTCGCGAAGATGAACGCGTTGCTCGAACCAACCGTGATTATCGCGTTGTATGAAGCGTCGCAAGCCGGCGTGAAAATCGACTTGATCGTGCGTGGCGTCTGCGCGTTAAAACCCGGTGTGGAAGATCTCTCCGAGAACATTACGGTGCGATCTATCGTTGGACGCTTTCTCGAACATCACCGCATCTTTTATTTTTACGCGGGCGGAGAAGAGAAGGTGTATTTGTCGAGTGCGGACTGGATGGACCGCAACTTCTTCCGGCGCGTTGAAGTGGCGTTTCCGGTGAACGACCGGCGCCTGAAACGGCGCGTGATTGCGGAAGGGTTGTCCGTATTTCTCGGCGACAACCAGTCGGCGTGGCTCATGCAAAGCGATGGGCATTACAAGCGGCGACGTCCGGGCAAGTCGATGCGCAATGCTCAACTGGGCCTGCTCGCGAAGTTCTGCCCTTGATGCACTGACTGGCGGCGTTATAAGCCGCCTTCCCCTTGAAGCCGCGATTCAAGCCGCGATCGATTTTCTCATCGCCGTACGGGCAGCCGAAAACTTGACCGAGAAGGTGCTTCCCCGCCCTTCCTCGCTCTTGACTTCGAGATCGGCCAGATGGCGTTGCAATACATGCTTGACGATTGCAAGCCCCAAGCCCGTACCACCGGTATCGCGCGAGCGGCTTCTATCCACACGATAAAACCGTTCGGTCAAACGGGGAATATGTTCGGGCGGAATACCGAGTCCGCTATCGCGCACTGAAAACACTGCGCGATCTTTAACGCGCTGCCACGAGACATCAATCGTTCCACCATCCGGCGTATAACGAATTGCATTCGTCACCAGATTCGCGAGCGCGCTCACAATTTCCGTTTCCGAACCGGACACCGTCAACGCTTCATCAACATCGAATGTGATTCGATGCCGGCCATTCGAAAGATTATCGGCGTCCTCTTCAAGATGGCGCAGCACTGCGCGCATATCGAGAACATCGTCGCTCGGCGGTTTGACATCGCCTTCCAGATTCGCAAGCACGAGCAAGTCGCGCACAATGTTCTGCATCCGCGACGACTGCTGCTCCATCATCTCCAGATATCGCGCCCGGTCGGATTCATTTAGCGGCAACTCGCGCATGGTTTCGAGAAAGCCGGACAACACCGTCAACGGCGTCTTCAACTCGTGCGAAACGTTCGCGACAAAATCGCGGCGCATGGAATCGGTTCTTTCCAGTTCCGTTATGTCCTGAGTCAGAATCAGTTTGCGGTTTTCGCCGTAGGGAAATATTTGCACCGACAATACATGCTGCCGGTTCAGCCCCATACCGCGCATGACCAGCACCGACTCATAATGTTGCGAAGCGAGATAACGAACGAAATCGGGCTGACGCACGAGATGCGTAATGTGCTGGCGCAAATCGCGTTTTGCATCGAGCCCGAAATGGGTTTCCGCAATGGCGTTGCACCACTCGATCTGGTCGCTGTCATCGAGCATGGCCACGCCATTCGGCGACGCCTGGATACCCTGGATAAACCGTGAATGCTGCTGCTCGACCTGACGCACCTGGGCATGCCAGCGCTTCGCAAGCTTATGCAGCCGATAATAAATCTCGCCCCACACGCCCGGTGCGCTCGGGACTTCGCCATACACGGGCGCATCCAGCAAGCGCCACAGGCGCTGCGTATGAAAGGTGGTGAAGAGGGTTTGAAGAACCAGCATGACCAGCGCGAAACAAAGTGCGGCGCGCACGCCGAACAGCGCGCCGACGATCCCGCTCAATACCGCGAGCAACGCGAGGGACACGAGAGAACGCGTCCAGATGATATTCATGAATTAGCGGATCGAGATTATTACCACGCGACCACGATTGGTCGCGGGTCTCATTGACTCTTGTCGTGCACTCTATCAAGCGCTCTTGGCTAGCCTGTAACCGCTGCCACGAACCGTTTCAATCATAGCATCGCAACCCGCGGGCTTCAGGGCGGCGCGCAGACGCTTGATATGCACGTCCACCGTCCGCTCTTCCACGAATACGTGATCGCCCCACACCTGATCCAGCAATTGTGTGCGGCTATGCACGCGCTCGGGGTGCGTCATGAAGAAATGCAGCAAGCGGAACTCGGTCGGTCCGAGATCGAGCTTGATATCGTCGCTGCCATGACCGTTTGAATGCGCCGCCACCCTGTGAGTGGCCGGATCGAGACGCAAGCCATTGATTGCGACCACGTCTTCCGTTAATTGCGGCGCGCGCCGGCGCAATACCGCCTTGATCCGTGCCATCAATTCTTTCGGCGAAAACGGCTTCGTCACATAATCGTCCGCACCAATCTCTAGTCCGAGCACTTTGTCCTGCTCGTCGCCGCGGGCAGTAAGCATGATGATCGGAATATGTTTCGTGCGTTCGTTGCCCCGCAATTCCCGCGCAAAGGCGATACCGGATTTACCCGGCAGCATCCAGTCGAGAAGCACCAGGTCGGGCAAGACATCGCTGATCAGGTTTTGCGCCTGTTCCGCGTTATAAGCACGAATGGGGCAGTGGCCCGCGTGTTGCAGATTCACCGAAATCAATTCGGAAATCGCGGGTTCGTCTTCTATAACGAGAATGCTGCTGGGCATCGGCACCTCTGTAACCTTCTTCGCGTAAGTTAAACAACCAACATTGGAATCAGAAAAGAATCAGCTCAGTGCTTCGCGTTCGAGTTGATCGCGCGACACATGGCGGACATCCGTTCCCTTCACAATGTAAATAATGAACTCCGCAATGTTCTTTGCATGATCGCCAATCCGTTCGACCGCTTTAGCGATGAACAGATAATCGAGGCCCGCCGAAATCATGCGCGGATCTTCCATCATGTACGTGACCAGCTTGCGCACGAACGCACGGAATTCTTCGTCGATGGCTTTGTCGTCGCGAACAATTTGTGCAGCGGCGACCGTATCCAGACGCGCGAATGCATCTAATGCACGGCGCAAGATAGATACCGCCATTTCGCCCGACAACTTGATCTCCGCGATATTGACGTTACGCCCCATGCCATCTTCATTAATGCGTCGCACACGCTTGGCGATCTTCTCGGCTTCGTCGCCGGCACGCTCGAGATTCGTAATCGTTTTCGAAATTGCCATTAACAAACGCAGGTCACGCGCAGCCGGCTGACGGCGCGCGATGATGTTGCTGCATTCCTCGTCAATCTCGACTTCCATGGTATTCAGGCGCGTCTCGGCGAGCACCACCGCTTCGACAATATCCATGTCGAACGTATTGAGCGCCTGCATGGCCTGGATGATTTGCGACTCGACCAGACCGCCCATTTCCAGCACCTTCGATGACACCGCATTCAGATCGGCGTCGAACTGGCTCGACAAATGTTTATCGGACATATGTGCTCCCTGAAGTCCTTTTTTAGCCCGTTATGCTCTCAACCAAACCGGCCAGTGATGTAGTCTTCCGTTTCCTTGCGGGACGGCTTGATGAAGATCTTTTCCGTATCGCCGAATTCAATCAATTCGCCTAGATACATGTAAGCAGTGTAGTCCGAACAACGCGCCGCCTGCTGCATGTTGTGCGTGACGATCACGACCGTGTAATCGTCCTTCAGTTCGGCGATCAATTCTTCAATGCGTCCCGTCGAAATCGGGTCGAGCGCCGAACACGGTTCGTCGAGTAACAGCACTTCCGGGCGAATTGCAATGCCGCGTGCAATGCACAGGCGCTGCTGTTGTCCACCCGAGAGGCCATAGCCGCTTTGTTGCAGCTTGTCCTTCACTTCGTTCCACAGCGCCGCTTTCGTCAGCGCCCACTCCACGCGGTCGTCCATCTCCGAGCGCGACAGTTGCTCGAACATCTTCACGCCAAACGCAATGTTGTCGTAGATCGACATGGGGAACGGCGTCGGCTTCTGGAACACCATGCCCACGCGTGCACGCAGCAGCGAGATATCGCGGCTCGTATCGAGCAGGTTGTTGCCGTCCATCAGGATCTCGCCTTCCGCGCGCTGCTCCGGATACAGCGCGTACATCTTGTTGAACGTGCGCAGCAGCGTGGACTTGCCGCATCCCGACGGACCGATGAACGCAGTCACCTTATGTTCAGGAATCCGCAGGTTAATGTTCTTCAGCGCATGAAACTTGTTATAGAAGAAGTTGAGGTTGTTCACCTCGATCTTCGGTTTCATCGATCCGACCGGCGGCGCGTGATGGGTCGGCTTGAAGCTGCCGGGCGCTGCACCGCGTTCGACTGGGGCGCCGGAATTGTCACTGCCGGCGGCCGGATTAGCGCTTTTAGCGCTTACATCGCTTGCGACTGTGTTCATGGAATGATTTCCGCCTTATTTTTTCGAGAAGATCGTGCGTGCCAGGATGTTCAGACCGAGCACGCCAAGCGTGATCAGGAACACGCCGGCCCACGCGAGCGCTTGCCATTGTGGGAACGGGCTCATCGCGAACTTGTAGATCGTGACGGGCAGGTTGGCCACCGGTTGATTCATGTCCCACGAGAAGAACTGGTTGGACAGCGCCGTGAAGAGCAGCGGCGCCGTTTCACCGGTGATGCGTGCAACGGCGAGCAAGACGCCCGTCACAATGCCGCTCACCGACGCCTTCAGTGTGATCGAACAGATCATCTTCCACTTCGGCGTGCCGAGTGCGAAGGCCGCTTCACGCAGCGCGTTCGGCACGAGCCGCAACATGTTTTCCGTCGTGCGAATCACGATGGGAATCTGCAGCAAAGCGAGCGCGATCACGCCGGCCCAGCCGCTAAAGCGCCCCATTTGCGCGACTACCAGCGCATACACGAACAAGCCGATCACAATCGATGGCGCCGACAACAGGATGTCGTTGATGAAGCGCGTCACGCTGGCGAGCCAGCGCTTGTCGCCGTATTCGGCGAGATAAACGCCCGCGAGAATCCCAAGCGGCGTGCCAATAAAAGTTGCGAGCAGCACGAGCATCAAGCTGCCGACAATCGCGTTCAGCAAACCGCCGCCATCGGTGTTGGGCGGAGGCGTGTTCTGCGTGAACAGTTCGATCGACATACCGCCAATGCCGAGCTTGACCGTGGTGAACAGAATCCACACGAGCCACAATAAGCCGAACGCCATGGCCGCCAGCGACAACACCAGCGCGACCACGTTTTTGCCACGACGGCGCCGTTGCAACTTGATGCGCGTGGCTTCTTCCCGCTCCGGATTACCGGAACCGGGGAATGGAGTAGTTGACCGGTTCACTTGCCACCCTCCGACTTTTCGAGGCGCAGCAACATGAGTTTGGACAGTGAAAGGACGATGAACGTAATCAGGAACAGGATCAAGCCCAGTTCCATCAACGCCGAGGTATGCAGACCCGGGCTCGCTTCAGCAAACTCATTCGCAAGCGCGGAGGTAATGCTGTTGCCTGGCGAAAACAGCGAGACGTTATCGAGCAGATTGGTATTGCCGATCACGAACGTCACCGCCATGGTTTCACCGAGTGCGCGGCCAAGGCCGAGCATCACGCCACCGATCACACCGGTTCGCGTGAACGGCAACACGATCTTCCACATCACTTCCCAGGTCGTGCAGCCAATGCCGTATGCCGATTCCTTCAGCAGCACGGGCGTGACTTCGAACACGTCGCGCATCACGGCCGCGATGTACGGAATGATCATGATCGCCAGGATCACACCGGCACACAAAATGCCGATGCCAATAGGCGGTCCCTGGAAAAAGCGGCCGATCAACCAGACGTTCCCGAGCGCGCTGCCCAGCGGCTTTTCGAAATACGTTGCGAAGATGGGAGAGAACACCAGCAGGCCCCACATGCCGTACACAATCGACGGGATCGCGGCCAGCAGCTCAATTGCCACGCCGAGCGGCCGGCGCAGCCACGCGGGCGCGAGCTCGGTCAGGAACAGCGCAATGCCGAAGCTCACGGGCACGGCGATGATCAACGCAATGATGGACGTAGCGATGGTGCCGTAGATAGGCACGAGCGCGCCGAAACTATCGGTTTGTGGATCCCAATCGGAACGCCACAGGAAACTGAGGCCAAATTTTTGAAGCGTAGGCAGTGACGCTATGATCAGCGACACAATAATGCCGCCCAGCAGCAGCAGCGTGACGACGGCGGCAAGCCGTGTCAGCCCACCGAAAACGATATCACCGAGACGACCCGGAGCGCGTTGAGCGCGGCTGGCGGGCGGAGTCGATGCGAGGTTGATGTCCGACATGGGAACCTTCGGAAGGGCCGCGCGGCGGATGCCGCGCGGCAATACGGACAGAAAAGCCAGAAGCTTGGTTACGTGCTACTAAACTTATTGCGCGACTGCCTTGCCCGACGCGTCCTTGACCTTCTCTTTCCACTGCGTTTCGATTTCGGCAACGACCGAATCAGGCAACGAGATGTAGTCGAGTTCGTTCGCTGCTTGCGCGCCGTTCTTGAACGCCCAGCCGAAGAACTTCAGCGTTTCCGCGCCTTGTGCTTCCTTGTCCTGCGTCGTGTGGAGCAGCACGAAGGTTGCGCCTACGATCGGCCATGCGTCCTTGCCCGGCTCGTTCGTCAGGATTTGATAGAACGACTTCGACCAATCTGCGCTCGCTGCTGCAGCCTTGAACGTTTCCGTCTTCGGCTCGACCACTGCGCCCGCTGCATTCTTCAAGTCGACGTACGTCATCTTGTTTTGCTTAGCGTACGCCCATTCCACATAACCAATAGCACCCGGCAGACGCTGAACGAACGCGGCGACGCCGTCGTTGCCCTTGCCGCCCGTGCCTGTCGGCCAGTTGACCGTCGAACCTTCACCGACCTTGCTCTTCCACTCGGCGTTCACCTTGGACAAATAGTTCGTCCAGATGAAGCTCGTGCCCGAACCGTCAGCGCGGCGCACGACAGCAATGTCCGTATCCGGCAGCTTCAGCTTCGGATTCAGTGCGGCGATAGCCGGGTCATTCCACTTCTTGATCTTGCCGAGGTAGATGTCGCCGAGAACTTCACCCGACAGCGTCATCTCACCTGCCTTGATACCCGGCACGTTGATCGCCGGGACTACGCCGCCAACCACTGTCGGAAACTGGAAAAGCCCCTGCTTGGCCAGTTCGTCGTCCTTCAGCGGTGCGTCCGAGCCAGCGAAATCCACCGTCTTCGCGATGATTTGCTTGATGCCGCCCGAGGAACCGATACCTTGGTAGTTAACCTTGCCGCCGCCCGACTTCTGGTACGTATCGGCCCATTTCGTGTAAATCGGTGCAGCGAAGGTACTGCCCGCGCCGGTGATGTCCGCAGCTTGAGCTGACATCGCAAACATTGCGCCGACGATGCCTGCAAGCGCGGTGTGCATCAATTTCATGTGATCTCCAGGGTTGTGAGCAAGTGGCTCGACACCGCGAAGGATAGGGGCTCAATGTGACAGTCCGATGACGAATGATGAAGCCAGCGTGACAACGTGCTTACGGTAACGAAAGTTTAAAGTTCAGAAGTTAGCCCACCAAGGCTTGATGGGACGGCTGTTGAGCCGATTCGGCCATGTTTCTTTCAATTATTTTTTCAGCTGCACAATGCCGCGTAATCTTGCGATCCGATTGACGCGATTTTTTGGATCGCTCGTTCTTTTAAATACGTCGATACCTGGAACAGGCATCCGCAATCACTTGAATGCAAAAAAAACGCCACGGCGCAAACCGTGGCGTTTTCGGTACTTTGGTCGTGCTTCAATCGTTTGCGACGCTTAAGTCGTCGCGTCCTTCACTACCTTCGCAATGCTTTCTGCGTGCGCGACCGCGTCCTCTTCCGACGCAGCTTCCACCATCACGCGCAGCACCGGCTCCGTTCCCGACGCGCGGATCAGCACCCGGCCATGCGATTCGAGCGCGCGCTCGGCGTCCTTGATCGCCTGCTTGATCGTGTTGCTGCTCTTCCAGTCGGCGTCGGGACTCATGCGCACATTGATGAGCTTCTGCGGGAACAACTTGATGCCGTCGAGCAGGTCGGCGAGCGGCTTGCCGCCGCGCTTTATTGCCGCGAGCACGAGGAGCGCCGAAACGATGCCGTCGCCCGTGGAATGCCGGTCAAGCGACAGGATATGCCCCGACCCTTCCGCGCCCAGCATCCAGTTGTTCTCACGCAGTTTCTCGAGTACATAGCGATCGCCCACGGCGGCGCGCACGAACTGCACGCCCGCCTGCTTCAGCGCGACCTCGACCGCCATGTTCGTCATCAACGTGCCGACGGCGCCGTCCACGCGCCCGTCCGTCGCAATACGATCCTTCACCAGCACGTACAGCAGTTCGTCGCCGTTGTAGAGCCGTCCTGAGGCATCGACGACCTGCAGGCGGTCCGCATCGCCATCGAGCGCAATACCGATATCCGCACGATGCTCCTTGACCGCTCGCACCAACGCGTCGGGCGCGGTTGCTCCCACGCCATCATTGATATTGAAGCCGTTCGGGGACACGCCGATCGTCACCACTTCCGCGCCAAGCTCGTGGAACACTTGCGGCGCGACGTCGTACGCAGCGCCGTGAGCGCAATCAACCACCAGCTTGAGACCGTGCAAATCGAAGCTGGCCGGGAACGTACTCTTGCAGAATTCGATGTAGCGGCCGCGAGCATCGTCCAGCCGGCGAGCCTTGCCCAGCAGTTCGGACGGTGCGCAGGACATGGGTTCGTCAAGTTGCGCCTCGATCTGCAACTCGACTTCGTCCGGGAGCTTGTTGCCATCGGCGGAAAAAAACTTGATGCCGTTGTCGTAGTACGGGTTATGCGATGCGCTGATCACCACGCCCGCCGCGAGGCGCAAGGCCCGCGTCAGGTACGCGACGCCCGGCGTCGGAATCGGGCCGGCCAGCATGACGTCGACGCCTGCGGCCGAAAAACCCGACTCCAGCGCTGCTTCCAGCATGTACCCCGACACCCGCGTGTCCTTGCCGATCAGCACCGTCGGACGGCTGCCGCGCTGCGCCCATCGATCGGCGCCCGCCAGCACTTTCCCGGCTGCATAGCCCAGCCGCAACACAAAATCAGGCGTGATCGGAGCTTCGCCGACCTTCCCCCGAATACCATCTGTTCCAAAATATCGACGTGCCATCGTTTCGTTTTTATCCTTGCGCAAAAAATTGAGCGCGAACTGTGAACTTCAAATGTGTTGGGCCAACCGCAATGGCTATGCCTTCGTCATGTCGGTCATTGAGTCAAGCGGACTCGTGCTTTGACTTGAACGGTCGGCAGCATGCATCGCCTGCCAAACCTTCAATGCATCGGCAGTCGCCGCGACGTCATGCACGCGCACAATGGCCGCGCCTTGCTCAGCCGCACAAACCGCCGCCGCCACGCTCGCCGCCACACGCCCGGCCGGTTGCGTTCGCCCTGTCACGGCGCCGAGCATCGACTTGCGCGACATGCCAGCCAGCAACGGGACGCGCGAATTCGCAGGCCGGGTCTCGGCGAAATGCGCCAGCAAAGTGTAATTATGATCGATCACAGACTTGCCGAATCCAAAACCGGGATCGAGGCAGATTCGCTCCGCGCTGATTCCGGCCGCCGTCAGCGTAAGCAGCCGTTTCTCGAAGAATTCGCGCACGTCCGCCACGACGTCCTGATACACAGGCTCATGCATCTGCATGGTTTGCGGCTCGCCAAGCATATGCATGACGCAGAGTCCGCACGTGCTGTTTTTGACAGCCTCAAGCGCGCCTTCACGACGCAAGCCCCAAATGTCGTTGACCAAATCCGCGCCGGCGGAAAGCGCGGCGCGCATGACCGCTGGCTTGTAGGTATCGATGGAAAGCGGCACGCCCGCCGAACGCAACGCTTCGATTACCGGGATCACGCGCTCAAGCTCCTCGTCCAGCGGGACTGGCGGCGCGCCCGGACGGGTCGACTCGCCGCCAATATCGATGATGTCGGCACCGTCGCGAATCATCTCAGTGGCCTGCACGAGCGCGGCGTCGCGCGCGACGAAACGGCCGCCATCAGAAAACGAATCCGGCGTGACATTGAGGATGCCCATGATCAACGGGCGCTCGAAAGTCAGCGTGAACCGGCCGCATTGAAGCGGCTGAGCAATGGCGCGATGCCCGTTCGGGAGAGGTGAAGACTGCATAGTGGTCAGGCCAGACGATGAAGGAGCTACGTTGCTATTAGTACGCCGAGTACGCCGATCGGTCCGCCGTTCGACGTCCATACGGCCAGGTTCAAACAATAATTGCCGCTCCAAGCCGGTGAACCTCCGCTTGGATACCTCAAAAAGCGAACCACAACGGAAAAGGGGCTGGTGTGAAATCACACCAGCCCCTTCTGACTTGCTTCAGGATCGCGTCAGGCTGAAGCAGGAGCCGTGGCGTTACCCGGTTTGACTTCCGCGCCGGCATTTCCACCACCCGACGACGGATCACCCGACGGCGGCGGCAGATTCTTCGGCGGACGTGGCGGACGACCGCCCATGATGTCGCTAATCTGCTCCGCGTCGATGGTTTCCCATTCCAGCAGCGCCTTCGTCATGGATTCGACCTTGTCGCGGTTGTCTTCCAGCAGCTTGCGGGCAAGACCATACTGATCGTCAAGAATCCGGCGAATTTCAGCATCGACCTTTTGCTGCGTGGCTTCGGACACCGTCTTCGACGCCATCTTGCCGAACACGCCGTCCTGTTCCGTGTCGACATACACCATCGTGCCGAGCACATCCGACATGCCGTAACGCGTCACCATGTCACGCGCCATCTTGGTCGCGCGCTCAAAGTCATTCGAAGCACCCGTGGACATGGAGTTCAGGAACACTTCCTCCGCTGCACGGCCGCCGAACAGGATGGCGATTTCCTCGAGCATCTTGTCACGATACAGATTGACCCGATCATGCTCCGGTAACTGCCACGTGATACCCAACGCCCAGCCGCGCGGCATGATGGAGACCTTGTGAACCGGATCGGCGTGCGGCAGGAGCTTCGCCACCACCGCGTGACCCGACTCGTGGTAAGCCGTATTGCGACGCTCTTCTTCACGCATCACGGCCGACTTACGTTCCGGACCCATGAAGATCTTGTCTTTCGCGTCTTCGAAGTCAGCCATTTCGACGATCCGCTTGCCGCGACGCGCTGCAAACAACGCTGCTTCGTTCACAAGGTTCGCCAGATCGGCGCCCGAGAAGCCCGGCGTGCCGCGTGCGATCACCGAAGCATCGACGTCGTTCGAAATAGGCACCTTGCGCAGATGAACCTTCATGATGTGTTCGCGGCCGCGGATATCCGGCAAGCCCACGTACACCTGACGGTCGAAACGGCCCGGACGCAGCAACGCTTTGTCCAGCACGTCGGAACGGTTGGTTGCAGCGATCACGATCACGCCGGAGTTCGCCTCGAACCCGTCCATTTCCACGAGCATCTGGTTCAACGTCTGTTCGCGCTCGTCGTTACCGCCCCCCATGCCGGCGCCGCGATGACGGCCCACGGCATCGATTTCGTCGATAAACACGATACACGGCGCGTGCTTCTTGGCCTGCTCGAACATGTCGCGCACCCGGGCCGCGCCCACACCAACGAACATTTCAACGAAGTCCGAACCCGAAATGCTGAAGAACGGTACTTTCGCTTCGCCTGCAATGGCGCGCGCCAGCAGCGTCTTACCCGTACCCGGAGGCCCGACTAGCAATACGCCGCGAGGGATACGCCCGCCCAGCTTCTGGAATTTCTGCGGATCGCGCAGAAAGTCGACTAGCTCGGAGACCTCTTCCTTCGCTTCGTCACAGCCTGCGACGTCGGTAAAATTGATCGCGTTGTTGTTCTCGTCGATCAGCCGCGCTCGCGACTTGCCGAACGAAAATGCTCCGCCTTTCCCGCCGCCCTGCATCTGCCGCATCATGAAGAACCAGAAACCGATGATCAGGATCGTCGGTCCGAGGTAATACAGCGCGGAAACGAGCGCGTTCGGTTCGTCATCAGCCTTGCCGCTGACCTGGACGCCGTACTTCATCAAGTCGCCGACCATCCAGATATCGCCAGGCGACACGATTTGATATTTCTGACCGTCTGCGGGAGTAACGGTGAGATTACGGCCCTGAACGGTAACTGTCTTGACCTTACCGGACTTCGCGTCGTCCATGAATTGCGAATACGAAACACCTTCCTGGACGCGGGGCTTGTCGAACTGCTTGAACACCGTGAACAGCACCAGTGCGATAACCAGCCACACCGCTGCCTTAGAGAACATATTGTTGTTCAAAGCACCACTCCTTCACTCATAGACGGGCGCCTACATTCGCCTTGCGGCACCACCAAAGCATTCTAATCCAGACCGCAAACCCCTGCTATAACCTTTAGCTAGCACGAAGATAGCGGCCGGGACCCGATTGTTTGGACATATTCGGCAAATCAACCGTCGGGACACCCGGTCCCCGGCGGCGCTTCCACCTGCAACTCTCAATCCCGACGCTTGAGTTGCCTGCCCAAAATAAACGTTTCGGACGATTTGTCGCGCGATGCCTTTGGCTTGCGCGGCGCGACGATTTTGAATTGATGCTTGAACTTCTCCACTATTTGACTATAGCCGCTGCCGTGAAAACATTTGACCAATAAGGCACCTTCCGGCTTTAAATGGTTTTGCGAGAAGTCCAGCGCCAGATCGCACAGATGTTCCATTCGCGCCGCATCCGCGCTTGCAACTCCTGAGAGGTTGGGGGCCATGTCAGAAATTACAAGGTCGACTTGATGGTCGCCCACGATTTCCTTCAACTGGTCCAGTACCGAGTCTTCGCGGAAATCACCCTGGATGAAAATCACGTCGGCAATCGGCTCCATGGGCAACAGGTCGAGCGCGATGATCTTGCCATCGATCCCGCCTTCGCGCGTTTCACCCCGCTTGGACCCTTTAGCCAATTGGTTACGCGCGTATTGGCTCCAGCTCCCCGGAGTCGAGCCAAGGTCGACAATGATCTGGCCCGGTTTGATCAACTTATCCTGCTCGTCGATCTCCTTCAGCTTGTATGCCGCGCGCGCCCGATAGCCCTCGCGCTGCGCGAGTTTCACGTATGGGTCGTTGATGTGGTCGTGCAGCCACGAGTAATTGAAGCGGTTTTTTGCCATTAAGAATGAACTCTTGCTGCGTGAAGCTGTGCTTTTAGCGGATAATACGCGTCTAATTCGGGCTGCTGCTCATTTATGAGGCAGCCTTCGTCGATGTGGACAGCCGAAGTAGCTAGCCGACTCAGACACCGTTGCGCCCTGTGTTTGCCAGCGACGTTTGCCGGAGACCCGAAGCTGATAATGTGCTTCGGGCTTATCTGGCAAGGGGCGGCGTCCGAGCTCCGGCGATTAAAGATTCGTTAAAATCAAGTCCGTTGCTCGCCGCATCGCCTCGCGCCGTCCGTCATTTTCTTGAGCAAGGCCTCCTGCCCTGCCCGTCTTTGTTTTGCAATCGCGACCGTTTAGCCACTTTTACGCTACGGCGCCTCTCATTTTAGTCGAGTCCGTTACTTCTCATGTCAGCTCTCAAACTTTCTCCCGCCCAACGCGCCGACCTGCGCTCCCAAGCTCATGCGCTCAAGCCCGTCGTACTCGTTGGCGGTGACGGGCTGACCGAGGCCGTTCTGGCCGAGATCGAGGTGCACCTTGCTGCACATCAGCTCATCAAGATCCGCGTGTTCGGCGACGACCGTGAAGCCCGTGTCGCCGCCTACGCCGAGATCTGCGACAAGCTAGATGCCGCGCCGGTCCAGCAAATCGGCAAGTTGCTCGTGGTATGGCGGCCGGAAAGCGACCAAGCGCCCAAGCCGTCGCGCGTTGCCGGTGTCCGCGGCGCCAACCGCATAGCGCCTCCGAGCGCCGGCGAAGCCGCCGCTGAGACCTCGTCGAAGGGACGTGCGCCGCGCGTGGTCAAGGTCGTCAAGATCACGCGTGACGCGCCTGTGGTCCGCAAGCCGAAGAAGCAAAAACTGTTGGTTCGCGGCAACGAACGTGTGACCGCTGGCGGCAACGTCAAACGCGCAAAGAAGCGTCTGCCGAGCGCCAAGCGGCACCATCAATCGTCGAAATAAGCCTGTTCCGGTTCGTCTGGAAAGCAAAAAGCCGGTCACGCCCGATACCCTCGGGCATAACCGGCTTTTTTTAACCGCGCGCGCGACGTGCCGCGACGCTAGCCGTTTTTCCCTTCGGAATGACCGATTGCGCTGGAAATTTTGCAGGCGGCAGGCGCCAGAACAACAACAATCCGAGCACGCTCTCCACCAGATAGAACGCGCTGGAGAAGCCGTGCAGCATGCCAAAGCGGCTTGCATTCGGCGATTGCGCGAGTTCCATCCCGCCTTCCTGGGCCGCCACGCGCAGCGCATTCATGAATGGCTGCAGCGCGAAATACCCGATCAACACGCACAACAACATGCCCGCGATGACCCAACGGGTCCGCTTGTATTCGGCGAAACCCGTTCGAACGAGGCGGTTAGCCAACACCAGCAGCAGCAGCGCGCAGATCACGCCGAGAAATCCCTCGATGCGAAACAGTTGCGCAGCAACCGATCCCGCCGACGTCCGGTCAAGCATGCTGAACAGCACCGGGGCCGCCACGTACCCGAGCGTCAGCACGCTGCCGACCCAGATCATGGCGATAATCCGAAAAAATCGATGGGCCATCAGACGTACTTGACCGCGATGATTTCGTACTCGCGCGCGCCGCTCGGCGCCTGGACCGACGCCACGTCGCCCTCGCTCTTGCCAATCAGCGCACGGGCGATGGGCGAGCTGATGGAGACCAGGCCGTGGTCAATGTCCGCTTCGTCGTCG
The DNA here is from genome assembly GCF_964252755.1 of Caballeronia sp. LjRoot29. NCBI lineage: Bacteria > Pseudomonadati > Pseudomonadota > Betaproteobacteria > Burkholderiales > Burkholderiaceae > Caballeronia > Caballeronia sp. LjRoot29. Next base: position 21,575 of record NZ_CAXUPU020000013.1, on the reverse strand, counting down.
CCGACGATCTGGTAAGTGACCGTGTCGCCCGTAGCCGTCTCTTCCAGTTCGACCGTCGCGCCGAAAATCACGCGCCCGTCAGCCTCCACGGTCGTTGGGTCAATCACTTGCGCCCCGGCCAGCTTCGACTCGATCTCGGCAATCCGGCCTTCGATAAAGCCCTGCTTCTCCTTGGCCGCGTCATATTCGGAGTTTTCGGACAAGTCGCCCTGCGCGCGGGCTTCGGAGATCGAATTCACGACAGCCGGGCGCTCCACGGATTTGAGGCGTTGCAATTCGTCGCGGAGCATTGCCGCGCCGCGTTTAGTCAAAGGAACTGTGCTCATAAACAACTCATTACGCAAAGATGCAGACGTAAAAAAATTACCGCGGTTAAGTGCATCTCCCGGTAAAAAAGGAAGACGCCGCTTAACCGCGGCCCTTGAAACTTAGACTTCATTTGGAGACTGCTGATACTGCAGAGACTCGAATCAGAAACCTTAGTTTAGGCGAGCATGGAGTCCTTGTAAATCATAGACTTCCAGGTCCTTCAGATATCGCAGTCCTTCGACCGCCGCGCGCGCGCCCGACATGGTCGTGTAGTACGTGACCTTGTTGGCCTGTGCGCTCATGCGGATCGAGCGGGAATCGGCAATCGCGGCGCGGGTTTCATCGACGGTGGTGAAGACCAGCGCAATCTCGCCGTTCTTGATCATGTCCACGATGTGCGGCCGGCCGTCCTTCACCTTGTTGACCACCTTAACCGGCACGCCCGCGGCCTGGATAGCCGACGCCGTGCCCTTGGTCGCCACGATCGGGTAGCCCAGCTCGTGCAGCATGGTCGCGACTTCCACGGCCTTTTGCTTGTCGGCATCCATGACCGTCAGCAGGACCGTGCCGCTTTCCGGCAAGCGCGAACCGGCCGCGAGTTGCGACTTGAACAGCGCTTCGCCGAACGTGCGGCCCACGCCCATTACTTCGCCCGTCGAGCGCATTTCAGGTCCGAGCACCGGATCGACAGCCGGGAACTTCACGAACGGGAACACCGCTTCCTTGACGCTGAAATACGGCGGGATCACTTCCTTCGTTATGCCTTGATCGGCGAGTTTTTGACCGACCATCGCGCGGGCGGCGATCTTGGCCAAAGGCAAACCCGTCGCCTTCGATACATACGGCACCGTCCGCGAAGCGCGCGGATTCACTTCGAGCACGTAGATCACGTCCTTCTTCGACCCGTCTTCCTGTACCGCTTGCTGGATCGCAAACTGCACGTTCATCAGGCCGATCACGTTCAGCGCGCGAGCCATGGCGCCGGTCTGGCGCTTGAGTTCGTCGATGGTTTCCTGCGACAGCGAATACGGCGGCAGCGAACATGCCGAGTCGCCGGAATGCACGCCCGCCTGTTCGATGTGCTCCATCACGCCGCCGATAAACACCGCTTCGCCATCGGAAATACAGTCGACATCGCATTCGATGGCGTCGTTCAGGAAGCGGTCGAGCAACACGGGCGAATCATGCGAAACCTTCACGGCTTCGCGCATGTAGCGTTCGAGATCACGCGGCTCGTGGACGATTTCCATTGCGCGGCCACCGAGCACGTACGACGGACGCACGACCAGCGGATAGCCGATTTCTTCGGCGAGGCGCAGCGCTTCGTCTTCGGCGCGTGCCGTGCGATTCGGCGGTTGACGCAGGTTCAGGTCCTGCAGCAGCTTCTGGAAACGCTCGCGGTCTTCGGCGGCGTCGATCATGTCCGGCGACGTTCCAACGATAGGTACGCCGTTCGCCTCGAGGTCCAGCGCAAGCTTCAACGGCGTCTGTCCGCCGTACTGCACGATTACGCCAACCGGCTTTTCCAGATCGACGATTTCAAGCACGTCTTCCAGCGTCAGCGACTCGAAGTACAGACGATCGGACGTGTCGTAGTCGGTGGACACGGTCTCGGGATTGCAGTTGACCATGATGGTTTCATAGCCGTCTTCGCGCATCGCCAAGGCTGCATGCACGCAGCAATAGTCGAACTCGATGCCCTGCCCGATCCGGTTCGGGCCGCCGCCCAACACCATGATCTTCTTTTTATCGGTCGGATTCGCTTCGCACTCTTCCTCGTAGGTCGAGTACATGTAGGCGGTTTTCGTTGCAAACTCGGCGGCGCACGTGTCCACGCGCTTGTAGACAGGACGCACCTTCAACCCGTGACGATGCTTGCGCACAGCCGTTTGATCCGACCCAAGCAATTTGGCGAGGCGTCGATCCGAAAAACCGCTCTGCTTCAGATACAGCATTTCATCCTTGGTCAGGCTATCGACCGTGCGGCCGCTGAGCGCCTTTTCCTTCTGGATGATCTGCTCGATTTGCGCGAGGAACCACGGATCGATCGATGTCTCTTCAAAGATTTCCTGAGCGGTCAGGCCAAGACGGAATGCGTCGCCCAGGAACCAGATCCGGTCCGGACCCGGCTCACCGATTTCGCGAATCACTTCGTCGCGGCTGGTGGTCTTTTCATCGAGACCGTCCACTCCCACTTCCAGTCCGCGCAACGCCTTCTGGAACGATTCCTGGAACGTGCGGCCAATGGCCATCACTTCGCCGACCGACTTCATTTGCGTTGTCAGGCGTGCATCGGCTTCGCGGAATTTCTCGAACGCGAAACGCGGAATCTTGGTAACCACATAGTCGATGGTCGGCTCAAACGATGCCGGCGTCTGACCACCGGTGATCTCGTTCTTGAGTTCATCGAGCGTATAGCCCACGGCCAGTTTCGCTGCGACCTTGGCGATCGGGAAACCCGTCGCCTTCGATGCCAGCGCCGACGAACGCGACACGCGCGGATTCATCTCGATGACCACCATGCGGCCGTCTTTCGGGTTGATCGCGAACTGTACGTTGGAACCGCCCGTGTCCACGCCAATCTCGCGCAGCACCGCAAGCGATGCGTTACGCAGGATCTGATATTCCTTGTCGGTCAGCGTTTGAGCCGGCGCGACGGTGATGGAGTCGCCGGTATGCACGCCCATCGGGTCCAGGTTTTCGATCGAGCACACGATGATGCAGTTGTCCTTTGTATCGCGGACCACTTCCATCTCGAACTCTTTCCAGCCCAGCAGCGACTCTTCGATCAGCAATTCACGCGTCGGCGATAAATCCAGCCCGCGCTTGCAAATCTCTTCGAATTCCTCCTTGTTATACGCAATCCCGCCGCCCGATCCACCCAGCGTGAACGACGGACGAATCACCGTCGGATAACCGCCGCTGCCCGTCAGCGCGGCAATTTCCGCCTGCACCTGCAACGCTTCTTCCATGGAATGCGCGATGCCCGACTTGGCCGAACCGAGGCCAATCTTCGTCATCGCTTCCTTGAACTTCTGGCGGTCTTCGGCTTTATCGATAGCTTCCGGCGACGCGCCGATCAACTCGACCTTGTACTTTTCCAGCACGCCGTGGTGGAACAAATCGAGCGCGCAGTTCAGCGCGGTTTGTCCGCCCATGGTCGGGAGGATGGCGTCCGGGCGTTCCTTGTCGATGATGCGCTCGACGACTTCCCACGTGATCGGCTCGATATACGTGATGTCGGCCGTGTTCGGGTCGGTCATGATCGTCGCGGGATTGCTGTTGACGAGAATGACCTTGTAGCCTTCCTCGCGCAGCGCCTTGCAAGCCTGCGCGCCCGAATAGTCGAACTCGCACGCCTGACCGATGATGATCGGTCCCGCGCCGATGATGAGGATGCTCTTGATGTCTGTCCGCTTCGGCATAACTGCTCTCAATGATTGTGTTGCGTGTTCTGTCTTTGCGTGTCTGGCGTGTCTGCGCGCCTATATTCAAGCCGCTTCTTTTTGCGCTTCCATCAGGCCGACGAACCGATCGAACAAGTACGCAATATCGTTCGGTCCCGGCGATGCTTCCGGATGGCCCTGGAAACAGAACGCGGGTTTGTCGGTGAGCGCGAAGCCCTGCAGCGTGCCGTCGAACAACGAGGTATGCGTGACCTTTGCGTTGGCGGGCAGCGTGGTCGCATCGACGGCGAAACCGTGATTCTGCGACGTGATCACCACGCGGCCGTTTTCCAGATCCTTGACCGGATGATTCGCGCCGTGATGGCCGGTCTTCATCTTCAATGTCTTCGCGCCGACAGCCAGGCCCATGATCTGGTGCCCGAGGCAAATGCCGAACGTCGGAATGCCGCGTTTGATGAATTCGCGCGTGGCTTCAATCGCGTAATCGCACGGTTCCGGGTCGCCGGGGCCGTTCGAGAGGAAGATGCCGTCGGGGTTCAGCGCAAGAGCGTCTTCAGCGGTGGACTGAGCCGGCAGCACGGTGACGTGGCAACCGCGCTCGGCCAGCATGCGCAGGATGTTGTACTTCACGCCGTAGTCGAACGCGACCACGCGGTACTGCGGCGCCTTTTGCTCGCCGTAGCCACTTTCCAGACGCCATTCGGACTGCGTCCATTCGTACTTTTCTTTCGTCGACACGACTTTGGCGAGATCCATCCCCGACAAACCCGGGAACGAGCGCGCGAGTTCCAAAGCCTTGACTTCGTCGTCGCCGGCGAGAATGCAGCCGTTTTGCGCACCCTTGTCGCGCAGGATTCGCGTGAGCTTGCGGGTATCGATGTTCGAAATGGCGACGACGTTTTCCGCTTTCAGATAGTCGGCGAGAGATTGTTCGGAGCGAAAATTCGAGGCGAGCACCGGCAGATCTCGAATGATCAGGCCGGCGGCATGGACTTTGGTGGATTCGACGTCTTCAGCGTTCACCCCGGCATTGCCGATGTGCGGATACGTCAGGGTGACGATTTGCTGGGCGTAGCTTGGGTCCGTCAGGATTTCCTGATAACCGGTGATAGCGGTGTTGAACACCACTTCGCCGATCGTGTGACCGGACGCGCCGATCGAGTGACCACGAAAGACCGTGCCGTCGGCGAGTGCGAGGATTGCGGGAGAGAATGACGGCAACACGGGAGGCTCCTTTGGAACACCCTGTTTGCCGACCTGTCATCCGACCGTGGGGTCGCGCGCGGCCGAGAAGTGGCGCGCGCAGACCCGCATCGCGTTCGATTGCATCGGGCACAAGCCTCGCCGGTTTCGCTGTTCGGGCTCCAATGACTGGACGCGCGAATCAGGCGTTTGGCGGGATGCGCGCGTGGTGCAAGGCGCGGCGGATGAACGGTGAGTGGGAGGTAGGCGCTAGGGTGTAGGTTGATTTGCTCAAACCTTCGAATTATAGCCGTAAAACGCCCTTCCCTCCAAATTTGAGACGCGCAACACGCAAGACGCGTTCCAGGTTAATCGTGGCAAGCCTTATCCGGCGGGCTTGCGGCCATCATGACGCCACGCCGCCGCGCTTTTCGAGAACGCTGCTCGGCAGGACATACCAGATGGCGCTAGCAATTTGCATCGCGATCAGCGCACCCCAGACACTTAGGTGCGCCGTAACGGGATAATGGCCGCCCTGGGTTGGCCATCGCGACAGCATCGCGCCTATGCCCACCTGCAATCCGAAGATCAGGATGAACAGGACAAGCGTGAGCGTGCTGTGCGCGCGGCCGATCATGTGCGTCGGGAAATATTCGGCCATCACCGCGTAGCTCAGGATGCCCGTTCCGCCAAACACACCGTAACTCGCGATCAGTAACGCCGGGGCAATCGGCGCGCGCACGAGCATCAGCACTTGAACGAGCACAAACAGCCCCATGCCGAAGCCGCAGAACGCGTACACCGTCACTCCGCGTTTCTGCAGGCCGCGCGCCGCTACGCCAAAACCGACGCAGCCGATCATCATCGCGATACCGAGCACCGATACCAGCACCGCGGCGTATTGAGCGCTCAGGCCCATGACATCGAGCAGATAGGGCCTGATCCATAGCGATTGCATCGCGTAGAAAACGCCTTGCGTCACGACCGAAAACGACGCGATCTTCCAGAACGCGCCGCTGCCGAGGATGTGCCACGTGCCCTTGAACTGCGTGAGCATGTCGGCTTTTCGATGCACGCCATCGCGATGTTCCGGGGCAAAAAGGAAAATGGCCGCCGCGACCGCGAGGGTCATGGCCACCAGTCCGAAACAGATGTTGCGCCAGTCGGTCACGCCGAGCAGGATGGCGAGCGGCGAGCCGACGACCACGCCGCCCAGACCACCCACGGCCATTACGAGGCCGTTGACCATCGGCAATTGTGCGACGGGCAGGATTTGCGCAAGCGCCTTGAACGCCGCGCTCATGCAGACGGACACGCCCACGCCAATCAGCAGCCGCCCCAGCATCATCGCGCCAATGCCGTGCGCCGCCCCGAATACGCCGATCCCAAGCGCCGCGAACAACAGCATGCCTGCGGTCACCCGGCGGGGGCCGAAGCGATCGAGCAACATGCCCACGGGAATTTGCGCCGCCGCGAAACCAAGGAAATACAGCGACGTGAGCAAACCAAGATCCGCGCCCGACAAACCCAGGTCGTGCGTGATATAGGGCGCAAAGCCGAGATTGACTCCGCGGAATACGTACGAGACGAAATATCCGGCGGAAAACAGGAAGAACACGCGAAGACGAACGGAGGACGTCATGTGCGGCGCAAGGGCCTCTTTTGTATGAAGCGGCAGTTTAACGCGCGCGCTTAAATGAAAACGCCGTCACCTTGGTGACGGCGTGGATTCTTGACCGCGTAGACAGGTTATTGCTTCTTCTTTTTATCAGTCGACTTGGTTGATTTCGGGGTCCTGGCTACTGCAACAGGCTTGACTGCCTTGGACGGTGCGTCGAATTTCTCGCTTACCCGCGTCGCCTTCACCTTGGCCGCGGGGGCGCTCGCTTTACCGCCGCGCGCCGCGCTCTTCGACACGCTCTTCGATTCCGGCACGTGCGTGCCGATCTTCGTCACACCGCCTCTGTTCCGGCTCGACACGGCGACCGTTTCCACGCGCACCGGACCAGGTTCGGCCGGGACAGCACGCCCGACCGGCACATGCAGCACAATCAACTGACCAGGCATGACGGAGTCACGATGAGTACGGTTCCAGCTTTTAACCTGCGATATCGACACGTTGTAGCGATCGGCGAAGGTCGACATGGATTGCGCACGGCGCACGCGGATCAGCATCTTGCGGGTATCGGGAACGTCGGGTTCGACGGCCAGCATCGCACTTTCGGCGACGTCAGCGCTGATGTCCTCATCGTCGTCATCGCTGCGCGGCACCACGATGGTCGAGCCCGCTTTCAGCCGCATGCCGGCGGGAATGCGGTTCACCGACATGAGCGTATCCGCGTCGACACCAATTTTCTGCGCGATGACTGCGGGGGTTGCCCGTTCGCTCACCGTATACGTGGTCCACGACGACAACTGGCCGGAATATGACTTCAGGTTCTTCTGGAACGCGCTGGCATTGTCAAAGGGAAGCAGGATCTGCGGGCTCGTTGCGCCGAGAATGACCGGCTTCGCAAATGATGGATTCAGCGAGCGGAACTCCTCCACCGTCATGCCCGCGAGCTTCGCGGCCATGGTCACGTCCATGTCGCGCGACGTGGTGACCGTCACGAAATACGGGTGATTAGGAATGTCTGGAAGCGTGAGCCCATACATTTGCGGATTGGCGACGATGTTCTTCACCGCCTGCAGCTTCGGGACGTAGTTGCGCGTCTCGTTCGGCATCCGCAGGCTTTGGTAATCGGTCGGCAGGCCCATCGCCTCGTTCTTCGCGATCGCCTTCTGCACGTTGCCTTCGCCCCAGTTGTACGCGGCGAGCGCCAGATCCCAGTCGCCGAACATATCGTGGAGACGCGAAAGATAGTCGAGCGCCGCGCTGGTCGACGCCAGCACGTCGCGCCGCTCATCCTGGAACATGTTCTGTTTCAGGTTGTAGTCGCGGCCCGTGCCCGGCACGAACTGCCACATGCCCGCGGCCTTCGCGACCGACAGCGCCTGCGGGTTATAGGCCGATTCGATAAACGGCAGCAACGCGAGTTCGGTCGGCATGTGCCGCTGTTCGAGCTCTTCGACGATGTGATACAGGTATTTTTGCGAGCGGCCCGTCATGCGTTCGACGTAATCCGGGCGCTGGGCGTACCAGTTGACCTGCATATCGACGAGGTCGCTTTGCAGATCGGGAATCTGGAAACCACGGCGGATACGGCCCCACAAATCGCCGTCGGGTCCGCTAAGTGAATCGAGCGAGGTCTTGTCGACGTTGATCGTTTCCTTGGCGGCGGCAGTCTTGCGGATGGTGTCTGCTACGGCTTGCTGATTCTGAGCGGAAGGGAGTGAAGAAAGGGAGTTGGTCGCTGTCGGTCCCTGGCTGGCACATGCAGCCAATGTCAGGACGAGGAGCGCGCTTAAAATCAATCGCATGAACGTCTCGGATTCCAAAAAATGTGCTTGGAAATTTGGACCCGATAGTACGGAACCGCACTCACCACGTCAATATAAATGCAAAAAACTCAGCAAAATCCGGGGCCTGCAAGGGTTTTCAACGTTTCAGATGAAGATAACCGCAGGCCGCAACGGGTTAGCGAAATTTATCCTTCCAGCCGCGCAGCAGCGTGAAAGCGTCGAGCCGGTCGCGCACCGGACGCTCGAACTGCGCAGCGAGCGTGGCCTGTACGCTTTTTTCGCCGGCGCGCAGGAACGGATTCGCGTTTCGTTCGTGCAAGAGCGTGGTCGGAATGGTCGGCTGGTTGCGCGCGCGCAGGCTCTCCGCTTCCTTCTGCCATTGCGCCAGCGCCGCGTTATCGGGCTCGGCCGCGCGGGCGAAACGGATATTCGACAGCGTATATTCGTGGGCGCAGTGAACCAGCGTGGCGTCGGGGAGCGCGGCGAGCGCGTCGAGGGAAGTCAGCATTTGTTGCGGCGTGCCTTCGAACAGACGGCCGCAGCCGCTGGCGAACAGGGTGTCGCCGCAAAAAAGATGCGGCATGCCTTGCGGATCAGCCGGCTGGAAGTACGCTATATGTCCGGCGGTATGCCCGGGTACGTCGATAACCGAGCATTCCAGCGCCGGACTCGCGATACTGACGTGATCGCCCTGCTTCACACGCCGCGTCAGATGCTCGATAGCCTCGCCAGCCGGGCCGATCACCGGGATTTCGCCATCGGCTGATTGGCTAACGAGCAGTTTTGCGACGCCGCCGACGTGGTCGTGATGGTGGTGCGTGAGTAAAATAGCGGTCAGCCGCCACCCGCGTTTCGTCAAATAGGCTTCCACGGGCGCGGCGTCGCCAGGATCGACCACGACGGCATTGTGACCGTCCGACACCAGCCAGATGTAGTTGTCTTCGAACGCCGGAACCGGCACGTACTCAAGCGTTTTCATAAGGCGACTCACCCGAACATGTCAGAGCGAACAATTATAGACTGGCCCGCCTGGACACTTTCCGCGCCCGGCCGCTATGTGCTCGATTGGGAGCAGGCGCAGCTCGACCGCGTAGTGTCGGACATCTTTGGCTATCACGCGCTGCAGCTCGGCCTGCCCGGGCTTGACGCCTTGCGCGAGAATCGCATGCCGTATCGAGGCCTCGTGCTCGATACGGCCAGCGCCGCCAGCGCGCCTTTCACGCTGCCCCCGCCGGTTTCAGCCGACGCGCGGCCGGGCGTGACGTCGCTCCCGTCGGCAAGCCGCGGCCTGCACGCGCCGGAAGGACGCAGCGCCGTGTGGTGCGATCTGCTCGATTTACCGTTCGAGGCGCAAAGCGTTGATTTGCTGGTGATGCCGCATACGCTCGAATTCACGAGCGATCCGCATCGGTTGTTGAGAGAAGCCGAACGCGTGCTGGTGCCTGAAGGACAGTTGATCATCCTGGGGTTTAATTCCCTGAGCCTGTGGGGTGCGCGGCAATCGCTCGGCAAGGTTGCCGGCAAGCCGTTTGTCCCGTCCGCGCACGAAATGATCGCGTTCACGCGGATCAAGGACTGGATCAAGCTGCTCGGATTCGACCTTGAACGCGGGCGCTTCGGCTGCTATCGTCCGCCTCTCCTGACCGAACAATGGCTGGCGCGCTATCAGTTCATGGAAGCCGCCGGCGACCGCTGGTGGCCGATCTTCGGCGCTGCCTACATGATCACGGCCATCAAGCGCGTGCGCGGCATGCGCCTGATCGGGCCGCGCAAGCTGAAAAAACCTGCCCTCGCACCGGGCCTCGCCCCGGTCGCCACGCCGCATACACGCAACGAGCATTGATGACCTTAGACACCACAGACAAAGTAATCGACATTTATACCGACGGCGCCTGCAAAGGCAATCCCGGCCCCGGCGGCTGGGGCGCCCTCCTTCGTTTCGGCGATCAGGAAAAGGAATTGTTCGGCGGCGAAACGCCGACGACCAACAATCGCATGGAGCTCATGGGCGTGATTTCGGCGCTTGAGGCGCTCAAGCGGCCGTGTCGCGTGGTCATCCACACCGATTCGCAATATGTCCAGAAGGGCATCAGCGAGTGGATTCACGGCTGGAAAAAGAAGAACTGGATGACGGCGGCGAAAACGCCGGTCAAGAACGCGGATCTCTGGAAGCGGCTTGATGCGTTAGTCGTCCAGCATCAGATTGAATGGCGTTGGGTGAAAGGCCATTCGGGCCACCCGGAAAATGAACGCGCCGACGCGCTCGCGAATCGCGGCGTCACTTCACTCGCCGAAGGTTAATTTTTATTTCTATGCGCCAACTCGTACTCGATACCGAAACCACCGGCCTCAACGCCCGCACGGGCGACCGTATTATCGAAATCGGCTGCGTCGAGCTTGTGAATCGACGGCTCACCGGCAATAACCTGCACTTTTATGTGAATCCCGGGCGAGACAGCGATCCGGGCGCGCTCGCGGTGCACGGCCTGACCACCGAATTTCTCAGCGATAAACCCAAGTTCGCCGATATTGCCACCGAACTGCGCGACTTCGTGGCGGGCGCTGAGTTGATCATTCACAACGCACCGTTCGACGTCGGTTTCATGGACGTGGAATTTGGTTTGGTCGGCATGCCGGGCGTGAAGGAAGTGTGCGGTGGCGTGATCGATACGCTGGTGCAAGCGAAGCAGATGTTCCCCGGTAAGCGCAATTCGCTCGATGCGCTGTGCGACCGGTTTGGGATCAGCAACGCGCATCGGACGCTGCATGGCGCCCTGCTCGACTCGGAATTGCTGGCGGAAGTTTATCTGGCGATGACGCGTGGCCAGGAAAGCCTGGTAATCGACATGCTCGGCGAAGCGCAGTCGACGGGCGAAGGTTTCGCGCCGCGTATTGCGCTCGATGATTTGCAATTGCCGGTGCTGGTGGCATCGGAGGAAGAATTGAGCGCGCATCTCGCGGTTCTCGACGATCTCGATAGGGCCGTCAAGGGCACAAGCGTGTGGCGGATCGAGACGGTGATCGAGGTTGAGGTTGCAGCAGCTCCTTGATTGGAGCCTATGCGATTATTGAAATGCTCAAGATTCTCTTTACGAAATCGAGAAGCTCTGACATAATCCAAAGCTCTTCGGGTGGTTAGCTCAGCGGTAGAGCACTGCCTTCACACGGCAGGGGTCACAGGTTCAATCCCTGTACCACCCACCAGAATTTTTGGTACGTGAAAGCCCAGAAGAATCAAGGCCCTACGGCGAAAGCCATAGGGCCTTTTTCTTTTGTGCCTGCAAGACGGATAGCACTGGCCTAATTCCGCCACCGTTTTCCGAAACGACCCAAAGGTCACGTCTGTTCCGATACTTGCACCCCAGAACCTTCTTCCGTCTCTCTTTTGTTGGTGTTTCTCCATAAGAGACAGTGCCTCTCAAATAAATTTAGAATAGACGGAGGGTGCCGACCACGTCAACGAAGGGCAAATACACATTAGCGCGTGGAGGCCGAAAATAATCAGGAATACGAATTAACAAATGAGGGGATAGAGACGAATAAAAAAGCCCTCAATGAATACGTGAGGGCTTCGTTCGTTGTCAGTGCCTACACCTGGGGTTCAAGCCCCAACGCTCGCACTATGCCGCAACGACATGTCGAGCGCGCGCGCCGTGTCCCGGTCGCCTTCGCTTGTCAGCGCAGTGCGAAAGACAGTCTTACGATTATGTCCGGCGGCGGCGGGCGAATCCCACAGCAATTCCATCTTGGGACGCGCGTCCCGGCCGCACAAACCACGCTTTTTCGGCACAACGTCGGCGGACGCAAAGGTAGCGGTACTTTCCGAGCCCGCGGAACCCAAATCGGAGGCCATCCCGTCAGGCCATTTCACCGATAACTCTCGCGCATCGTACTGACCAAGCTTGCGGCTTTCGGCCCAGACGACAGCGGTCCGCGTGGTGGTATCGATGGAAATAGCGTAACGCCCGATAGCAAACCGCCGTGCCGCGATATTCGTTCGCCACAGCGCGCGCGGACGGCAAATCCACAGCACCACGGCATAAAGCGCGGGCGCGACAAGCAGCCAGCCATTGGTTTCGCCGAGTGCGTGCACGGCATTTTTCCAGCCGGCGGTCCATGTGAAGAACCCGACCGACCACACCGCGAACACGAAACTCAGTAGCGCGAGCAGCCGCAGCGCTTGCCGCAACCATTGCGGCAGCGGATGCAGCGGCCTTTCCGCGCGCGCCCGGGCGCCCGGAAGGAACAGCAGCAGAAACAAGAGGACGATCGTGACGCAGGCCCACGGCGATGAAGTCATCGCGCGCATTGAAGAGAGGTAGCCCATCTGCGACATCGACAGCAACCAGCGCGCGGCCAGCACGAGTCCGATCGCGCGCAGCGCGAACACGGTGCCAGCACCGGGTGCCGGGCTCGCGCTACTCTGCTTCGTTCTCGCCAAAACTTCGCTCCTGTTCACAACTGTCCTTAATAGTCCGGCAAGCGCGGTAAGTTCCTCCCGTCGCACGATGCGATTTTCGAGAGACTTCCACGCCTGCCCACACGTTCGCGCACATGCTGCACTGCATTTCACGAGCCCGCACATTATAGGGAGAATGTCGAAAACGGCATCGGCCTGGCAGGCTCAACCCGACGATAACGCCTGAAGCTTGCCGCCGCAGTGTGTCAAAACAACAACGCCCCGCGCGCCAGAGGCGCACGGGGCGTTGTTTCCGCTGAATCGGCAACCTAGCGATCAGGCGGGATCCGCAAGATCTCTAGAACCTAAAAATCAGCCCGCGTTGACTTCGCGCAGAACGGTACGGCGCTTGGCACGCAGCAGCTCTTCATACGTCTGGACGTAACGCGCCGCCATGACCTTCGACGAAAAACGCGTTTCGAATGCCTGACGCACCTTGGCGCGCGGCAGCATGTCGAGGCGCTTCACGGCGGCGATCGCGCTCAGCTCGTCTTCCACGACAAAACCCGACACGCCGTTTTCGATCACTTCCGGCACCGAACCGCGGTTGAACGCGATCACAGGCGTGCCGCACGCCATGGCTTCGATCATCACCAGGCCAAACGGCTCCGGCCAGTCGATCGGGAACAACAGCGCGTGTGCGTTGCCGAGGAATTCGGTCTTTTGCTGCTCGTTGATCTCGCCGATGTATTCCACATGCGGCAGCGCGAACAACGGCTTGATCTGCTCTTCGTAATACGCACGATCGGCGTTATCGATTTTTGCCGCGATCTTGATCTTCATGCCCGCCGCGCCAGCAATGCGGATTGCCCGGTCGACACGCTTTTCCGGCGAAATACGCCCGAGGAACGCGAGGTAACCCGGTTCAACATTCGGGATCGGCGTGAGCAGGTTTTCCGGCAGGCCGTGATAAACGGTCGAGAGCCAGTTGGCTTGCGGCAGCGGCTGACGCTGGTTGTCGGAGATCGAAACAACCGGCGCGTCGTTAAACGTGCTGAAGATCGGCTGCAATTCCGGCAAGTCGAGGCGGCCGTGCATCGTCGTCAGAAATGGCACCGGCTGACGCGAGAACAGCGAAAACGGGTAATAGTCGATGTGAAAGTGCAGCACATCGAATTCGTCAGCGCGGCGGCGGACTTCTTCCAGCAACAGCATGTGGGGCGCCATCGTGTCACGGATGGTCGGGTCGAGGCGCAGCGCCTGGGGCCAGAAGGCTTCGAGCTTCGCCGACGTTTGCGAATCACCGCTCGCGAACAATGTGACGTCATGGCCGGCCTCAACCAGCGCTTCTGTCAGATAGGACACCACGCGCTCCGTGCCGCCGTAGAACTTCGGGGGGACGGCTTCGTGAAGAGGCGCGATTTGAGCGATTCGCATGTCGGAAACTCCTAATAATGTCAGGCAAAAATTGATGCGCTTGGCATCGGTCGTTAATCAAGCGAATCGCCCTACCCGGACTCGGCACGGTGCTGGTGTCTCCAGCGGAATGGCCGATAGCACGAGAAAAAATCGCGATGCTTCGCTGTTGCTTGGGTGTTGCTACTGCGTTGCTGCTTCTTTGGGTACCGGGGCGTCTGATTCAGAGCGCGATCAGGCAGAGCAAGATCGATTCCATCTCGTAAATGCAACGCACCCAGCCATAAACGCAGAACCTGCGGAGTCGTTGACCGGAACCTACAACTACCTATCAAAACACCTAAGGGGAAACCCGGGGTGCAGTATCCCGGTTTTTACAAGGTTTCCAACCTTACATTTCAACTTATTTACGTTGTTACACCGTCGATACACTTTGCAAGCCCTTGTTTATCAAGGCTGTTCTACGCTGACCACTTGGACGCACTCATGGCCTAAATCGATCGTAGCCACGCTCGGAATGTGAGGGCGCTGCGAAATTCTTCAAATCCGCGTGCGCCAGAACCTGCCAGAACTTATCTGACATTTATTTGCCGCTGCCGGATTTGCCATTAAGCGCCGCTCTGCAGGTAGCGGGACCGCGACGTGCTTTCACCCTGCCAAGGGCGAAGTTTCCAGTTGAGGCTAGTTCATGTCGACGTACCGCGACCAGCACCGGGCGGACAGTGAAATGTGCACAACGCCTCACCAGCAGGCATCGATTGCCCAATTTAGACAGTGCGCAGACAACGCACTTTTGCTAAAAATCAGCGTCGACTGATGAATATGCGGCACGGAAAGCATGATGCGAGACGATTTGGCTCGCTACACTCGCTACAATTCAGCAATCGGTGCTGCACGCCATTGGCACATCATTGCCTCGCTGGCCAGAAGCGCAGCGCTTGGCGACTCACGGCGAAGCATCGCGCTCAACCGCTCTACTCGAACGAAAACGACCATTGGACCAACTCACTGTCTCTCAGCGTAACGTACACAACGCGAAGCTCGCGAGCTATGCAAATCGCCCGTTGGCCTTCCTGTTCCGTTACATCCGCCGGCACCCGGTCGCACACACCATCGTGCTGGTCAGTGTGCTTTCCGCCGTCGGCTGCGCGCTCGCCTCGCAGTACGCGATCAAACATCTGATCGATGTACTCGGCCAAGGGCGCGGCCATCCCGGTCCGCTTTGGGCCGCCTTCATGATCCTGGTCGGCCTGATTGCCGCCGACAACATGCTGTGGCGAGTCGGCGGCTGGGTCGGCGCGCACGCGTTCGTCGTGGTGACGGGCGACTTGCGGCGCGACTTGTTCTCCTACCTCAGCGGCCATTCTCCGACGTACTTCTCGGAGAAACAGCCCGGCATGCTCGCGAGCCGGATCACGGCGACATCGAATGCGATTTACACCGCCGAAAACACCATGGCGTGGAACGTGTTGCCGCCGTGCATCGCGGTGATCGGCGCCATTGTGATGATCGTGGCCGTGAATCCGCTGATGGCCGGCTGCCTGATGCTCGCCTCGGCCATTCTTGCGCTGGTGCTTTACCGGCTCGCCGGACGCGGCTCGGCACGGCATCACACGTTTGCGACGAAAGCGGCATCGGTTGATGGCGAACTGGTCGACGTGATCGGCAACATGGCTCTCGTGCGGGCGTTTGGTATGACCTTTCGCGAGCAAAAGCGTTTCGGCTCGACGGTTAAAGCCGAAATGGTCGCGCGTCAGCAGAGCTTGCTGTACCTCGAGAAGCTGCGGCTTTTCCACGCTGTCGTCACCGCAATTCTTTCGGCTGGACTGCTTGGCTGGGCGTTGTGGCTATGGTCGAAGGGGCGAGCAACGTCAGGCGATATCGTGCTGGTCAGTTCACTCGGTTTCACGATTCTGCACGGCACACGTGATCTGGCCGTTGCCCTTGTGGATGTCACCCAGCACGTCGCGCGTCTGGCGGAAGCCGTGCAAACGCTGCTTGAGCCGCACGGCATGCCCGACCGGTCCGACGCAACGGAACTCGTGCCGCAAGGCGGCCGCGTGGACTTCGAGGAAGTCACGTTCGCGTATCCGCGCCGCCGTCCAATCCTCGATAAATTCAACCTGCACATCGAGCCGGGTCAGCGTGTCGGGCTGATCGGCAAGTCAGGCGCCGGGAAATCGACGGTGCTCGCGCTGTTGCAACGTTTCTACGAACCGCAGGGCGGCTCGATCAAGGTCGACGGGCAGGATATCTCGCTGATCACGCAGGACAGCCTGCGGTTGTCGATTGCGCTCGTGCCACAAGACATTTCGCTGTTTCATCGGACCGTGTACGAGAACATTGCGTACGGCCGACCAGACGCGTCGCGTGAAGAAGTGCTCGCCGCCGCACGTGAGGCGCGCTGCTCGGATTTCATCGACGCAATGCCGGAAGGGTTCGACACCATCGTGGGCGATCGTGGCGTGAAGTTATCGGGCGGACAACGTCAGCGCATCGCCATTGCGCGCGCGATCCTGAAGAACGCGCCTATCCTGCTACTCGACGAGGCCACGTCGGCGCTCGATAGCTCGTCGGAAGAAGCCATTCAGCAAGCACTCGACCGGCTGATGGTCGGCCGTACGGTGATCGCGATTGCGCACCGGTTGTCCACGCTGCAAGGATTCGACCGGATTATCGTGATGAGCGCCGGCAAGGTGATCGACGACGGCTCGCCGGATCAGTTGCGCAATCGGCCGGGGCTGTATCGGGAACTGCTGTCCAAGCAGCACGGCAAGTTGCCGCCGACAACCATGCCCTCGCAACAATTGGCGGCGAAGGCTGAATCGACCTGAGTTGGTTTTGTCGTGACTCGAACGAAAAAAAGCCGCTTCGGTTTCGTCAGACAGAAGCGGCTTTTTTACCCCTGCACGTTTCTACGCCTGCAGATCCCGCATGAAGTTGTCGCGCCATACCGAGACGTTGTTCTCGCGAAGCTGCGCGAACATATCCGTGTAACGGGCCTTTCGCTCATTTAACGGCATGGCGAGGGCCGTGGCCAATGCGTCCGCCATGCCGTCGATATCGAGCGGATTCACGATCAGCGACCCATTCAATTCCTGCGCCGCGCCCGCGAATTGCGACAGGACGAGCACGCCGGGATCGTCGGGATCTTGCGCCGCCACGTATTCCTTCGCGACCAGGTTCATGCCATCGCGCAACGGCGTGACGAAGCCCACATGCGACGCGCGAAACAACGCGGCAAGCACAGGCCGCTCATATTGCCGATGGATATAGCGGATCGGCGTCCAGTCGAGTTCCGCGTAGCGTCCGTTGATGCGCCCCGATTCCCCTTCGAGCTGCAACCGGATCTCCTTGTACGTGTCCATATCGGCGCGCGTGGGCGGCGCGATCTGCACGAACGAGACGTTGTTGCGCTGCGCTGGCTGATGTTCCAGCAGCTTTTCGAACGCGCGAAAACGCTCGACCAGCCCCTTCGAATAATCGAGCCGATCAACGCTCATGATCAGCTTGCGGTCCCGCAGCGTCGTCTTGACGGTCTGCACTTCGCGCCCGCTTTCGCCGTCTTTGGCGAGCGAGGCAATTTCATCGGGGTACACGCCGATCGGATAAGCCGCCGCCCGCAAATTCTTGCCAAACGCGCTCACCGCATTCGGCTCGCCGGCAATACGTACGACCGAGCCATTCGCTTCCGTTTCGATGTAATCGCAAAACGCGCGCAGATCGGGCGCTGTCTGGAAGCCGAGCAGGTCGAAGGAACACAGCGCCTCGACCAGCACGCGATGGCGCGGCACGCTGAGCAGAACCTGCGCGGCTGGAAACGGAATGTGCAGGAAAAAGCCGATGCGGTTCGTTACGCCCTCATCGCGCAGCGCCTGGGCGAACGGGATCAGGTGATAGTCGTGGACCCAGATGACGTCGTCGGGTTTCAGCAGCGGCGCCAGTTGTTTGGCGAGCCAGCGATTCACGCGGCAATAACCATCGAATTCATCGCGGTCGAACTGGATCAGGTCCGGCCGATAGTGAAACGCCGGCCACAACGTGGCGTTCGAAAAGCCGCGGTAGTACTGGTCATAGTCGCGTTGCGCCAGGCCGATGGTCGCAAACGTCACGCGTCCACGTTCCTCCAGCGTGATGCCTTCGGGCGGCTCGGCGACCACATCGCCGCTCCAGCCGAACCACATGCCGCCGGTTTCCTTGAGCGCGTCGTACACACCAACCGCGAGACCGCCCGCCGCCGGGCCGCCTTCGGAGATTGGCGCGACCCGGTTCGAAACAATGATCAGCCTGCTCACGAACGCGTCCCTTGAGAACCGTCTACACCTTCAATTCCCGCTATACGCTCCAGCCATTCGAGCAGTGCGCCAACCGATTCCACGCGTGAATGCGCGAGCGTGTCGCCGGCGCCGACCTTGATCGAAACGCCGTTGCGCTCGTTCACCACGGCGAAGCCTTTCTCGTCCGTCAGATCGTCGCCGATAAACACGGGCCGGCGGCCCGCAAACGGCGGTTCATTGAGGAAGGCTCGCACTGCACGGCCTTTATCGACGTCCTTTGGCTTGATTTCGTAGACCATCTTGCCGGGTTGCAGCACGTAGGCATCGGCGTATTGGGCGACGAGTTTCTCGGTCGCCTCGCGCGCCGCCGCGCCGCGTTCCGGCGCGTTGCGGTAATGCAGCGCGAGCGCCGCGCCCTTGATTTCGAGCAGCATGCCGGGATTGGCCGTCACCGTGCCTTCGAGCACGTGTTCCATGCGCAGCAGGCGCTCGTCGTTGAAACCGACGCGCAGGACATCGCCGTTCGAGTCGCGCCGCTCAGCGCCGTGCAAACCGGCCACGGGGAGGTCGGGCATCGAAAGAAACGAGTCGATGCTGTCAATCCCGCGTCCCGACACAATTGCTACCGCGCCGTTGGTCGCGCGGCGCAAGGCACTCACGATGGCCGGCACGGCCGGCTGCACGGTGACGCCGTCCGGCGTGGGGGCAAGTTCGACGAGCGTGCCGTCGAAATCGAAGAAAAAAGCGGTAGTGGCAAGCGGAAAATTGTCTGGGAGCTTTTGCATCTATATCTGCCTTTCAGCCGGAGAAAGACCGGAAAAGTGTGCGCATGTTACCGCGCTTTGTAACCCCGTCCGGGAAAGCGGCGCTGGACTCGTCGTTGCACGCTCATGCGGCAAGCCAACAGCCGATGCTATGTCCGCTTATCCCCTCACGCAGCTTTCGAACCTGCTTCGACGCCCTTTCGCCCTTATTTTAGAGGCGTGCTAGAGGCGTGCGGCATAACGACTCGGCCACGTAACGGCGCGGCCGTGAGCCCGGCGTAAGGTTCTATTCTGAGATAGAGTCGACACCCGGATGGCTTCGCGGACGGTTTCTTTGTCACTCGTCCGCGTTGCTGCCTTGATGCACCCTACCCTCGTCCGAGTTGCAAAATGTCTTCCTGGTTCAGTTTTCAATCCAAGGGCCGGTTCGCCGCCGTACTCACCGCGTTAACCACCGCCTTGATCCTGAGCGCGGGGCTTGCTGCGTGTTCGCGGCCGGATACAACGCCCTGGAAACTGACCGATGTCAGCGGCCATCTGCCCGACCTCGACTTCAGGCTTATCGACGATACCGGCAAGCCCGTCACCGGTCAGTCGTTCCTGGGCCAAACCACGCTGGTCTACTTCGGCTACACGCATTGCCCGGACGTGTGTCCGGAGACCATGGCCCGGCTGATTCAAGTCATGCAGCAACTTGGACCCGACGCGAAAAACGCGCGCATTGTGTTTATCACTGTCGATCCCGCCCGCGATACCGCCGCCGCGCTACATGACTACGTGCGCGCGTTCGACGCTCAGCACGCGGTCGGCCTGACCGGCACGGACGCGGCGATCGAGAGCATTGCCAAGCGCTACCGTGTGGCGTACCAGATGGAAAAACGCGACCCTTCCGGCGCGTACGACGTCACGCATAGTTCAGCCGTGTATATCTTCGATACCCACGGCCACGCGCGCCTCCTCGCCACCGAGAGCGATTCTATCGATACGATCACGCACGATCTACGCCGCGTGATCGACTCGACCAGTTCCTGAGTTTCTCCCGTTCTTCTATACGCGGCGCATCCAGATGTGCGGAATATCGTCTTCGATGTGAACCTCGGAGATTGGCTCGAAGCCAAAGCCCGCATAAAAGCGTTCTAGCCGCGCTTGGGCATGCAGGCGTATCGGCTGGCCGGGCCATTGTTCGCGTATGAATTCCAGCGTGCGTTCGAGCATCGCCTGGCCCAATCCGATACCGCGAAAGCCGGCCATCGTCAGCACGCGGCCAATCCGGATATCGGACTCTTCTGATCCTTCTGATCCTTCTGTTCCTTCTGTTCCTTCTGATCCTTTCGCGCCGTCTGCCGAGTTCGGAAGCAGGACTCGCAAATAACCGGCGAGGGCCGGCCGTGCATCCGCCCAACGCCCATAAACAAGCAAATGCCAGGCATCGGCGTCCTGTCCGTCGACATCGCCGTACACGCACTGCTGCTCCACCACGAACACCTCGCTGCGCGCAGCCAGCATGGTGTAAACGTCGAGTGCGCTCAGGTCGTCGAATGGCTTCCAGCACCATTCAAAGTCGTGAAATGGGTCGGTAAGTGGCTCGATGCGCGGCTCAGTCATGGGATTTTTTTCGATGGAATTCTCCTGCGATGAGCATCGTGAAAGTGAAGATGCTGGCAGGTCTGAATCCGTGATTATGCCGTGTGAGGCAAGCGGCGCGTCGGCGCGCCGAAGCCGGGCGCAGGAAGAAAGTCCTGGTTTGCGAAAGCGCATGCGGCGGTTTCAATAACTAATAGCATGGTCCGACAACCATCAATCCTTACCAACATAATTATTACGTTTTTATTAAAGCATCCTACTCTTGCTGCGCCATCCTCTGTCAAAGCGTTTCAGCCAAGTAAATCAGGACCACCACACCCCATTCAACTTAAACAAAACTTTAACGAACTCGTAACAAGGTGTAACTGTTGTGGGATCGACTGTAACGCAGAGCGGAGGACGTTTAACTAGACTACTCGTCACCCCGTCGGGCGCTTCTTTTCCCGTCACATTTCTGGAGTGATGCGCTCTATGATTTCGGTAGACCAGATACGGCCATCCCAATCCGCCGCAAGCGAGATGTCGATAGTGCATGAATATGCATGGCCCAAGCCGACACAACGTCTGTCAAACACGTTTTTCAAACTTGTTTATCGTTGGTCCCATTCAAGTGCGTTTCGACACAACGAGCGCTTGTGGCACGGTGTGTCGATTAAGCGAGATTCACACGGCTTTCTGAAACAGATGTCAATTGAAGGCCACGATTTGCTGGTGGAAAATCCGGACGACCTGCTCGCCTCTCAGACAGGCGATTGCCATTTGATTGCGACGGGTCCATCGGTCAATGACATCGATTATGGTGCGCTTGATCTCCACAATGTGATGGGAGTTAACG
>NZ_CAXUPU020000012.1:0-175365 GCF_964252755.1 Caballeronia sp. LjRoot29 | reverse complement strand
ACGTATTTCGCCGATGTGTCTGCACCCACTCGCTTCAGGAACTCCGAGAACGGCGTGCCGCCCCAGCGTCCAATCGCGCTCCATCCTTCTACACAAATGTGCCGCGTTGTGTTCCGCTTTCGGTAAGGTATAGAGTTCGGGCAAGGTCCAAGTGCGTGTGTTCTGCACCAGGCCACCCACCTTCAGGCGAAAATCTGTGCCATCAACTTTAGGCGCGTCGTCGACTCCGTAGAACGCGTTAAACGGAAACGGTCGTGTGATATCCGCCTCGGTGTAGGTTGGTGCCAGGCGGTTCGGATCGAATAGCCAGCCTTGCACGGTGTCGTTCATTCGCGAGACACGAGTAAGGAAGGTTTCGACGGATTGTCATCTGACAGACCACAGCCGGTCAGCATCGAGAGACCCCCGAGCGTGAGACGCGTTTGCCGAACAGGCGGCGGGAAGGCATGTCGAGTTCGCGACGGACATTAATGATCAGGGATCCACGGTCAACGTTTGTGCGATTTGGTTTAATGGGTTTCACGATCGATTCTCCTGGACTAGCGTCCCCGAATCATGGTCAAAAATGAGCGTGGCGCCAGCGCGACCATCACCAGGTGCACGACGATGAACGCTGCCAGCAGCGACATAGTGCAGAAGTGGACAACGCGCGCAAAGTCGTAGCCTCCCATCAGGCCGCGTAACAGGGGGAATTGCACCGACTTCCAAATTGCGAGACCGGACAAAACCAGCCCCAGCAATATCAAGCATCACAAAGAGGTACGCGAATTGTTGTACAGCGTTGTATTTGCTTGGGTCAGCGTGCGATAAATGTCCCCTGAGGGCTTGGCCCAGATCGCGCAGGATCGAGCGCGGCGACAGTGGGAAAAACTTCGTCTTAATGCGGCCCGTCACGAGATTCATCGTAAGATAGAAGAGCCCGTTGAAGAACAAGAGTCACATCGCCGCGAAGTGCCATTGCAGTGCGCCTCCGAGCCATCCGCCGAGCGTTATGCTCTTCGGAATCGTGAAGCCCTTGAACACCGGCGACGCGTCATAGATTTGCCATCCCGACATCATCATCAGCATCACCGCGAGTGCGTATAGCCAGTGTGTCAGCCGCACCCACGCGGGCTGCATCGTGCGCGTGGGGACAGTCAATCCGCTCGGTTGATGTGTAGGGTTCATTCTGATCTCCTCGCATTACTTGGCTATCGCACCGAAAAAATTCTCTCGCGTGGTAGTGTCTATCAGCATGGGACGCCATCCCAATGATGGCGTTGTGCCACCGCTTTAACGGAAATCTTTTAGCTACCGCATAACGGCAATTCGGCCGCTTGCAGCACTTTACCCGTAGACTCACTGCCAACGAACACCACCACGCCATAGCGCATCGCGTTCGCAGTGCACACGCCCGAAATTTGCTCGGGGATACCCGGCATTTTTCGAACGTTACCGCTTGATAAAATGGCTGGGCGAATGCTCCAGCCACTTTCCGTCCTCGTTTAGCTTAGTTCGCCATGGCGCCCGATGCGCCGTGGCCCATCTTCGAGTCTCCTGTACCTTTCTTCATCATGTTGTCGTGCTTCATCTTCTTGCTCATCGAGCCTTTGGACATTGAGTCTTTCGACATTGTGTCTTTTTGCATCGAATCCTTGCTCATTGAGTCTTTCGACATACCGTCGTTGGACATGGCGCCGCTCGCTTGCGCGAACGCCGAACCACCACATACCAGCAAGCCTGTGGCAAGCGCTGCGATTGCAATCCTTTTCATAGCAACTCCTTGTGTGATTTCTGTTTACATTGAATATCCGCGATCCGACGACCTGCCTTTTCAGGCAGGTGCTGAGTTTTGCGGCACAGGGTGTGTCGACATTTCGATCCACTGGCTGCGGGACATATCAAGTGCGCTTTCCCGTCAGGTACGGATTCTCCTCAAGAACTTGGTTTTACCTTTGCTCTCGACTCCTTGTAGTATCTAACGTAGGTCGTGGGCCCACGATCTCTAATCCGTAATTCGCTCGGCCCTTCGCTCTGGTTACGGTTAAAATGAAATATATTTTGACGAAGTTTCCGTAATGCAACGAGCACAAGCAAACAAGTCTTAGGTCTGATCTCAGCGCACCCGGGGGCCGGTTACTTCATCGCTAACGATCGGAATTTTCTGTGAAAATTCAGTGAATCCATCTGATATCGAGAAGGTATCAGGCGGAACATTGCGATTGCACCCGCATCCCACACGGGGAGACTCATGCGCGGGACCCGTTTGGCCGCGATTGGCCAAACGCTTTCACGCCCAGAGTTTGGTTAGGAGGCTGATCCAGATGCCAAATCGATTGGCGCCGATTCGCAGTTCTGAAGTACTAATCAAACTACGTCCGGCGACATTCGCGTTCGTGGATGTAGCAGCATTTATCAGACCCGATATCAGCGATCATCGTTGGAATTTTCCGTTGCGGCCGCGCGATCGATGGCATAGCGTGAGTCCGGTCAATTCTTTATCACTTGCGCCACCTTCGATCGGTAGTCGTCCTTCTACCGGTTGAGCCTCAGTCTGGCCTCTGTAGCACGATGCCGATCGTCGTCGCCCCTGTGCAGATATTGTGGCTGGACGTCGAGATCGAGTCGTGCCCCAGGTTATCTCTCACGTATCGTAGATTGACTTGGCCATCCATCATGCGAGAGCCCGTCGTGTGCCGTAGCCAATGAGCCGACGTCCGGCACAATCGTTTGGTCGCGCGCTCACGCGCTTCCCCCGTTGACTGCAGATGGTCGATCGCGTTGTCGAACACCTGTTTAATGATTAGGTGCAGACCACCGCAGGTCAGCGGCCGATGTGTCCCACCGATCGGCAACAGCAGAGGGCGTCGTTTCACCGCCATAGGGGAGTGCACCCAGCCCGTAGTGTCCGCGATAGCGTGCGAGCTCCGCAATCAATTTCGTCGTCGCCGGCAGCAAGCGCTCCTTGACCTTGCCGGTGATCGCGAGCCAACAGCGGTCCTGCCCCTCTCGATCAAGGCGTCTAAAAAAAGCTCCCCATCGGAATGCTCACGACTTCCTCGATGCGCAGACCCATCAGATACACGAGTGAGAACAACCAACGCACCCGCCCGTAGTGATCCTGCTCGCGTGCGGTGTCTCGGGTCATCGCGTCGATCGAGGCTTGAGGGCCTGCCAAAGATCGTCCTCAAGGATTCGGGTCACGCGAGGCTGAGAGCCCTCAAGGATACGCTCCGCGCAGTAGCGCAGAGTTCATACAAGCTGAATGGATTCGGAAAGATTGCCCTTATAGTTGGAGGCCTCGCGCTGGTTCGACTCCCATCCATGCAACCAGAGCTCCAGTTTCGCGGGTGGAAGGGGACGGCTGAGATGAAAGCCCTGCACCAGATCGCAGCGCATCTCCTTCAGTTGTTCCAACATTTCCTCGGTTTCCACACCCTCGGCTACGACCTTGAGGCCCATGTTGTGGCCGAGGTCGATGGTCGAGCGAACGATGGTCTCGTCGTCCTTGTCAGTTGCCATGCCCATCACAAACGACTTGTCGATCTTCAATTCGTCAACCGGCATGCGCTTGAGATACGACA
Organism: Caballeronia sp. LjRoot29; assembly: GCF_964252755.1. Taxonomy (NCBI): domain Bacteria; kingdom Pseudomonadati; phylum Pseudomonadota; class Betaproteobacteria; order Burkholderiales; family Burkholderiaceae; genus Caballeronia; species Caballeronia sp. LjRoot29. The sequence goes on along the minus strand of NZ_CAXUPU020000012.1, from coordinate 171,802 downwards.
GCGACGAATAGCCGGTGCCGAAGTCATCGATGGAAATTCGTATGCCAAGCGCACGGAGGCGGTCGAGTGTTTCGATAGCGTGATCGGGGTCGTCCAGTATGGCACTTTCTGTAATTTCCACCCAGATCCATTCGGCGGGGACGCCATACTTCTCTAGCATCGAATGAAACATTTCGGGCAGCGTGGACTGGATCAGTTCTCGGGCCGACACATTCACTGACACGGCCAGTTCGATGCCCTGCTCACGCCACATCGCACACTGGTGAATCGCCTTATCGGCGACCCAGCGTGAGATCGTTTTTATATAACCGGTCTGCTCGGCGAACGGGATGAACTGATCGGGCGCGACAAAACCGCGCGTCGGGTGTTCCCAGCGAATGAGCGCCTCGACATATTTGACTGTATGCGTGGCAAGATCCACTTTCGGTTGATAGTAGAGCGTTAGCTGATCGTGCTCGATGGCCTGACGCAACTCGCTCATCAATGAGAGGCGCTCAGCACTGTTGTGGTCGTGTTTCTCGTCGTAGAGAGCGAAGCCCGAATTGGTGCGCTTGGCCGTGTACATCGCGATATCCGCGCGCCGCAGCAGCACGTTCATGTCTACACCATTGTGCGGAAAGCTGACGATGCCAATACTCGCGCCAATATCGACGAGTTGGCCCTCGATCATCGTGGGCTTTTCGAGCGCCTTGAGCATGCGCGTGGCGATCATCTCCGCGGCCTCGATGTCGTCAGTCGGCAACAGCACGGCGAACTCATCACCGCCGAGGCGCGCAACGGTGTCGGATGCCCGGTGCAATGAGGCCTGTAGTCGCTTCGCCACCTCGCACAGCAAAAGGTCGCCGATCGGATGGCCCAGCGTGTCGTTGACATACTTGAAGCGGTCGAGGTCCATCATCATCACGCTCAGCGAATGGCCGGCCCGGAGCGCCACGCTGAGAGCCTGTTGCAGGCGGTCGCTGAACAGCGCACGGTTTGGCAGACCCGTCAGGCGGTCCATGTAGGCCAGCTCGGAGATCCGCTGCTCGCGATCCGCAATGCCTTCCTGCATCTGATTGAATGAGGCCGCCAGCTCGGCAATTTCGTCGTTGTGCGAGACGACAAGTGGTTCGGCGTAATTGCCTTGTCCGATGCGCCGTGAGAAACGCGTCAGCGCCGCGATCGGACGCGTGACGCTGCGCGCGGTGAACACACTACCGATGACTGACACTAGCACGCCGCATAAGGTAATGAGCCACAGGGCGGTGCGCAGGCGTTGGAACGGAGCAAGTGCATCGCGCAGCGACCGCTGCAGCAGGACCGCCATTGGTTCACCCGGTGACTGAAGCTTTATGACTCGGCTGGCGTAGTTCTCGTCGGCGAGACCGGCGGCATTCATGGGCGTCGATCGTTTCGAGGGATCGAGAGAACTCGCGAGCACGGTCCACTCGCCGTCAGCGCGGCCATCGAGGAATGAGACGTCGAGCGAAGTCAGTTTGCTCATCTCGCTCGCCATCTTGTCGTCGATGAGAAAACCCATCGTGATCCATGCGATCGTAACGGGAGCTTTGACCGGGACCGCGACGAGCTGATAGGGGCGCCCGCCGATCATGCCAATTGACGATGCATCGCCGTTGCGCTGGGCTGCATGGATCAGCGTGGGAAAGGGGAAGGTCGCACCTTCGAGCGCGGGGCCATTACTGTCGGTGACTAATTTGCCGTCAAGGTCCACGAGCATCACGATATCCGCATTGACGCGGTCGCCATGATTCTTGAGCGCGGAGGCCACGGTGTTTTCGTCGTATGTGGCGACCGCCTGACGGAAGGCGAAATCGGCCGCAACGACACTGGCCGCCTGCGCCAGTTTTTCGCCGTTTGAACGTAGTACTTGTCTGAACACACGTTCCGCTACGGATAGTTGCTCCTGCGCATTGCTGCGTGCATTCGAACTGATCACCGAACTGGTGACGAGGAAGGCCGCTGCCTGCACGGCAAGCATCAGAAGAACGAAGATGACGGCGATTCGGGCGCGCAGGCTGTGAAGTCGCATGACGGGAGAATTATTCCGGGTTCAACTGCAGCGTGATCTTGGCGGGGCTGTCGCTGCCGGCGCTGACTTGGCTGCTCGGCTGCGTGTTCGGTTCGGTCATCCGGTAGTGCCACACCGTCACCTTGTAGCTGTCAGCGGGCAGGTTATTGATGTCCGCGTGACCGTTCGCATCGGTCTTGGCGAAGTAAGGTGTATCAACGAGAAGCAGATAGGCGACCATCGTGTCGTGAATATTGCAGCCCATCACCACGAGACCAGGATTGTCGAACACCACCGGTTTCGCCGGAATACCGTGGTACAGGTTTAGTTCGAAGCGCTTGGCCGGCGAGAATGAATAGACGTCGTGTTCAATGTTGTCCTTGTTCGGGAACGTAATGGCGGCGCCGGTCTGTGCAACTGAGACAAGCGGTACGAATTGCCGCTTGATCTGGTCGATGACCGCGCCGGCTGGCTTGGACGCCGGCAGCTTCCCGCTCACTGGCATGGCGTAGACGATGGCATCCTTGACCGGCGCACCGAGCTGGTCAGCGACCTGTACGCGCACACTGGCGGCGTTTGCACCGATCGACGGGAAGCTCGCCGCGCAGAAAAGAAGCGCTGAAATTACCTGTTTGCTGAGTTCCATTCAACTGTTTTCCCGATGAATCGATCGCATAAGTGCGTGGCACACCGACAGGTTTATCGGCATGTCGCGGAAAAACTTTAGCCGCGTGTATGCACACCGATACGTAGACGTTTTTGCTTATTCGCGATCCTGAATGTCTCGGTACATGGGTGCGAGCTTCGCTAGCAACTTGTTTTGCGAGTGGAACGGCACGCCGTTCTTGTCCATTGCCTTTTGCAGATTCTCGACCAACGCATCGAACGCCGCGCGATCGATGTTCTGGCCTTCGTGGGTTCGCTTCATCGTGCGGCCGGTGTATTGGCAGGGGCCACCCAGCAGCACGCAAAATTGCTCGACAAGCTTCTCCTTGATGCGCCGGATGGGAGCGTTCTCGAAATACGGCGCGGTGCGCGGATCGGCGAGCAGGTTCGTGTACAGGTCGTCGGTGATCCTGACGAGGCCGGGCTTCTCGCCGAACGTGCGATAGAGCGAATCGTCCGCATACGCGCCTGCACTCATCAGTACTGGCAGGGCGAGTGCTGCGACCCGTGCGCCCCGAAGCAGTGTATTTCGCAACTTCATGTGCATCAGAACCCCACTTGCAATGAAAGGTAGGCGCCGCGCTGGTTCTTGAAGGTCGCGATATCGCCCAACGCGACGTAAGCAGCCGTCAACGAGACGTGTTTGGTTGGCGCCCAGGCAAAAAAGGCGTCGTAGGCGTTCTGTTCGCGCGCGAAGCTGAGATTATCGGGCTTGGTACGGTATTCGCCGCCGATGGCCAGGGACTTCGACAGCATGTAAGCCGCCGAGGCTTCAAATTCGGCATGGTATGCGTTGGATTTGTCGCCACCGAATCCAAGCAAGCCAAATTGATTGGCCTTGGTGAATCGCAGGGTGCCATTGAGCAGCACGCTTTGCGCCAGCAGCAGTTTCGTGGCCGACAAATAGAAATCAGTACCGGAATTGCTCGTAGCTCCCACCGCGTTGACGATGTCACCCTGCTCGTTGTGCTTGAACTGGATACCGGCGGCGAGTTGCGGCACCCACGTGTCCTGATCGAGCACGGCGTCGCCTAAGAGTCGAACCTTCATGCCGAAGATGTCCTGATTGAACTTGAAGTTCGAGCCAAGGCCGAGCTTCGCTCCGGCATCACGCGTGTCAAACGTCTGGCGTGCGAGCGAAAACTCGACGCGGTTCGCGACGCCCACGGCAATCCCGTACGTCGACAGCGCGAAATCCTGCGTCCTGACATAGGTGCCGTGAGCATTGCCACCGAGTTGCGAGGCGGTTCCATAGCCACCGATCACGGCCCACGGAGTGAGGCCTCCGCCTGCGGCACCTTCGATCTCGGATACGCCACCTGTGAGCAGGAGTTTACCGCCGGTAGTTGGTTCGTCCGCCACTGCTGGGCAGGAAATTAACGCGGACGCGGCCAAGGCCAGGCAGGATGTTCTTTTTCTCAATTGCATGGATATCGGGCCTGTTACAGGCTTAGAACGGGTTGGTTTCTATGTCCCTGGTTTAAGACGACGCTGAGTCACCCCTTTCTCGCCGCAGAACCTGATAGCGACGTGACAGTTTGACAATCGGATACTTTTTCAATGTTGCCTTAACATTGGTATATCGGCGATTGAGGTCGCATCTTTAGAGGAGCGTGCGAGCGGAGAAATTCTCCCAATGAAACGCTTACGCGTAAGCGCTTGTGAGGGGCTTGATTCGAACAGGTGTGGTGGATGAGGTGGGCCTTCGATATAAGCGAGACTTCGAAAAAATTGAATCCGAGTGGACGCCGAACAACGCCAGGCTCCAAGAAGGCCCGGAGCGCGCAGGAAGCCGACGTACCGAGTGACGAACTGACGCGAACACAATCAGAGCCTGAAAAAGCTCGGGAAGATAAGCTTTTCTCCATGATGGTGATCTGAAAAACCAGCTTATCGGCGTGTCTCCCCTGACACGCCTCGTTTCCGCGGCACACATGTCCTATCACGGATGGTATATCGAACCGATTTAGTACAATTCGTGTCGTCGTCGCCGAGCGTCAAGCGTCAAGCGGCATGTAACCGGCGGCGATGCCCGATTTTTCTTGTCACGCACGGCGAATGTCATAAGGATCGCCGTGCCGTCACCCTCTATACGATCCATCAGTTGTCTATCTGGACATGAGCAACGGATAACGGATGGGTATCAAGCTTCAGAGACAACTTCCTCGACTGACGGTTCGCACCCGCAGCAGGGAAGGAGCCGCCTCGCCGGCTGTGCGACGCGGAATGCACCACAACTCCGCCTTCGAACGGTCAGGAATGCTTTCTTTAGGTTAGTCGCACCCCGTCGTCGCCGGTGACAACGTTATCGACGAAGTTGTGAAAACTTCATACGGTCTAGAAAAGTCGATCGAGCTTCTAGACACCTCGAAAACCACCGTCCTACTGCAGTGCTTCGACTACGCCGTATTTAACCCGAGCGACTTTTTAAATAAATTGCGGTACGATGAAAATCTCTCAGGTCGGTGGACACCCTCGGAAACCGCACCTTTTCAGCCGGCTTCGTGCCGGTTTTTTTCATTACAAATCGCAAGCTTTGAATTTATGTTTCGACTACCGTTTCCGCTCAAATATATAAAATGAGAGGCGGACATGGAGATGACGTACCTAGGGACGGCCATTCGGCCCGCTGCGGAGCGCTCGCGAGGAGGTCAACGCCTCAGTGACTATCTGCGACGAATCTGGAAACGCTCAATACCACGGGTCCCCTGGACGCTTCGCATCGGAAGATGCAGCGATAAACTTTGCCACTAAATGGGGGCTCGCGTTTACGAACGGCGACACCTTGCCTTATCCTTTCAACTCTAGCATAGCGCGAAGTCGAACTGAGAGACACGTTAGCATGCATGCAGTTAAAAGCAGGAATTTCGTGCATTAGTGGCGCTAAGGTTAGGTTTGCCATAGTCGGCAATTGCTATTAACGAAAGCTGAACAGGAATATGCTTACTTTTCACATCAGCTTCGGTTTTGTGCGGGAGGAGTCATGGAGACACTTACAAATTCAGCTTCCGCGGCTGCGAAATGCAGTCCGGCTGAATGTTGTGGCGTCGTTCGTGCGAGCTACTGAGCGACTGCCACGCGACGCCCGTCTTGTGCCGCCAATTCACGTAACGGTGCACTACGACGGCGAACCGTTCATTCGCTTGGTCTGGGAGAATTTCAGCGTGGTAACCGCGGAATATTCTTCGGATTTGACGCGCTTATTCTGTGTGACAGCATTCGCCACTTTGCAGGCGCCCGAGGCTATGAATTCGCAATGGACGGCGCAACATGGAGTGGCGGGGATGCCGGAAGCCACTGTTGCTTCGTGCAGGTGACACGAGTTGTTCAGTTGAGGCACGCAATTGAGCTCGGCCGGGCGCAATGCTGCGTGGCGAGCGGTGCATCTGCGAGATTGCGTTAAACGCGAGCAATACAGGCGGTGGTCGATTGTCCAGCGCTCCTGCGTCAGGGAATTCATGTGCATGCAGTTCACCATGCCGGCGCTTTTGATCGGACCGTGAGCGTGGCCGATTGACTGACGTCGGACCAACTCGATCTCGCGCGATAAATCCTTATCGACTATCGCATCGTCGAACGGCATGCAACCGTCCTCGTGAGCCGCGATCTGTTCATTCGTGTCCGAGTCAGACGTGGTGTTTTGCGCACGTCCTAACCATCATGCAACGCGTCTTTTTTCCATACACTCTGCGATAACCAATAGCCCATAAGATCGCGGTCGACGCGGTCCGGTAGGGGACTCAACGCATTGGGAAACAGATCTGTCAGGCCGTGCGCAGACGGACACGACGGTCGATTATCTGATTATCTGAGCGCCTTTGTTGTGCCAGCGCGTCCGTCCGACCGATTGGACAACAGCAATCGCATAGACGTCGAGAGTCACTTACGGTATTCGCCGCGCTTGTCAGCGCTCTCCGGCACACAAATCAGCAATATTGCATCCATCGATAGCAAGCGTACGTACCTTAAGGTTCGATACTTGATGGAGCGTCCATGAGCCACGCAAATCGGCGCTTCACTGTCGCGCTATGCGTGGCTATAGGTACATTTACGTCATCTGAAGCAATGGCGCACGTCAAATGGTTTTGCTCCACGGCCGATCCGTCGGCCTCTCCATTGAGCTTGGCTAGAGTTTTTACCCCGATTTTTATTGCCACCCTTGGTGCTTTTGGATCCGCGCTTTTCCTTGGCGTTCTCGTTGACAACTGGGTCTCGCGTCGTTGGCCTGCCGTTGTGACGGCTGGTCCTACTGTTGAGCAGTCGACCGAGAAATTGATGCGCGTGGCAGTTGGCGCTTTTTTCCTTTGCTTGTGGGATGGCGGCGCTGTAGTACCGTGGGCCGATGGCAAGGCGATGCTCACGCCGGAATTGTTCGGCGGTATCGCCTGGATAACGACGCTGCAGTTTGTCGTGGCGCTGTGCATGCTCTGGAAACGCAGTTGCTTGCTGGGTGCAATCGGCATCTTGGCTATCTATGGTGCTGGCGTCGTCAAGTATGGCGTTTTTCACATGATCGATTACACGTTTTTCCTCGGTATCGCAGGCTATATGGCGCTCACATCGTTCGACGATCCGAGGGCGAGGCAGTGGCGAGAAGTTGTCGTCGTTGCTAGCTTGTCGGGAAGTCTGATGTGGACGGCGATCGAGAAATTTGTGTTCCCTCAATGGACCCTCGCGGTCTTATACTCTTATCCCAACATTGCCCTTGGCATCGATCCGGCGATCGTTACCGTGATTGCCGGATTCGTCGAGTTCACGCTGGCGTTCTTCCTGCTAGTTGGTTTTGGCCTATTGCGACTCGGTGCTACCCTGCTACTGATTATCTTCGTTGCAGCAGTTCCTGAATTCGGGCATCTCGACGCCGTTGGTCATTTCACTATCGTCGGTATTTTAGGCATGGTCATGTACCAGGGCGCAAGGCAACTACAGATCAGTCTGCGTTCGAAACGAGAAAACATGCGCGCTGACGCAGTTACGACAGTCTTGATATACGCAGTATTACTTGCATTGTTCTTTGCCTTCTACTATGGCGTCCATGCTCTTCAATATGGCTGATCGCTGAACCGTAGACTTGGCTTCTAGATCGCCACTCGCCACTCGTTCAACTGTACACGACAAGACTGCTGAGAGGCCGTCTTAGGCGTTGGGCATTGCTGCAATGGTGCTGGTGCAAATGGAGGATGGGTCGGGAATCGGAGTCACTATTGCACCCACACCCGACCTAGAGAATGCGCTGCGAGGCGTCATTGATGAGTTGTGTGACGCGAATCCCGATTGCGAGATTAACGCGACGTTTGATTTGAATCAAAGCATACAGTGTGACCGCACGCGTATTCAGCAACTGTTGTCGAACCTGCTGGGTAACGCCACTACGCATGGCGCAGACGATCATCTGATTACGGTCAATGTCTGCGTCGAGAATGAACACTTGGTCATCAGCGTTGCGAACGGCGGAGACATAATCGGTCCTGACACGCTGGGAAAGGTCTTCGAACCGTACTGGCGTCTGGCGTCAAGCAAACCGGGCGGCGGGCTCGGACTTGGCCTTTACATATGCAAACAGATCGTGAAGGCGCACAGCGGGATACTGGAGGTCCGCTCGTCCGCCGAAGAAGGAACGTGCTTCATCGCTCGGATGCCCGCGCGAGGTGTCCAACAACCGTGAACCAACTTCAACCGGTCAATTGCCGCGCTTAAGAAGCTGTTCAAGTCGGGCGACGGCTTTATACAACGCCGTCAAACGCAATTCCCTCAGCTGTCGCTCATGCTCATTCACGACAATGGTTAAGTCGTGAAGCGTCTGGTCGTCAAACTCGCAAGGATCGTCGAACCGCTTATCTTCCAAGATTTCGTATAACGATAGTTCAGCGTGGTCAATGACTGCCTGTTCAATTGTTGAGTGCCCGTCTTCCTTTAGGAAGCCGGTCAGCAACGTGACTTCAAGCAAGCAGTGAGCTGCGGCAACGTCTGCCCGACCTTGCCGGGCGCCTTCTAGTGCCAACCTGAAACGCAACGAGAGCTTGTCCGCCAGCATCTTGTCAAGCGGAAGGTGTAGCGTTTTGCTGCTCCGATTGGGAAGCGTGTAGCTATAGAGCATACTTCGCTTTCTTGGTGAAAGCATCGGTTCACATCCTCGAAAAAGGTCAGCGTAGTGGTAGGACCTGCTATGGCAAAGTCAACGAAGCTGTATGTGTTTGATCGCGAAGATGCCGAAGCAGCCAAGAACCAACAAGCGCGCCCGTCGGATAGCTCCAAGCGCATCAAAGAGCCCTAATGCGTCTATGACGAGGTCGATGCCGCTTTAATCATCGGGATTCAGACGAAAGCACGTGGTAGAGGAAAATGGCTGGCCAAGCTGGCGATGGTAAGTGGTCCCGAAAGGATTCAAACGCCCCGAGCACCAAGAGGACGGCCCCTTTAGCGATATTGCATGGCTTGCAATAGATAATAGCTGATAATAAACGAAGTCAACAGTCCTAGGTAGATCGCTACCGTCGTACCTGCATCCAACAGCGCTGAGTTGCTGTGTGCAGGCCGCGCTCTTTCTTGCAAGACCGAGACCCCATGCAATCCGACAATGCCAAGGATGGCGATAATCGTAAAATGTTCCGCATCCAGATGACCAAATTCAGGTACCGCGATAGCGAAAATTGAAAGCAAGATTATGGCCCGACTCGAAGTAACCCACGGCCCGCGGAGATGAAAAAGGCCAGCGTGAATTCTACAAAGCCGGCGATTACGGTAACGACCAGTGGCGCGAGACCCGCAGTGATCCGTGGATGTGCGATTAGTACTGGCACCGTCCATTGAGGTACAGAAATTTTTCTACAGCAGTCCACATCAAGCTCGCCGACAGCGAAGCACATAGGAGCGGTACCCGCCAACGGTCGATCGACGGAGAGCGCAGGCCAGTCAGTGCCAGATAGCCGGCAATACCAAGGAAGAACAGATACTCTATTAGATGGAACAAGCCATAGTCCGCGACGCCAGCTGCGTACACGATTACGATTCCCACGGCAGCAAGTGAACAAGTGCAACGCCACAGAAGCACGACTGCAACGATGAACTGAACGGTCGCAATCCACGGTGCCCCGGAGACGAGTTCGGGCGTCAGGATGGCGCCATCGCTTTGCGACCATGGCACGACGGCTCCGTTGTCCCATAGACAGAGGAAAAAAGCGCCAACAGCCACGCGCATGAGTTTTTCCTTGAATGGGCGTGTTGCTGGGTTTGTTTCTGCAAGTGCCGGCCGTCGATGCGACAGCCAGTGATCCGTCATGGTCCCTGCAAACAGCAAAAGTGCAAAAGCCAAGAGGCAGGCGCCAAACATTGGCGTGATTGCAGCGTGCAAATCTAGAGGCGGAACAGAAGGGTCCGCGGTGGAACAGAACCATTTGACGTGTGCGGTTGAAGTGCCAGGGAAGAACAGTAAAAATACTAACCCCATTAAAACGCGGAGATACGCCCTTGCATCGTTCACCTGTTTTCCATCCAAGGCGCTTCGTAGGCGGATTTCTGTGTGTCGTAAGGTCGCAGGCCGATTAGCAAACGGGCCCTGCCTAAATCCGAAGCTCTTGTCTGGGAGAACACACGTTCCGCATAACCCATGTTACGCAGACGCTCTGAAATTAAAGGAGAGATTGCACTGCTGCCGCCGAAAATGAGTTGCCTTAGCAAGTCAAATTCGAAAGTGTTTAGATCGTTGCGCATTCCGGCTCCAATTGCTCGACAGGGCCCTGCACTCGGCGAAAGGATGGCACTTATCCTTCACGACGAAAGCGCCAACTCGGCGGATCGTGATCTGTGGACGATTTAGAAGAGATACGTAGGCGGATCGGTCGCGGATGCACCGTTTGCGCGATTTGCGACATATGAACGACAGAACTGACGTAAGCGCGACCATCTAGCAGCATGAGCCATACAGTTTCCGACCTTCTCTTAAGCTTCCGTCCCGACCGGCAGGGCGCGCAGGCATTTGGATGACGGTACCAGGCTGCAGCCGACCGGCCGCAAGGGACTCGAAAAGGCGAGTGACCGCTATACCGTCGGAAGCGGCCAACTAGATCGCACACGCCCTATGTCCGGACTGGGTCGAGACCGTGTGGAAACTCCATTTTTTCCGCTGAGGGCGAGATTGCCGGTCAGGTCAATCAAGTTTTATACATCGAGCTTCCGCTAATCGAACATCGCGCGCGCAAGAAAGCCCCTCGGGGCTTTAGGCTCGAGCCATCTTCATTGCCTTCATCACCTCCGCAACCCCAAATATATTCATGACCCGCTTGAGGATGTAGGCCAGTACCTGCAGACTCAGCTCCGTGCTCACGCGACCAAGCGTCCGGGTCAGGAAGTGTGCGGGACCCATCCAGTGCTTGAGCGTGCCGAAGACATGTTCGACAGTACTTCGGCGGATGGTCATGGCATCGGGTTTTCGGTCGAGCCGGCGCATGGCTTCCAGTGTATTTTCGTGCTCCCATCGTCGGATGCGGCGATAGTCGCTTGGCGAACATCGTTCCTTGAGATGGCAAAGGGGCCAGTCCACCCGCAGATTCATGTCATGTTCAACAGTCGTAAATCGATGTATGGAGCGCTCGCCGGCAGGGCATCGATACAGGTCGCTTTTCGCCATGTAAACAAAGTCGGCCTTCGTGAAGAGACCTTTCTTCCTTGACGCGGAGGTTGGCTTGGGGACGTAAGCGCTAATGTTGTTCAGATCGCATGCCCGGATTTCCGGGCCACTGAAGTAGCCCCGATCAGCCAGAAACTTCAGCTTCGTCTTGCCCATCGCAGTCTTCGCTAACAGTGCCATCCTGCTAAGTTGCCCGTGATCGTTTCCGACATTAGTCACCTCGTGTTCGACAATCAGGTGGTGCTTTGCGTCGACGGCGGCCTGTACGTTATAGCCCACCATGCCGGATCCTCTTCCGCTTGTTGCCATCGACCGAGCGTCGGGATCCGTCATCGGTAGCTGTCTGTGCGGCTGCTTCAGCAACTGCTTTTTGACCTCTGCGAGCTCACGCATCCGTTGGCGCAAGCGGGCGATCTTCTCGTACAGGCGCACGGTCTTAACGTCGAAACCTATCGGACTTGTCCGGTCGGCGGTTGCAATCGCATCGAGGTTTCGCTGGACGCTTTCCTCAATCTGCTGCTGACGCTTATCGATCTTGGCTGCCGTGTAGTTCTTGTCACGGCTGTTCACAGCCTTGAATTTGCTGCCGTCGATGGCCGCCATGTCGACGGATAGTAACTTCAGTCCGTGACACAGTTCGACGAAACGACGGCACACGTTGCGAATAGCCAGGCCGTTATCTCGACGAAAGTCTGCGATCGTCTGAAGTCTGGCGCCAGACGTCCTGTCAGCCACATCAGCTCGACATTGCGTTGGCATTCACGCTCCAGACGCCGGCTGGAGGGATACGGTTCAGATACCCGTAGATATAGATCTTGAGCATCGCACCCAGATGGTAGGAAGGACGGCCCGTGACTGCTGGCGTGGTGCCGTCGAAGCCGAGCGTCGAGAAGTCCAATTCGTCCACAAAGACGTCTACGATCCTTACCGGGTTGTCCTGTCCGATGTAATCATCCACGCATTCGGGAAGTAGTGCGAACCGCTTGCGGTCATCGCCTTCAACAAATCGCTTCATGAGTCACCCGTTCTCAGTGCGTTGATTCAGTTTATGCGATCAATGCGTTTTCACACAGGCTCGGTCGCCTTCTGCCAATCGTCGGTAGTCGCCGACGCCCCTACAAATCGCTACCAATTGAGTCTCAGCCCGGCTTCTGTTGCCCGGTGTCGATCATCGTCGTCCGCATGCAGGTACTGACTGGTTGTCGAGATCGATTCATGCCCCAGGTTGTCCCGCACGTATCGAAGGTCAACTTGCCCGGCCATCATGTGTGAGCCCGCTGTGTGCCGCAGCCAATGGGCAGAGGCCTGGCGCAACCGTTGTGCTGCGCGCTCGTGCGCCTCGCCCGTCGACTCCAAGTGCTCGATCGCGTTGTCGAACACCTGTTTAATGATCAGATGCACACCGCCGCGGGTCAGCGTCCGGTGGGCGCCACCGATCGGCAATAGCAGCGGCGTTGTCTCACCGCCATAGGGGAGGGCCGTGAGACCGTAGTGTCGGCGATAGCGGGTCAGCTCCGCCATCAGTTCCGTCGTGGCCGGCAGCAAGCGTTCCTTGTCGCCCTTGCCGGTGATCGACAGCCACCATCGGTCCTGGCCGTTGCGGTCCCGCCGCCTAAAAAAGCCCCCCATCGGATTGCTCACGACTTCCGAAATGCGCAGACCCATCAGATACAAGAGCGAAATCAGCCAGCGCACCCGCGCGTGGTGCTCCTGCTCGCGGGCAGTGTCACGCGGCATCGCGTCGATCGAGGCCTTGACGGCCTGCCAGAGATCGTCCTCCAGGAATCGCGTTACCCGTGGCTTGGCCTTGCGCGTGCGTTGGCGCGACAGAGACAGCGGATTGCCGGCCAGGTAGCCGGCGTTCACCAACCAGGCGAAGAGCGTATTCAGAATCACAATCGCCTGTCGTTCGCTCGTAGGTGAGAGTGGCCCCGCGAACGGGCGCCAGGATGGGTCTGCGCGGGCCGCTTTGCGACCGGCCATCACCCAGCGCTGCGCCGGTTGCGGGTCGGCCAGAAAGCGCCGATAGAGGAGCAAGTCTTCGTGCGTGAGCGAGGAAACGGGTTTCCCCAGTTCTGTGGTCGACCACAGCAGAAGGCGTTCGGACTCCTTACGGTAGGTGTCGAAGGTCGCTCTTGTGTCGACAAAGCGCGCGAGCCACCCCTTGATGGCGTCGACGTCATTTTGCGCCGCAATTTGAGGACGGTTGCCGAGCGCGCGGTTTGTGCCGAGGCTACCGTCGAGCTCGGACGGCAGAGACAACTGCTCGAGCGGGTTAAGAGGCAACAGGGCGCCATCGGACACGCGGAGGGGCTCAGGAAACGGCATGGTGGGGTGAGATGCGCTCGATTCACACAATCACTCATTTTACTCGACATTATAGTCATAATGTCTAAATTCTCCGTTCCGCGTCAAGATAATTTACGTTATACGTTATATTATCAACACATTCATTTTACGGAGCGGTCCGCCATGGATGCCTCACTCGCCCTGGAAGCGCAGCTGCACGCGGAAATCGAGCAGTTGCGGACTCAGTTTCCGCGTACGCAGGAGCTGTATCGCGAGGTCTGCGTGCTGCTGTTTTTCCGGCACGACATCACGCCCACCGCGAACCGGCTCTATCAACTGGTGAAAAAGGGCAGCATGAGCGCGCCGGCCGAGGCGCTGACGCGCTTCTGGGCCACTTTGCGTGACAAGAGCCGGGTGCGCATCGAGCACCCGGACCTGCCGGCGGAGCTGCAGTCCGCGACGGGCGAGCTGGCGGCCGCGCTCTGGACTCGGGCGGTCGATATGGCGCAGGACCAACTGGCCGCCGGGCAGCTCGAGTCGCAACGCTCGGTCGCGGATGCGCAGGCCCGGCAGACTCAGGCTGAGGCCGAGCGCGACCAGGTGCGTCAGCAACTGACGGGCAGTGCGGCCGCACTGGACGGCGCGCAGACCCGCATCACCGAGCTGGATCAGGCGCTGGCCGTCTCAGGGGCCGCGGTGACGACACTCCAGGAGCAGGTACGGCTCGCGCAACAGGGCGAGCATCAGTTGCAGCGGGCGCTCGAAGCGGCCCGGCATGACTTCGCGTCTGAGCTGGACAAGCTGCGCGCTGACGGCGCATTGGCGCAGGAGCGGCTCAAGGCCGCCGAAACTCGGGCGCTGCTGGAGATCGATCGCGAGCGGCAAGCGGCCGCACGCTTGCAGAAGGAGCTGGACGCGGCCAACCGCAAAGCGGAGCAGGGCGGTACCCGGCATCGCGATGACGTACAGAAGCTGCAGGGCCAACTCGGCAATCTGCGTCAGCAAGTCGGTGTGCTGGAGGGTAAGCTCGATGCGCTGCGCACCGCGAACGCGCGTTATATCGATGAAGCGGCGCAGGCGCGTGAGCAGCGAGACCAACTGGCGTTGTCACTGACGCCGGTCGCTGCAAAGCGACAAGTGTCAACGGCAAAACGGGCAGCGGAGCGGACAACTGGCCCGCGCACGAGTAGTGCGGCGACGCGGAAATCGCCACGCGTGCGAAAATCTTGATTGCATCGCGGCGGTATCCGATGTCGGCGTCACCATCGAAGTTCGACATCGCGCTCAAGCCTCGTAACGCGGTATCTCCACCACCGAAGTTGCCTTAGGACGACCCAGCGCGTCGCAACGGGCGATGGCGGCTGGCGCGTACGCGCTTCAAGGTGCACCTCCGCACATCGAACGGAAACATTAAACCCGACGAGATACTTAGAATTCGGCGTAATCGGCGTTTCGATCCGCAAAATGCTACAGTTCTGCTCGTCATAAAAACAATGAATCTAACGATCTGAGGGGACGATTGATGGCGGGAGAAATGGCTGTTCATTTGTTTGATGTGCGAGCGATTCAAAGGACACCTCCGCTGACCGAACTGTTGGAGCGTATTCACCAAGACGGCATTGCTAATCGCTTGAAGACTGTTGGTCAGCAAGAGGTCCGCCTAGAAACTATCGCGCCGCCCCGCAGCGCGGATAACAATACCGCGTATTGGCTTCTGGATTTTACGAAGATTCGATTCGAGCACGGGCCTGGTAAGGCAAACAGAGAAGATCCGATTGAGGGCTTTGAACTCGAAGCAGATCAAGGGTTCGGTGAGGAGACGGCGGCGCTGTATGACCCGCAACGACAAGTGATACTGATCCAGTACAACCACTATGGCGTGCGGTCCTCGATCATGAAAAATTACTTTGCGCTCTATGGCCATGACGCTAACGCTGTGGGGTCTTACGAATTCAACATTCGTATGGACGAAAGCGCTGATGTGAAGTTTGCCCAGAAGGAAATCATCACAAAAATGCACTTCAAAATTGCGCCGCCTCGAATGACACAGGCGCAGCGTGACGGTAACGTATCCCTTGGTCGCTCGCTGGATGTTAGCGATAACCTAGGTGCGGAAACCATTGAGGTTATCGTCTCCGCTGGTCGAAGCGGGAACGCGGCATTATCATTCCAGCGGGCAAGAGCACTTGCGCGTCGGTTGATGGAGATGCGCCATGTAGGGGAAGACCAAGATCCGATTGTGTCAAAGCTAGAAGTCGTCGGACGTGATTCCTTGCTGGAACCGCTCGATGTTGTCGACCTCTTAAAACCAAAGCTTGAACAACGAATCGGCGACCTTATCCTAGGTGCCGATCGGCGGTACACTCAACGCTCCCGGTGGGATGGATTAATTCGCGCCCGCAATGGCTGGGGGCGCGTTATCGCGGGATGACCATGTCACTGAAAACAGAGCGTTGGTACCCATTCGTTATATCAGGCGCGGCGGGCATCGCATGGTGGCATTTCAAACTTCCATTGCCGGAAGCGATAAAGGAATTCTTGTCGGCGGCCATAAGCGTCGGTGCAATACTCACTGGATTTATCGCCACCGCCCAAGCTATCCTTGCGGCCTTGCCTACCGACACAGTTGTGGGCCGTCTGCGAGCATCCGGCTACATTGATGATCTCATCACTTATCTAGCGGGCGCGCTCTATGGTTGCCTATGTTTCAGTGTCTACTCGATGGCGGGTTTTTTCTGGAACGAACATCTCCCATATTGGTATGGGCCTGTCTGGATCGCACTTGCTGCATTCTCTGCGATGTGTTTCCACCGCGTATCTAGAATCTTCTTCAAGATTCTTCGGTGGGCACCACCCGTGTGAATAGGGAGTGAGTAAGGGTCATTGAACTCGTTGTCGAAGGGCTAGCGGCGTGGCAATCAATTGCACATTTACGCCGTTGTTTTCGCTCGCATGGCGCTTTGTCGACTCGTGCCGATTCACGGGCCAGTGCTGAGGTAGCCATGCCAAAACGACTGATCGGCGCGAACGACATAACCGTGCTGCAGGTAGTTCACATCGCTCGCGCAGAATTCATACAAACGGGACAAGTGTCTTGAGGCACATGGTGTGATTTGTAGCTCCATCAATACCCCATAAAAATCGTCATCGCGCATTCTATGGGTTTTGTTCTGACGCGAGCAGGTAACCCGAAAACCGCCCGGACCCGTGATGGCTAGTGCTCACCTATTTGCTTAGCAGCCGAGGATGTACGAGACCGGCGAGAGGCAACTGGATCATATCCTCGAACAACGCCGCCCGGTTTCGTTCAATCTCTGCCCAATCCCCGTCCGTATCCTCGCCGAGAAGAACTCGTTCAGTAAAGCCGAAGGCTTCGTTGACTTGCTCGACAGTCATGTTGCGGAGGTGACGGGTTCCTGCATACATGTTCATGATCTTGTACACCTCTGGAAATGTCACGCCCCGCTCAACGACGAGCCGCACCGCGCGAATGAGAAGCGGTTCACGATCGGATCGCTTGCTGATCTGCGCAAGCGCCTCAGCATCATCGGTACGAGGGCTTACAGAGTAACTATCTGTCCAATGCTGCCAAAGTACATCGTCGCATTCGTTCTGAAACTGAATGACTCGATCTCGTACACGAATGTTCTTCACCTTCCCAGGCTCGATCGTCGTAAGCCACGCAGCCATTTTTCGAATTGGCAGACATGTCATGCTTTGCGGGCCGCCAGCAGAAGGTATTGTCAAATCGACAACACCCCATCGTGTACGGTTGTCAGTTACTTTACGGTACTGGCTCGCCCAATCTAGGCCGATCCCTCCCACGATAGGTTTCATCGGGGTGTAAGGTTGACCTTTGTGCTCGATCAGGTATAAATCCACACCGTAAAACGGTACTTTAATTTGGCGCGTCCGCGCCGTGGTGGTAGTATCCACGTGTTCGTCCTAGTAGATTGAACATTAAGCCTCTGCCGGATCCGCCAAGATTGCCGGTAGGGGCTTTCCCGCTTTAAACGCGGTAGCTTCTCAAAGTTGTCGTCTGTTTGCGATCATCCTCCGTGGCCTATGCGGCATCCTCATCTTCGTCTGGCGCATTCTTCCGCCACTCAATGTCATCAGTAAGGTCCATCGGGATGGCGATGGGGTCTTCCTCTTCGTGAATGCTGTTCCAGTGATCTGCGTCCAACGAAAGCTGAACGCCATCGCCGACCATCTGCTCACGGCGATTAATTAGCGACTTGTGCATTTGGTGTCGCGGCGCTTCGTCAATGTCGATCCACAACGTGAGCTGTACCCCTCCCTGACTAACCGGCAGGGCGTGGTTGGCGCGGTATGGTTTTCCCGTCCTGGGATCGCGGCGAAACTCTTGTCGTGCAGCCTGTGTGAACTCAGTCGCCAACATGTCGAAGGGATCTTTGGGCTCGGGCAATGGCCATCCGCGCTGGTGTGCAAACTTGGCTACCTTCTTCATATCGACTTCGTGTTCGCCGGTGATTTCTTTGTACAAGCGAATCAAGTACTGCATTTCCACATGCTTAGTCACTTCAACTCCTTAATCGAGTCCAACCGGAGCAATGTCACCCCAGCCATCAACCATCGCACCCGGCGTTACGATGGAACGTACCTTCACCAAGTGGGCGCGGAAACGATCATAGCGTCCTGTACGGTGCTGAAGCTGTCCCGCGATCAGTCCGGGATGCACATTGAGAGTTTTGGCGAAGCCCAAGAGGTCTCGTTCCGCGAAGAAAGGCGCTTTGCGCGCGATGAATGAGTCCATTTTCTTTCTCGGGACGCAGAAATCCGAAGCGGCGGCATTCGCTATTTTTTCCTCTTCACTGACGGCTTCTCCAGTGCCGGCTCTTTCGCCTTCCAACTCTGCATCAAGGATGATTGCGTCCTTTCCATGTCCTTGAAGAACGTGTTCTAGTTCGTGGCGCAAAACGAACCAAAAGTTGTCCAACCGATCGTGACGAAGAGTCATGCCGATAACGGGAGAGTGATCGTTTAGCCACATGCACACTCCGTCGATCTTCGCGGATGTAAGCGACTCAACAAGGACAAACCGAATTCCACATTCAGCGAGGATCTTGGGCACCTTTCGCGCTTCCTCGGCTGCGGCTAGGAGCGCTGCAAGTTTTGCGACTGCCAGCTTGCCCATCTGAGGGCTATATTTCGGGACAAGCATTTCGCTTGCGATTTCTCGAACACGATACAGCCACGCAATTTGAACGGGCGTCGGATCCCCGTGCACGAGAGTTTTCTTTGCGGCATGCGGGAGCACTTCGATTTCGCTGGGGGTGTCCGCTTTGAAGAATTTTGCCAATGCATTTTCTACAGATTGGACATCCCGCGCGTCGTCGGCGTCTAGCCAACCGCGCTTAATCATCTCGATGACAGGTAAGCCCCCGAACAAATGAGCGCGAGTAGCCCGGCCGGGATCCGGCCTAGCTGAAATCCGAGCTTTAGCGAGATCGAAGGACTTTTGAAGGTCAAGAAAATTCTCGGCCGGCACCTCGAAGATTTCTTCGAGCGACACCGCCATTGCGGCGTCCACCGGTCGTTTGTCAGAGGCGAGCCTGTTGATGCTGCTGTCGTCGACGCCCAAAATCACCGCGAGCACGCGTTTTGACCATCCGCGCGCTTCCAGAAGGGCATCAATGTACTGTCCTGGTGTTCGAAAGTCGGTCGGATCGATTTGCATGGTTTTCACAATACGCCACTTTGCGCAAAAACGCAAAATGGTAGTTTAAGCGAGCAATCACGAATCACGGCCAAAAGCGCGCCGTTTCTCGTGAGCGTCGCAAGTCAACTTTGACCGGCAGGGTGGTTGCCGCATGTTTGACGCGAGCGGCGCACAGTTTCCGCTCACGAGCGGCATCGCGATTTCGGGGATCATGACCGCAACGCTCGATGCGCAGCCGGCAAGGTGCCGGAAATCCCTGTTACCAAAAAGGTCAGCGCCGCGCTGACGATGGGGCGACGCTTCGCTGACTGCAAGCGCTCTATGATCGCAATGATCTGGATCGACTCAGCGCCGGAAGCGCAAGCGCTTATGGCTGACGTTCAGGCGATGCAGTGATCTAGCGCGGGAACTGACCGCCGCCTGCAAGGATGGTGTATTCGAAAATGGCTATCGACCGACCGACCAAGCATCCGGTCGACCTCAATGTCCATAGGAGCCGCGGCGCCATGAGCCCGGCGCATGTTGCTGAGCCATCGGCTAGGGATGATTCAGGGTTTGGAAATACCAGACGCGATAAATCTCGCGCATGAAGCGCCAAGTCTGGGGGCGAATCTCAGATAGTGGCGCACTCGTGATTCATGTCGGATAAACGCGTTTGCTGCTTTAAAGCTGCGCTTCGCTTCGACGACGTCTGGCCTTTGAGTGAGCAGCGACGAGAGCAATTCTTCGGGCACAGCCCAGGACTGCAATCGATCAGGAATCGTGCGGTTTTCGAAGAAACCATCGGGAAGCGGGCATGCGATCAGATCGTTGCGATCCTGCTCGAGCGCACGCCGCCAAAATTAATTCACCTGCGCATCGGATCTAGGTTTGATCGTCCGCTCGTTAGCAGGCGCCCCCCTTCTATTGGACGGCTTTCATGGCATGGAGCAACTATTCGACAAAGCGCCCGACGTGATTAGACCCGACCCGCTTAAGCCGTGCAACGCTACGCGAGCGTCAGGGGGCGCTTCCAATAGGAATCAGCGTTTCAATGATTGAGTTGCTACCGCAAAAAGACGACTTGGGCACTTGTGCTGCTTCATCGCTGCGAGCAAGCGCAATGCCCTTTCTTTTAATGGCATCGAGAAGCGGCAATCGAGGGATGCTCGAGAATTTCCCGGTACGTGTCGACAGCATCGCGCAGCATGATGACGGAACCATTTCCTGAACGAATTCCTTTGGCGTGGCGTTATGGCTTCCGTGGTGACCGACCTTCCAGAACTTTGCACGCGTCAACAGTTTTAGGCTCTCTGGATTGTTCATGAACAAGTTCCAAGTGCCCCACTGAGCGTCGCCGGGAAAGAATAGGACCGCATCACCAATTTCGAATGCAATGACGAGGCTTGTCCCGTTCACCGCCTGCTCAAGCGCAACGGTGACGTTCGGATCCCAGGCCGTGCTAGCTCCACGGAGCTTTTCAATATCGCTCGCGTCCACGAGCAAGTCCGGCCAACTGAAGGAGGCGGGATCAATGAGCCAATTGTCCGTGAACGGTTCAAATGCATCCGTGGTGCCAGATGTCATGGCGATTTGCCGCAGGAAGGTCTTTCCTTCCGGTGGATCCATATCTCGGATAATGTCATCGTTCCGGCTAGGCCCGAGCACATATGCTGTCATAGGGCTTAGAACGCCTGTCTCTATTGGCACTGGCGAACCCTCGCTGGAGAGAAAGCGTGTCACCGGCTTCGATCGAAATCCACTGTGAAGCATTGACATCGCGCTTGCGTTGCTTAACGCATTTCGCGACATTTCCAGCCAGCGCCGCACGTCGGATGCATCATTATTGTTTCCAAGTCGGTTCCTCCAAAGGTGATCGAGCGCCACTGCAAGACGGCTTTGATTTTCCCGGACACGTCGCGCTTCTTGATCTTTCGGATCTTCCGTCCATGGAAACCAGACTTCTTTGACTCTAAGGTTCTTCCATTCTGGCCTGGCGAAGCCACTGACGTGGTCTGCATGTCTATGGGTGCAGACGACCACGTCAATCGCAGGCACACCATCCTCACCCGTCACGTCTGCCAATATGGTGTCTACCGTGTCAGAGATTGAGAGCGGTAGGGGCGACGCGATCGACCCGCAGTCAATCAGCACCCGTCTAATCGCGCCGTCCTCCCCCGACGATTCAATTAGGAAGCAATCTCCAAACCCCACGTTGTACATGCGGACCAACACGCTTCGATCAGATTCAGGTTTTTTAGCAGCAGCGCGACCACGCATCGTTGGCAAGGAAGGTTTCGCCTTCTCATTGTCCAAACTCGATTTTGTACGTCTTGTACTCTTCGCTGGAGGCATCGGTCACCTCGTGAAATGAAGCGTCGACATTCTCGCGCGCAGGGCAGCCCGCTGAGCGAATTCCTGCTCAGTCATGTAGGGTGTCATAGGATCACTTTGGTCGCTCTGCTGTACGAACCCCGCTTGTCGAATCAAGCGTTCTCGGGCGCGATCTTGCTGAATCGCGGGGAGATTTCTTCCCGGAAGTGGCTTGGCGATCACGTACTTCACCGTCCCATCGAATGCGACGATCAATGTCGAGCCGCCTCGCGGATATAACCCACCAAAATCGGATACTCGGGGCCATTTTTGATCGACCTGTGCGACCAGTTCGATCACTAGCCTGCCGCTCGGTGCAACGCGGAAAACCGGGTGTACGCCCAGAGCGCGAATCTCACTTTTCGAGTCCAGTAGAAGTTTGTCAGCGTTCGCGGTTGCGTACTCGTGAAGCTGCCTCGAGAGGGTCGAGATTGTTCGTGTGTCTTCCCCGGGTTGGGCAATTTCATCAGCCTCGAATTGCTCGTCAGAGGGCGATAGGAATTTGTTGGCAATTGATTCCGAGGTAAGGTCAGATGCTGCTGCTGGTGCCTTCGAGCCCGCGCTAAAGCGCTTTGCGGCGTCAACGATGACGCTCAAAAGTGCCTCCGGATTCCACTTCAGCGGCGGCAGTGAGGAATCTGCCGGACTCCAGGCAAGAGAGGCTTCGGCGAGTGACGTGACGCCTTGCGGATAGATCCGATGCAATCTGAACGCTTCAATGAGCGCGGCGCGTTGCCCATTTTCATCGTCTGGCGAGAGTTCTATGTCGGCGGTGACCATTGCACGAAGAAAGTCGCCAAACGTTACGTCAACAGGCGGCATGTAATCGAACGCCCTAATGCATATAGTCAACAATGACTGCGCAATGCGGGCGGCCTCCTTTGCGAGCCAGTTGACTAGGTCGGATGGAAGCGATCCGGGAGGCAAGCCGCTTGCGTTAGCAAGGCGAATGATGTCGGCCGTTCGACGCTCATAGATATGAAGAAATGCGTCAAATACTGCGGCTACGAGAATTGCACCGCGTTCATGAGGCTCACTAATATCGTCGGATAATTGGGTGGGGCTATCGGCGAGTGCCGAGCGCAGTGCCTTACCGGTTGCAGTTGCATGACCAAACTGAGCAGCAAGGCCAAGTAGATCTGTCGCAGCTGAGAGATCATAACCGGTCTTAAGTATCTGGTTTTTTACAACATCCGCAAATGAGAAATGCTGAAAAAGTGCTACCAGGTCCGAGAACGCCTCATGGAATGCGAGTACGTCAACATTAGAGGGTTGTAGGAACAGTTTGCGTAAGCGATTAACGATCGCATGCGTCATTTCATGTGCAATGATGTCGTGCGACAAGCAGGTGAATACCGTTTGTCCGGGCAGGTTCTCGCCGGGATCAGTTCTGTCGGCTCGAAAATAGCCAAACATGATCGCATGCAGGCTCTCGTCGAAAAATGCGTTGGCACCGTAAAATGCATGCGGAAAGAGCCTGAGACGGCTTCCCCGTCGATTCAGCACAATTCTACGTCCCAGTGCGCGGTCAAAATTTTCAAGCGTGCGCAGCGCTACCGCGTACACCATCTGTTGATGGAAGCGCGGGTCCGACTCAGTGGGGTTGAGTCCACCCTGCATTAGCAACGCCGGGTTATCAAGATCTATCGGGGGGTAGTATTTTCCAGTACTCGCGTTATAGTCGACGACCATCAGTCGCTCGCCGACCGGACCAGGCATGAGCGTTTCATTTTCGACGTCGACTCGCGCCTGCTCGCCTGATCGCCTTCCTGCCATGGGATCAGACGCATAGATCTTAAGCGGCCGGCGCTTTGGCAAATCGAGAGTGAACGCATTATTGACGAACCCGCTCATGCCGGAACCTCATTCAGATTAGCTCGCGACAAGACGTTAGCGACTCAAATACGCTGGTGCCTAAGGCGAGCGCTGGTCGAAGAGAGAGAGCCAACTGAGGGGCTCCGCCAAATATTCGCGTCTTTCCGCTAGAAGGATCGCTGCGTAGCAGCTATACGAGTGTGCGATAGAGCACAAAAACTCGGCTATTGGCCATCAAATGACAGTAACGCTGACTAGCATTGACTCAAACTAGCTCTAAAAGCGGCGCCTGTCCTTCTTAATCGAGGTGAACGCATGGTGGATCAGATAGATATCGGGCTGGCGCTTTCCTCCCTCTGTATAGTCGACGGCGTTTAGTAAGGCCACTCAGCCTGTTGACCGTCTGGATTGATGATGACAAAGAGGCGCTTGTGATATTGAGATTTCGGCGCCGGAGGAGGGGTGCCGACGGCGCTCGGCAAGGCCGCGGGAGGTGTGTTTTTCATGGTGACGGTCAACTTTTTGAAGAGGGTTGGGTCTCCGTCCTGGTCTGTGCTGTTAGCTTCCACCGTCGCATCCGGAAGCGACTGTTGCGCCGGCTCTGTGTCTCCACTTCCAACCTTGTACGCAAAGGTCGCATTTTTGGCCAAGCCTGTGCCTGTGAGTGTCCAAGTGACATCTGCAGTTACGGCTTGGTCCGAAACGCCTTTGACTCCTGCCAGTACCGGTCCACCCTTCCGAACGGCTTTTCCGCCAATGTATCCAGCGGCGCTTATACCAGCGAGCTGAAGAAATCCATCGGGAAGCTTGGGAAGGTCTTGTATTGTCGCCGGGTCGAGCGCCAACGTGTACACGATGAAACCTATTGCCCCCACTATCGTCCAAAGGAAATATTGGGCGCGTTCGGGAGCGATGACGCCGCCTACAGAATAAAAATCGCTGAACGTAGGTGAAAACGGGCCCGATGATTTCGTCCCCTTCATCGCTTGCACCCCTGTGGCAGCGACGCTCGTACCTACAGCCACGACTAAGACACCGGGTAAGCCGCTGGGTATATCGGAGAACGTAACCATCCCCTGAATCAGGCTGCGTGCCACGCTTAGGTATATCCACCCAAACAATGCGACGAACGTCCATATGACGAGTTGGAGTCTGGAAAGGCTGTAGGTTTTCGAGTCTCCGTCGATGAAGATTGTTTTCCAACTGGGGAGTCGAGCCGTTGGCGACAGCAAAGGGACATCGACTGTCTTGCACCCAGCCCTCCAGGCGAGCGCGACTACTATCAGCAACAGCGCTGTTGCAGCGAACCTTGGTGCATAGCGGGGCGAACGGGACAGAAGGAGGTCTTGCGAATTTGAGATTGCGTCCTCTACCTGTACGGCAATTTTGACCTTGCCTGTCAAGGAACGAGGGATGCCGGATACAGTGATGCTTGTTAGGTTGCCTTCTTTGATTGGGTCGACTTTCGTGCAGAAGCGAGTCGTTGGCGGGTCGCACTGCCGCAGCGGAACTCCATTTATAAGAATCTGGTTCACTTCCTTATAGCTCACCTTTCCATCGATTATTGGCTTCCCGTGTTTGTCCTTTGCGTCCAAGGTAACCGTCTCTGCGTCTCCTGCGAAACCAGTACCTTGGATTTGGATGTCGGCATAGTCGGGCGCAAGGAACCCCGCGGGATAAAGAGTCGTCTCGGACAGCGCTGAAATCGCGGGCGTGATGCGCGTTACCACAAGCGGCGGCGTCGTGTAGAGGTAGGTCTTTTGGTCGGCACTGATTCTGGCACGGTAGGTCCCGGGTTTGAGCTTGTCTGGCAGGAAGAATTTGATGGACTTGCTCGTGGACTGCTGCGTACCGATGGAGTATGGCTTGATACAGCCGGGGTCGATGTCTGCGCACAGTTGAACAGCCGCTACCCCGAGAGGAAGGTTTTCCCCGTTGATGTCCGCCTGATTGCCGCGCTGAAGCGAAGCAGGCACGGGTGCGCCGAGGGTGGGTGCAGTGTTGCTCGCGGGCGCGGGAGCATCAACGGCCTTTGCTGTACCATACGTGCCAGCAAAAACCGCAAGCATCAAGATAACTGCTGTCGTTTTCATGTTTTGTCTCCAGAACCGATTGCGACCGTACAGCGTAAAGCTTCGCGACGGGCCCCGAGGCGCATCGAGGGCGTCTGACGCAGGCGACGCGCGCCGCCGCTTCTAGTGGTGTGCGTACAGCGGCAGGAACGGGTCTTTTGCCCGCGGAGAACCTTCGCTTGAGGGTATCGAGTCGCCACCCGCAGCGATGGGGAAGGGGCACTGCGGAACGACGGTGCGAGGCGTCGAAAGACTCAACACCTTCGAGAAATCGCCTGCAGCGCGTACGCGCGCCGTCAAGTTGAGCAATCCATTCAGCTCGAGCAGTGTGTCTGTTGTTTTCAGAATCGAGGTATGGTCGTACAGCGAATGGTCGATGGTGCCAGCGGGAACGAGAGGAGAAACAACGATAACCGGCACACGTGCGCCTAGTGTGTCGAACGCGAAGTTGTGCGTCTTCAGCCGGGCGTTTTCAGCTGAGCCCGGTGGCTCAGCGACGGGAGGCGTCACGTGGTCGAAGAATCCCCCATGTTCGTCAAAGGCAATGAGCAGCACGCTGTTGGGCCAAATAGCCGAAGTACTGATAGCGTCGTAGACCTTCTTAACCAACGCTTCCCCGTTGCGGACATCACCGGCCGGATGCATCGAATTGCCATTGCGGAAGTCATTCTTCGCGTCGTACGTCGGCTCTATGAAGATGAATTTCTCGGTCAGTGAATTATTGGCAAGCCGCGACAGCAGCGTATCCATAGAGACGAACCGACTGAGAAAATCTTGCATGCCGTAGATGCCACGTGTTTGCGCGACGTCGCCTTGAACGATGAGCCAGTCCGACGCCTGGAGCTTCGAAAAGACCGTGCCATTCGGGAAAGTGAAGAGCGGTGCGTTAAAGAACACCGCTTCTACGACTTGTGCGTCGCTCGGCGAATGGTCGAGTCCGGACGAAGTCCCGGCCACAGCAAAGAACCGATTAGGCCATGTTGGTCCTGGCATCGAAGCAAACCAGTTGTCGCATACGCCGAACTGGCCGGCGAGGAAATTCAGAACGGGAAGCTGGTCCGGAGTGAAGGCGCAGAAGGCGTCGGCAACCACGTCGGAGTGGTCCTCGAACGTCGCGGCAAAGCCCATTGTCGACGTTGCCGTTGCAAACGGCGGATAGCCAGTTGCGCCGAGCACAAGAGAGTCGTTGCGCACGGTGTCACCACTCGCGACCTGCAGCCCACACAGCTGGACACAAGCGTCAGTGAATTCGTGGCCCGGGTCAAAGCCAAGCGCGTATGGTGCACTTTTTCCTAGCTGGTAGGAGGTCCCAGTTCGCCCGAAATTGACGATAGGCGTTGTTGGCAGTCCGTTGGCGGTTGTTACTTGACCTGCTGGTGTCGTGCCCGATAGGTTAGACCACCCAAACACACTGTCATAAGAACGGTTCTCAAGCATGAGGACGAACACGTGCTCTATCGTTGCCATAGGTCACCTCGAGTCTTATTGTTCGTGGCTTCCATGTCCGGCAACTGGCGAGATTAGAATGGCTTCTAGCAGCCCGATACTGGTCAGTCGCCGGCGTCATTGCGATTTCTGTTAGATGCAACGAACTGGTTTATTTATATGCCGGCTTTCTGAAAAGGCAATGGAAATTACTAAAGATAGGTCGAATCCTTAGAGGGCGGGACGATGATCGGCTAATAATCGTCGAATCAAAAATGCGCGGCTTCGACCGAAAAACGTTCGGCGCGCTATCTGTTACCCGGTAGGACTGTCCAATTGAGACGTACTTCACGAGACGTCCGCCGACCAAGCAGATTAGGAGGAGCGTTCGACGCGAGCACCGCAGTTCGAGAGTCGATGAGTGTGACGCAGCGGCTTAAGCGACGGCCCCCTTCGACGGATGCTTCGCTCGTGTCTCTCAACACCCGAATCAACTGTGGATAGGTGAGCTCGTTGCGGGAATTGTGCCGAAGCACCTGATTCCGCCAGTGTCCTCTGCGCCAGTGCACGCGTACGCTCCCCGCGCCGCCGGGCACGTCGCCACGCCATTTTCCAATTCGATGGTGCGTTCGAAGCGGCCGACACTGCGTATAAGTTTCACTCCGTCATAGGGGCGACGTCGGAGTGCGGGTTTCGAAAGGTACGCGAAAACCATTGGCGGAAGTGAATCAGATTCCGTCGGAATTAGGG
Source organism: Caballeronia sp. LjRoot29 (assembly GCF_964252755.1). Lineage (NCBI taxonomy): Bacteria > Pseudomonadati > Pseudomonadota > Betaproteobacteria > Burkholderiales > Burkholderiaceae > Caballeronia > Caballeronia sp. LjRoot29. The sequence goes on along the minus strand of NZ_CAXUPU020000012.1, from coordinate 144,116 downwards.
GGTACCTTTGGACGGAAATGGCACTATAAAGTAGCTATTAGGAAGCTCTACATCTCTGTGGTGTAGAAGAATCTCTAGTCCCGAACCCGGAGGAGAAAGATATGCCTGTCACAATGGATGGGACCTGTGATGGTGTGCTTGACTTGAGTCATCTCCACCCCGAGGTTGTCTTGGCCGATATGCAAACCGCAGGGATAGTGGCCGTGATTCACAAGGCTACTGAAGGTGCGAGCTGGCAGGACCCGTTTTACGAGCAGCGTCGGTACCAGGCGAATGCGTTGGGAATGCTATGGGGCGCATACCACTTTTCAAGTGGCGCCGCGCCCGCAGACCAGGTTAGCAACTTCCTCAATGCAATCCAATGGGGCGTTGACCCGAATTCCGATGCCGGAACACTGCTCGCTCTCGACTTCGAAATCAGTACAAGCGGTCCAGATATGTCGGTCGAGGATGCTTGCACTTTTGTGTCGCTCATTCAACAACGAACAGGCCGTTGGCCGATGGTCTACGGGAGTAACCTAGTGACAAACTCCGATGCCGTCGCGGACCCAGCGTGCCCGTTGAGCAATTGCCCATTGTGGTATGCGAGCTACAACAACCAACCGCTACATGTGCCGAGTCGGGTTTGGACAAAAGGGTGGACGCTCTGGCAATTCTCGGATGGGCGCTTAGGGCCTGCACCAACTAATGGCCTTGACCGGAGCTGCTACCGAGGCACACAGGCGGCCCTGCAGCAGGCGTGGCCTTCATTCGCGTGACCGGGGTGGTTGAAGTCGCCGCGCAAGGCATTGCGGACTGCCGGCGGTACCTTGCTTTGCAAATTAGGACGCCACATTATCGGAATGCTCGTCTGGCCGGTCACACGCATCCTGCAGGCGAGACGAGATTTTGGTTCTTTTCGTGCGTCTGTGTCACTACCTAGGCCTAGACGTCTTCACAACAAAGCTTTATCGCCACCACCAATCATTCGGAGCGCTCCGCCAACAAACACCGTTGCAGCGCCCGCAACAACGCATCACGATGCTGTGCGGCACTGCAGAAGGTACTGTCGCGCTGACAGGCAAGCATCGAGGTTAACTTGGCTACAATAAAAGCAAACGTAACTCCACGCTCCGTCGAGACATTGGATCTTCTGGTCACGCCTGGGACGAGGAAGTCCACGGGTGGCGTAGTCACGCTGACCGTCTCTGCAGCTGAGAGGTCGAAGGTCGCCAAGACGTATCGCAAGGCGATGGAAGACCTCGATGCGCTCAAATTCTGGCGTGATGGTGCCAAGGGTGGGTATCGGCCCAAGCGGGGCCTTTGGGTGCCGCAGCGCCGCGCCGTCGCCTTAGGCCACGCATACTTGGCCGCACAGCGTCACGCAGCCGCGGATACGCCCCGTGAGGCGGCGTTGATCAAGATGCCCACGGGCACCGGCAAGACCGGCGTCATTGCCACGCTGGCGTGCACATCCCCGCTCGTGAAGAAGGTGCTGATCCTGACGCCGCGCGCCGGGCTTGTGCATCAGATGAAGTATGACCTGTCGTTCCGGTTCTGGAGTCGCTCGGTCAGTGGCGTGTACTACGACTGTCAACTGCACGAGAACCTGGCACAGGAAGAAATCGATCGACTCACCGCATTGATCAAGAACGGAAAGATGGCGCCCGTGCGCGTTCTTGCGGCGGACGAGTACGAAAAGATCTGGAAAGAGCGAAACCGGGAGCGACAGATCTTGGTGTCAACCTTCAACGCCCTGCACCTGATCCTCGGCATCAAGGCGCCGCCGCACCGATCGATGTACGGCAGAGACGTGCGCCCGGTGGCGAGCAGCCTCCACGGGCTTGAGGATGGCATGACGGCCGAGGAGTGTCTCAAGGTATTCCAGGATCTTCTGAAGTCAGTCGACCTGGTCATCGTCGACGAGGGACATCACGAGCCCGCCTATTCCTGGTCGCAAGCTGTAAGGGCCATCGGCAAGCCCACGATCATTTTGTCAGCGACTCCGTACCGCAACGACTACAAGTACTTCGAGATCGACGGCAACTTCGTCTTCAACCTCCCGTGGCAGGAGGCCGTGCGCGAAAAGCTCATCAGAGAGGTCGTGTTCGCCCAACCCGTCGCCGCAAGTCCAGGAAAATTGCCAACCGGCCGGGCCGCCCGAGCGAGCCCTGCAGCCGCCAAGCCTGCGCGCTACAACCCGCAGAGCTTCGTCGACGAGTTCGCAGCCACGCTCGCCCAATTACCTTCGGGCAAAAAGGCGATCGTCCACGCGGGCACTTTCGCTTCGCTCAAGGCACTGCAGCGCGCCTTCTTCGCCAAAGGAGAGGCAGCCGTGCTCATCCACGACGCGTACCAGGGCAAGGAAGAACTCGAGTGCAGCGATCTTGACGGACTGCCTGGCGCGGCGAAGCAACAACTCAAGGAGCTTCGTTTCCTTCAGGTTCGGCAGACCGAGGGGAGCACGGCCGCCCAACACGCTCGTATATGGATGCACCAGTCCAAGCTCATGGAGGGCATCGACGACAGCACCTTTATCGAGATCTGGCTCTACGACGGACTTGGGAGCGCTAGACTGGTCGTGCAGCAGATCGGGCGCGCCATTCGCCGACCCAACCTGGCCGATCCCACCGGCCAAGTCGCGACCATTCGTGGCAGCTCCAAGCGTCTCGACCGCTACGAAACCGCCCCAACCGTGGCGGAACAAACTCAGCGTCGGTGGAACGAGTACCTAGCCTACGAAGAATATGCGGCTCAGCGGTCTGACGTGGCCTTTCTCGCCGAGACCCAGCTGATTGCGTCGGTCAAGCGCACCGCGCCGGCGGTTCAGTACATCGCTGGTGAATTTAAGGGTGGCCACCTGCTCGATCAGAACCCCACGATGGCGGCCTTCGTCCTTCCCCGACGCGCCGTAGTGTGCCGCGTCCAAGGCGTTGTCAAACACGAGTTCAATGCCATCCCCGACAAGTTCCTCGACGAGCTGCAAGCCTCCTGCCGCGAAGCCATGCAGTTGGAGGAACGCTTCGACATCGTCCCGGTGTCGGCGCCGGCCGGAGATGTGTATCGAGACGTCCGATTGATTCGCTACTTGGCTTGGGGCAACTCCCCGTATCTGGCGAGCCACCATATTCCGGAGTGGCGACTGGGCATCATGGCCATCGTCCGGTCAGGCCGGTACATCTTCTTGATCGACACTGAAGGCATCTGCATCGACCACAATCGCCTGGGCCTTCTCAGCCCCGAACCCGTCGAGTTGAAACGTTTATTTGCGCGAACACCCAACGGCGCCATTCCGGCAGCCAATGCCACACGCATCGTCGAAACAGTGGCCAGCGGCCTGGACACGAGTGAGTTGGGCTTGCGATCCATCAGCGTCCGTAAGCACGCTCTCGATGAAGGCTACTTCGACCTAGCTGAGACCAGCCAAGTGCCGACGTCCGTTCGCGGCTTTGGTCAACTCGGGAGCAAGTCGGCGCGCCGCCGTCTGTCGCTGTCCCGCTCCAGCGTTGCCGACGCCACCAACAAGCATCTGCCGGTCAAGGACTATGTCGAGTGGGCACGCGTTGTCGGCAGCACGATGGCCGATGGCCGTATCCGACCGCACGGCTACTTCGACCGGTTTGCAAGCGAGGTGCCCCCGCTAGACCAAGACGCTGGCGTTCCACAGTCGATCCTGCTCGATCTTTGGGAGCTTTTGGAGACTGCCACTGAAACCCAGGAAGAGCGCGTCTGGAACTCGGACGAGGTCAAAGAGCTCCTGAAGTACGACACCTGCTGCGAAATCACCAATCGCAGCGCCGACCCTACGGAGCCGCCAAGGTACGCCTTCGACTTCGGTCCTCACGAAGTCGAGATCAAGTACATCTACAGATCCGCTATCCCGTCGACCGGTCGCTATGCGATTTCAAGCCCGGATCTCAACAACGCGGTGGCAGAGCCAAACGCCCCAAGTGGCGGCACCGAAACTGAAGCCGACAACACTGTCTTCGGCCGAACGCTGTCGGCCTCGCTTACACGGCTCATCAATCAAGAGCAGTCGTTTCGAATCGTCACGTCGGAGCGCGGTGTCGTCTACTCGAAGTCTCACTTCTACAAGCCGGAGATCAACGACGCCCTGATGTCGATCCTCGAGCCCTGCCCGGTGGTCGGTCCGGTGGTGAGCGAGAAGGGAGACACGCGGCTCGACAACTTGGCCGACTGGGGCACGAAGACGTTGTTTGGCCTTGTGTACGGCTGGATCAATGGAGCGTCCGCGGGCGACGTGGAATTCGCGAAGGACCTCCAGAAATGCGCCACGGTGATTTGCGACGACCGAACCGATGAGACTGCCGACTTCTATGCGATCGATCCGGCTGCTCGACGCGTCCTCATGGTGCACGGGAAGGCAGACAACGGAACCGCCGGTGTGTCCGCGCGCAAGCTCCAAGACGTCACGCGTCAGGCCGTGGCCAGCTTGGCGTTCGCCGGCTCCAGCCGTCGCGAGTTCCCGTTCTCGACGAAGTGGGACGCGGATTGGGAGGTCGTCTTGCAAGGCGCTGGCAAGGCGCTGGTCACCAGGCCACGCATCATCAGCGCGGCAAACCCGGCCCCGACTCCTGTCGAAGCGCACGCGTTGCTTTTGAAAGTGCTCGCTGACCCGACCTACAAGAAGGAGATTGTCATGCTCACGAGTGGCCTCCTGAGTCGGGCAGAGGCCTTGACAACCATCACGAGCACCGACCAGCGCCACCTCCAGTTCCTCTATTTCCTGGCGGGCGTGCGCTCGACGTTCGACCGGGCCGGCGTCCGATATCGAATCGTCTGCAACGAGTAGCAAACTTGCAGCGAGCCAAATTCATCCCAACCTACAGGCTCCGTCATGAGTGAGTTCGACGATCGCATCAAAGAGCTGAAGGCGCGCGCTCAGAAGAGCCTCGGCATAGAGGCGTCGGCCGCGACGAAAAGGCGCATCGAAGATCGCCTGCATCTCGTCGCTCAAGAGCTGGTGCTGGAATGGGTTGTCGGCGACCGCCGGTTCGAGAACCAGAGCCAGCAGACCGAGCACTGGTTGGCACGGCTCTACGAAGAAGTGTTTTCTGATGAGCAACCCGAAGCCAATCGCATTTATGCCCGGTTCGGGATGCCGCTGCCACGCTCCCAGTATGTGGCACGGCTCCTCCTGGCGCGTCGAAGCGCCCAATGGCGCGCCGCGGCCCGCGCGGAGGCTCAGACGACCTTGGAGAATGTCGAGGCGAAGTCGCTCGAGGCTCGCAAGTCGAAATCCGCGTCATCGCAGCGCTTCGAGCTGAGCATCTCGCCCGGTGGCTATGACCAACTCGTCGTCCTCTACGATTTCATGGCCAGCGCGCTCAGCGGTCCAAACCGGCCAGCGCCGCCAAAGCGCCTACCTTCATCCCCCTCGTTGATCTGGTTCTCGATCACTGCCGAGGCGGTGCTCGCTCTTCTTGAACTCATGCGCAAGGAAACGAAATGACCCCGGCAAATCCGCTTACGATAGTTGGATTGTTGCTGACGCTGGCGAGTCTGCTCGGGAGCTTTTTCTACCTGCAACTGAGTCAGTGGCTCAGGGACGTTATGGCACTTCGGCAGAAGACCGAGCTGAACTCAGCACAGGGCGATGAGCCGCAAAAGCGCGCAATCGTCGAGTGCCGTGTCGAGCTCCGGAGACTGTCGACTTGGCACAGCTACATCATCAACCTAGTGGTGATCGGCTTCGTGTCGTTCATCATGGTGCTCGGCATCCGGATGGTTGATGCCGCCAAGACCGACCCGCTATATGCACCGGTCCATCAGGCGATGACGGTCTTTTTCGCCATCTTTCTGCTGCTGTCCTTGGGACTGCTGCTCCTGGGTGGGTACCACGCTGGCTGCATTGCACGAAAGCTGAATGCCTGATTGCACCCGATGGTGCCAGTCTCTGGGGCGGTGCCCGAGTCAGACGCACGAAGTGCAGTCGTCGATTACCCACGCGCAGTCGCCTGCAGAGGAACTGTAGACGCACAGAGTTCCAAATAGGCTTGCAATGCTCGCTTGCAACGACCGACTGTTCTCGTCATTAGACAGTATGATTCCTATCGCGAGGCACTCGCGTAACACTTTATCGAACATGGAGTTGTCGATACCAACAAAGACGATCCGTCCAAAGTTCTTCTAAAGGGACGAAGCATATGTGGCGCTCGCAACAAGGTCGAGATGATGCGACGCGCGCTCGCAATGGGGACGCTGGCGGAGGCTGCTTTCAAATCGGGTTGCGTAGCTCGACTGAGCGCGATCGAAAATTTTGTAAAAGGGATATGTGAAAAATAAAGCGGATTACGTGAATCAGATGTCGTTTTGATCATCAATGGGCTGCAATCATCGGGCAGGTCGCATTGGTTGCGACCGGTGATCATTCTTCGCGGCAGAATTAAGGCCTCCATCTAGGCCAGCGGACGTACAACTATCTGGTATGCTTTTATTCCAAAGATTGCGAATTTACCCTGTAGCATTGGTAACCTCTTTGCAATTGTCGCGATCCGAATGAAGCTTATAAAAAGAACTAAGGTCCTGCGCCATCAGCGGTGAAGTCGGTCCACACCGACATAAATCAAGGGGGTCACTTGGATGCATTGAAGACGGTCACAGCACTTGCGCAGGAGTGTATCGCCCGCGCGCCCGTCATCCTAATCGGAAGCGGAGCATCAGCCGCGCACGGAATTCCGGGAATGTGGCCGCTAGCTGAACATCTCAAGGCCTCGACTATTGCAGCAACCTCGAGTAATGCAGATACCGAAAGCTGGATTGCATTCTGCGAATCACTCAAAACGAAGGATCTGGAAACGGCACTTACGGAAGTCGCATTGACCCCACCGATGACGAGACATGTCATTGCAGCGACGTGGGACTATCTAAACCCGTACGACCTCGCTGTTTTCGATCAACTTGTGAGTAATCGCAGACTCTTGCCGCTCACGCGTCTGTTCGAGCATCTATTCAGGAGCACGCGTGTAGACCTCCAGGTTGTGACACCGAACTACGATCGTCTTGCGGAGTACGCAGCCGAGGCTGGAGGGTACACCGCATACACGGGATTTACGTTCGCCGCTCTTGCTTCGCGCTCTGGGAATCCGGCGCCGAAAGTGACATACGGAAAGTCGCTGGCGCGCACGGTGTCCGTGTGGAAGGTACATGGCTCATTCGGCTGGTTCAGCGATGCTGACGGTGTTGTAGTGGCGCTGCCCCCGAGGCAAACCCGTCCCGCAGCTATGGAGCCAGTGATTATCACGCCGGGCATTGAAAAATATCGTCGGACCTACGACGAACCTTTCCGGTCAACTATGACGCAAGCGGATGACGCAGTGCGCTCTGCCGGGGCATATTTTTGCGCGGGATATGGATTCAACGACCAGCACCTTCAATCGTTACTAGTGGAGCGCTGTCATACCAAAGGCGTGCCGCTCGTTCTGATCACAAGAACGATTAGCGACAAGGCGCACGAGTTTTTCCAGTCAGGAAAGTGCCCGCGCTTCATGGCACTGGAGCAGTCCGGAATCGCCACGCGGATGTTCTGCAGCGAAGCCCCTGCGGGGGTTGAAATTCCCGATTCGGAATATTGGCAACTTTCCGAGTTCCTCAAACTGATCATGTGAGTGGGTGTATGAGTATATTTTCGTACGAGGACGGCGAAGCATTGGGGCATGTTCGATCGGTGGACACAGCAATGGTGGTCGTTTCGGTTGATGATGTCGAGCGCTTGCGCAAACTGCAAGTAAATCGACTTGCAGTTTTGCAAAGTAGCCGCCCCGGCCAACATCTCATCGGAATCATTCAAAAAATTACACGGACGGCTATCGATGGGGGCGCAGCGGTTGGTGAAGATAAAGAAAGCGAAGAGGCCATCTCCGAGCTGAATGTCGTGCGCATTGCACTCATCGGCACGCTTGTCGATAAACTCGGGCTAAAACAAAACGTTTTTCTGCGCACGCTAGAAACTGTTCCCGAAATCGACGCGAACTGCTTCGCACTCGAAGGCGAGCGTCTCACGGCGTTCATGCGCGTAATTGCCAACATCGGCTCGGACGCGCAAAAGCTATCGTTGGGCCACTATACGCTGGATGAGAATGCCGAAGCCTATCTAAATGGCAACAAGTTTTTTCAGCGGCACGCGGTTATTGTCGGTAGCACTGGATCAGGAAAATCGTGGACAACTGCTCGGATCCTTGAACAGGTTGCAGAGCTCAGCAACGCTAACGCTATCGTTTTCGATGTTCATGGCGAATACTCTCCGCTCCAAGGGGACGGTTTCCGCCATTACCGGATCGCCGGTCCCGCAGACCTCGATGCCGACGCAACACTGAAGGAAGGAGTGTTGTTCCTTCCATACTGGCTATTGAGCTATGACGCGATGACGTCAATGTTCGTCGACCGCAGCGACCAAAACGCACCGAACCAGACGATGGTTATGTCGCGAGCGGTCGTTGACGCCAAGAAAAAATATCTTATAGACGGCGGTCACACGGACGTGCTGGCGAACTTCACCATTGACAGCCCCATCCCGTTCAACCTCGATGACGTCATCGCGGAAATGTCTCGCCTCAACGCGGAAATGGTGCCGGGCGCAAAGACGGAAAAGCAAGGCGACTTTCACGGTAAGCTCAGCCGCTTGATTCAGCGGTTGGAAAACAAGCGAACTGACCGACGCCTTGGCTTCCTCTTTCAGGGAGCCGCAGAGACAATGAACTTCGGTTGGCTTGAGTCACTTGTAGTAGCGCTCCTTGCCGGCAGAAAGGACCAAGAAGACAAAAAAGGCGGAGTCAAGATCATCGACTTCTCCGAGGTGCCGTCGGATGTGCTACCGCTCATTGTTAGTCTAGTAGCTAAGCTTGCTTTCTCTGTGCAGCAATGGACGCAGTCGGATCATCGTCACCCATTGGCAATTTTTTGTGATGAGGCTCATCTATATATTCCTGAGCGACATCAGGCGGGGGGCGCTGGTGATATTTCGGTGGAAATCTTTGAGCGGATTGCTAAGGAGGGCCGAAAATATGGCGTGGGACTGGTGGTCATTAGTCAACGGCCTTCGGAAGTCAATCGCACTGTGTTGAGCCAATGCAACAATCTTGTTGCAATGCGCCTCACCAACGGTGACGATCAGTCGGTGGTGAGGCGCCTGCTGCCCGATTCGCTCGGTGGCTTTGGCGATCTGTTGCCAGTTCTCGATACAGGCGAAGCCTTAGTCGTCGGCGACGCAAGCCTGTTGCCTACTCGGATCCGCGTTTCAGAACCTACGCAGCGCCCTAACAGTGGAACTGTTGAATTTTGGGAGCGCTGGGCAAAGGACGCCGAGATCGGTGGCCTAGCGGGAGCAGTGGATGGATGGCGCAAGCAGACAATGCAGGACGACCCGCTGGCCGGTCTTTAACGAAGATGGCAGACGCGCAGTTGCGACCTGAGCTGACGGCTGAAAGGTTACTTGCGAGTAGCTGCGAGCTTGCCTCTCAGTGCCACCGTCAGCCAATGCCGCATCGCATACGAACCTCGCTTGAGCGTTGGCCGTCACGGGCACCCGCTTAAGTGTCTGCGACGCCGTGTGAACGAGAGAGCGAATGTGGCCGGTCTGTGCGCGTCCGGAATTGTCGGCTCGCGACCCAAAGCGGAGGTCGACGCTGACGAAGTCGCAGCCAGACTGCGGACGTTTAACCAGTGCATGCCGGGCTTCGGGGTTCCTGGATTTCAGTCCCGAAGTCACCTTCTTGCCCGTCGCTGCACCTCGAGATATTTCGGTAGTGCTTGTCAAGCGCGTCTGCAGAGGGAGCGTCTGAAAAGCTGTCGGGTACGACCGCTAACGACTTGCCATCGTACTTCCCGTAGTCAGTTATTCGGAGTTGTCGAGCGACATGGATGATAGATCGCGAGTCGACGGACAGCAGAAAGAGGTCAAACAGCGTATGAATGTCTGCTCTGAGTAACAGCCCCGCGCTTAGCACCGGAAGCTGATTGATATAATTTGAGATAATCTTATTTGTAGTATTTTCGTTTTTGTAGTGGCTAAGTTGTAATGTCCGCTTTTAGCCAAGTTGAAATGTCCGCTTTCCTGCAGCGTAAGCTGACCGGTCGCCGATGCCCCGGCGCCGGAGACTGCGATGGCTGCGACGGACAAGATCACCATGAGCATGCGCGAATTGGACCGGTTTAAGGTAATTCAGGGCGTAGCTGACGGGCTGGTAAAGCCGTGGCGTGCCGCTGAGCGACTTGGGCTCACCACCAGGCAGATTCGGCGGCTGGTGGTACGGTTGCGCGAGCATGGACCGGCTGGTCTTGTATCGGGACATCGGGAGAAGTCGAGCAACAACCGGCTTGATGCAACGATAGCGGATCGTGCTGTGGCCATTATCCGCGAGCGCTACGCTGATTTTGGTCCGACCTTGGCCTGCGAGAAACTTGGTGAATGCCACGGCATCCGGTTAGCGAAGGAAACCGTGCGGCACCTGATGACCGAAGCCGACCTATGGATTCCACGCAAACAGCGCCCGCCGAAGATTCACCAGCCACGCGCGCGACGTGCGTGTTTCGGTGAGTTGGTGCAGATTGACGGCAGTGACCATCGCTGGTTTGAGGACCGGGCGCTGGCCTGTACGCTGCTGGTGTACGTCGATGACGCCACCAGTCGGCTGACGGCGCTGCACTTCACGGCCACCGAATCGACCTTCAGCTACTTCGAGGTGACGCGCGCGTATTTGAAGCACTTCGGCAAACCGGTCGCTCTGTACAGCGACCGCGCGAGCGTGTTCCGCGGCACGCGTGCGGCAACCACAGGCAACGGCGTCACGCAGTTTGGCCGCGCGATGTACGAGCTCAACATCGACACGTTCTGCGCCAACAGCAGTCCGGCCAAAGGCCGCGTCGAGCGTGCACACCTGACGCTGCAGGACCGGCTCGTCAAGGAGTTGCGGCTGCGTGGCATTAGCACGGTCGCCGCTGCAAATGCGTACGCGCCTGCATTCATGGCCAGCTATAACGCGCGCTTCGCGAAGCCACCGCGCAGCAACTTCGATGCACATCGGCCGCTGCGCGATGACGAGGATCTCGACGCGATCCTGACGTGGCGGGTGATGCGCAAGGTGTCGCGCTCGCTGACCCTGCTCAACGATCGCGTGATCTACCTGCTGGAAGATACCGTAGCCAACCGTAAGCTGATTGGTCGTTATATCGACGTGTGGGAGTATCCCGATGGACGCATCGAGATCCGGGCCGCTGGCGTAGCGCTAAGCTATGTGCCCTACGACAAGCTCGCGGAGATTGATCAAGGTGCCGTGATCGAGCACAAGCGCCTCGGTCATGTGCTGCAGGTCGCGCAAGCCCTGCAGGCGCAGCGCGACAACCGTCGGATCTCCGGCTCACCATCACGCACGAACCGCGGTGCACCTGTACGCAAACCCAAACCCTCACCGGGCACGAAGAAACAGCGCGCGTTCACCCAAGCTGACCTCGATCAGGCAATCATGCAGGTAGCACAGCAAGATCTGCAGGCAAAGAAACCGCAGCGCAAACCTCGCCAGCGATTTGCTGGAGTCAGTTGAATAGACTGACACCCAGTGCCGGTTCAAGGCTGCCCTTCAACACTGCACTGCATCTGAAACCATGGAAGACAAACGGTCAAAGCCAACGGCAAAAGCGGACATTTCAACTTGGCCCAGAGGCGGACATTTGAATCTGGCCTCGACATCGTTCGTGGTACGAAATATCTGGACGTACTTAAGAAATGTTAAGTTATCGTCACCCAAAGGTATGGTGCCACGCGCTTGCAGTGCATTCTATGCATGTCTATCGGCTGACCCTATTTCAGCGTGGGTGGCGCGGTTGACTGCCCGACGAAGCGGGCACATGCATCGAGTTCGCGCGTAAACATGGAATGTGATCTCAGACTTTCGCATGCGTCATTGCAGCACAATTGCATGTCGCGGCAGACTGATGGTGAAGACACACCCCGTGTCCGGGATGTCGCGTACGCTGAGGACCCCGTCACTTGCTTCTACGCTGCGGCGGGCAATTGAAAGTCCCAATCCCAACCCGGTTCTGTCAACGCCGTTTTGCCTGAATGGCTCGAACATGCTTTCCACATCCGCTGCCGACAACCCACCGCAGTGGTCCTTTACATCGATCAGAATCCGGCCGGCGGAGGCATATGCGTCAAGAGTGACTTCGGTGTGAAGGTGGGTAAACTTAAAAGCGTTCTGCAGTAAATTGCCCAGCGCCGAAAACAGCAGATCTCGGTTCGCGCAAACGGCAAGCTCCGCATCGACGTGAGATACCGTAAACAGACACCCGTGAGCGCGGGCCGCAAGGTCCGCCGCCTGTTTGATCTCGCCAATGAAATCAGCAAGTGAGAACATTTGCGGCGGCGGCCCTTCGGTTGTCAGCCGAACCTCAGCCAAAGAATGATCTATCAGGTCCCACAGCCCGGTCAGGCTGCGCTCAAGCACTGATCCCGTCGCGCCCGAAAGGTTAAGATTTCCGGCTTTGGCTGCGGTGAATGCGAGCGTTGCAGTCTGGAGGAAATTGCGCAGTTCGTGGGCCAAAAATCCCAGGCGTTCATTCATCTCCTCAACGTGTTTGTCTGTCGAAGCTGATTCGCGCTGGTAACTGAATTCTGTCACCGCATCGGCAATCGCATTATCCAGGCAGCGGTTGAGCGTTCGAAACTCGTCTATCTCAAACGGCGCATCACGCTCGTGGGCGAGGTCTGTAATCGCCTGACACAGATCTCCATAGTCGTGGACCACCTGGTCGACGGAAAATCCGAGCTCCAACAGCTTTCGTCCGTGCAGGGCGGCTGACGTCCCAATCTCGGAGAATGACAATTCGCCATTGGCCGGTCCCGAAATCTTACGGCTGTCCATAGGCTTGGCGGTTTGTTCGACGCGAAGTGTCTGGATCAGCTGATCCAGAAAAAGCGGTACGCCGTTCTGCAATTGCTGGACTGTTGCCGCTCGAGCGGGCCGCCGTGCGACTTTTGCCCGACATCGGTCGATGAGAGCGTCGCGATTGTTTGAAAGGAAATCGTGCATCATGATGAAAATACCTCGTTTTATCGGCTGTTTTAAATGCCGTCAGCAACTCCAGCCAGAAGGTTTTTGCTCGCGACGCTGGACTTCGCCAAGATGACCATTGACCCAATGTACACCTCTGGGTCGGGTAAGGCATTTAGTACCTTGCTACGAACACGCGCGCTGCAGGCGAGATTGTCCGGGCGTTGAGCCGATAAAGCCAAGCGTTGAAGGTCCAAGCGCGCCATTTTCAGCTGCTGCCGTTGCGTCCCGTCAGTGGCTAACCGATAGCGACTGGCCGAAGGCCGGCGTTGCGGCACCCTGCGAGGGTCGGCGGTTTCCCCCGGCGAGAATTCGGAATGCAATCTGCAGATCTGCATGAGGGCGTCGATGCGACCTTTCCCATCATCAACAGCGAGATCAAATATAGAGCGGACGTGACCGAAGGACTACGATCAGAGACCGGAGGTTGAATCCTACCGTCCGAGATTCAGCAAGCGATCATGAACCTGCTCGTCAATGCGGCGCACGCGATCGGAAAGGGGCGAGGTAAGATCACTGTTCGTACGCGCGTGGAGCAAGAGATCGTGACGATCGAAATTTGGAACATCAGATGCCGAAACAACGGCTGGGAAGGGGAGGACTTTCCTGCTCACCCCACAGATCTGGCAGCACCGCGTAGAGAAAGCAAGCGGGCTGCCCCTATGACTTTATCGGCGCGTCGGTGGCAACGCTATAGGCTCGCGCAGACACATGTGTTTCAGAGCGCGTTGCCGTCGTTCGTTGTCGGGGCACTGTTTTTGGACGCGAACGGCGTCAAAGACTCCGGACAAAAGTTTTACTTATTCACCCTCGGCACGTCTCCCATATCAAAATCGGCAGGAGCCGTTGCGACTCGTAGTGCGTGTGTCGTAAGCAGCCGATACAACGTGACGCGAGAGATTCCGAGTTCCTTCGCTGCATCGCCAAGACGGCCCCGATGGCGCAGCAACGCTAGCTCAATAGCTTGCCGTTCTCCTGCCTCGCGCGCACGAGCCAATGATATCGGCGGGCCCTCCGCATGCTCCCCGAGCTCGAGATCCGCCGCGCGAATCTGGCGTCCGTTGGACATCACGATCGCCCGCCGCACACGGTTGATCAGCTCGCGCACGTTGCCCGGCCAGGCGTAGGTGTTGATTGCGGTGATTGCATCAGGCGCAAATCCTCGCACTCGCTGACAGGCGTCCTTCCTGAAACGCTCGAGCATGTGGTTTGCAAGCAACTCGATATCTTTACCGCTCATGCGCAGCGGCGGTTCCTCGATCTGCAGGACACACAAGCGGTGAAACAGATCGGCCCGAAAACGACCGTCGTTCATAGCCGTTTGCATCTTCACATGCGTCGCGGAGATGATGCGCACATCCACGGGAGTGGCAGCGTGGCCTCCGAGCCGTTCAACCGTGCGCTCTTGCAGGAACCGCAACAGGCTGGCCTGGCTCTCGAGAGGGAGGTCTCCGATCTCATCGAGAAAAAGGGTTCCACCGTTTGCCGCCTCTACTCGGCCGATCTTGCGCTGGTTAGCACCTGTGAATGCACCGCGTTCGTAACCAAATAATTCCGATTGAAGAAGGTGAGGGGGAATAGCGCCACAGTTGACTGCGGTGAACGGCCGGTCGCGCCGCATCGACCGTGCATGAATTGCTACCGCCGTTAGTTCTTTGCCAGTTCCGGACTCCCCAGAGATAAACACAGGCGCATCGGTCATCGCAATCTTGCGGATCGAATTGAACAGTCCAAGCATCCCGTCGCACGCTCCGATCATGTGATCCTCGGAGTGCGCGTTGGGCTGATCGTTCCAGGCACGTTCGTGCAAAGAGGCCATACCGTAGGCATGACCGATGGCGTCGATGATTCGATTGTTCGATCTAGGCAATGTGACGTAGGTGAAGAAATAGTCGCGAATCAGCTGTAGCACGTCTGCGTCTTCAATTTGAGTCGGATGGCATATCGCCACCCATCCGACTCGTGAATGCGATAGCAACCCGCGAAGCACTGGAAGATCCAGCGGACGCGGAAACGTTGAGAAGTCGAACAGCCCCGCCGACGCACTGTTGAATTGACGCGCACACCCGAAGTCGTTGGCCGGTCCAATAGTTTCAACCCGCCATGCTCGATCCCCCAGGATCGTTCGCAGAGATGCCGCCATTTCCTCGCCCACGTAATAGAGTGTTCTACCATCCTCGTTCATTGTCGTCTCTCATGGTTTTTGTACGAAGTGGTCTGGCGCCAGGACCAGGTAGAAACGGACAACTTCTTTGCAAACTTAGCAAAAAGGTGCTTACAGGACCCAGTCGGGCCTTGTAAAAATGGGAACTGCTACAAATACTGATTGGCTCGATCCGCATTCCACGCGTATGCCCTACGAGGTGTGCGCAGCCCGCGACCAGGCGTTCCGATTCCCAGTTCCTCAAAGGTCCGTACCGCGCCACTGATAAGTGTTAGCGGGAGAGAACGCTTCAAGTACTCGGACACGGGCCGTCGTATAGGGGGAGGCTAATCGTAAAGGCGCAACCTTTTCCGGGCATGTCGCGAGCGGTGAGGCTTCCGCCATTCAACTCAACGTTTCTCCGCGCAGTGGCAAGGCCCAGGCCAAGGCCTGCCCTGTCGCTGGCGCGCTGCACAAAGGGTAAAAATATTGCTTCAGTATCGCCTTTTGAAAGACCGCCACAGTGATCAATGACGTCAATCAAGATGCGGCCCGCCTCTGTATGTACATTCAAACAGACTGCAGTGTGCGCGCGGGTGAATTTGAAGGCGTTTTGCACCAAACTTCCGAGCGCTGCATACAGCATGTCTCGATCGCCCTTTGCATTGAGCGTTGGACTGACGGCCGTAACAAGAAGCGAGCATCCTCGTACCTGCGCAGCCAACTCGGCTGCGAATTTGATCTCTTCGATGAGCTCGGAAACGGGAAACACTTCCCCGATCGGAAAGCCTTCGGCAGTCGAGCGTGTATCGGCTAGAGCGCGATCGATCAAATCGCGAAGCTCAAATAAGCCGTGCTCCAGTACCGAGCCGGTTGCGCCCTTAAGACTGAGATTACTGCCCTTCGCGGTTGCAAACGCAAGCATTGCGGTCCCGAGGCGGCTTCGAAGATCCTGCGCCAGGTCTTCGATCTTTTCGGTCACTTCGAGCGCGGCCTGATGCGCCGAGATTGAATCATGCTGAGTTGTGTACGCCACAACAGCACTGGCTATCGCACCATCGAGGCAGCGGATAAGCGTTCTGAAGTCATTGATCCCAAATTGCGCATTGCGCTCATATGCAAGCTCCGTTATTGCCTGACACAAGTCGCAATAATCGTGTACCACCTGATCAACCGGAAAGCCGAGAAGCGATAGGCCCCGTCCGTGGATTACAGCGGTTCCCTCCAAGTCGGTTGACGGCGGTTCGCTTGCCGACGATCCGGAATTTTCGCAGCAGGGCAAAGGGTCACTTATCTGTTCGATTTTAAGTGTCGCAATCAATTGATCCAGAAATATTGGAACGCCGCTTTGTAACTGTTCGTTGGCAATCGCGGCACCGAGTCGTAGTCGCCTCGAGGATTTTTCTCTGCAACGCTCAAGCAGTGCCTTGCGATTATTCAATAGGAATTGGTGCATCAGCTGAGCCCCTCGAGCGGAGTGAAGCGGCACTATGTGCGGAATGATTCGTCAGACGGGTCCATCCCGGCCCTAAAGACCCTTCGCGTTCGGGTAATTAACGTTGGTCGGAACTAGAGCGGGCTCACCTGCCCAATTCTCATCGAGACCGAAAACTATATCGAATAGATCGGTTCTCTCTCCTCGCATAGTTAAACTTATACGACCGAGGTAGCCGGCCCGAAGCATCGTAGGTTACCCGCGAAAGTACCGCCGCGGATAACTATTTAACACTTGAGAAACCGCGCAAGTCCAGACGTGAAATACAGTTTCACCGTTGAGAGATTGCAGGCAGTCATAGCACCATTCGGTCCGCCGATACCGATGCAAAAAGCGTGAGCGAAACGACCTTTGCGCTCGGCAGATTTTGATAGAAGGAGTGCCCGTGCTAGCTTAGCGGCTTCAATACTGCATGCTTCCCACCTTTAAAATGTCTACTGCGATGCAGCACGCAATGTTGCCTCGGCCAACCGATGCCCAGGACAGGTCTCCGCTCTTTAAAATCGCCTTTTTGGGTTCGTCTCGCTGAAATGTACCTATCGAAAGCCCATAGTGATAACTGCCGGCAAAATCGAATTTTCAAGTCTGATTGGTCGCTTTTGCGAATATCCTCACTGCAGTGCACCACAACAGCACTCTATACTGAAATCTTTACGTTGAACTTTGATATGAAGGAGCCTTGAATCCAACCAGGAAGTGTCCATGCGCGGTAGCCGCATTTCGCCGGATATGTCCGATGATTGGACCGACTTTCTTATCGAGCACAGGACTTCAGTCTAAAGAAAACGAAAGCTGTACATTCAAGCTAATGAGCGAGATACTCTAATAAAAAAAGTAAGCATCGAAGTTTTATCACAGCGGACAAACGTCAGAAGCGCGTACGGCAACACCGGTGAAGGTCTGCACAAGGTCGGGAAAACGACGAACAAAGACGACAAGATAAAACGGGTGTTTACTTTACTCGGTACGGTCGTGTTGCGCGGGCATATGGGCATATATTGCTCATCGGCCACGGCGGTCGTCGGAATTAATTTTCTCTAGCGCGATTCCTGAGCTGGGTACTGGTTTGAAGTCAATCGGAGCAAGCATGATCGAGCTCGACGGTCCGCAAGATGGTTTCGCGCGTGAAGAGTATTCGCCAAATGCGAAACAGCTCTCGACTTCTTTGAAGGCTGTGATCACAACGGACCTTCGTGGCACCATCGCTCACTTGAATGCCCACGCCGAGTTGTTGACTGGATGGAGTCAAGCCGAAGCTTTCGGGCAGCGACTCGACACCGTATTCGACATTTCCGAGCTAACGTTTAGCTCCTTCTTTGCGGATCCCGGTGGACCCGGAGATAGCGTCGCATTAGAATTTTCTGATACATTCCTCACGGCAAAAGACCGTACGGGAAGGTCCGTTGAAGGAAGTGCAGTGAGGATCGGAACAGATAGAGAATTATCGGCTGTCCTCATCATATTCCGGGACGCCACCGAACATAGTATGCGGGAAGAGCAAATCAGGTCTGAGTTGAGCTTTGCTCAAGGCATTATCGGGTCGATACTTGATCCATTTCTCATCATCGATAAAGCGCTAACGGTCAAAACAGCGAATCACGCGTTTTATCAGACCTTCAGAGCCTCATCGGCGGAAACAGAAGGTCTGAAACTTGGTGCCCTCGGTACGGGACAGTGGGCGAAACGCGACGTGGACAGAATGTTGAACGCGATGATTAGCGGTCAAGCAACCGGCGGCAGCTGCTATGTCGAAGAACACTTTGCGTTCTTGGGAAAACGCGTGATGTTTCTGAGGGCGACTTGGCTGGAGCCGTTACCGTTAGATACGCCATCGAACCTGATTCTATTGACGATCGAGGATGTAACCGAGAGCCACTATGCTGAACGCGCACTGCGAAGTTCTGAATTACGGTATCGACGCTTATTCGAGAGCGCAAAGGATGGCATCCTCATCCTTGATGCAGAGACGCTAGTAATCGTCGATGCTAATCGATTTATTGCAAATTTGCTCGGGTATTCGCACGGTGAGCTGATGGGAAGAGAGCTATGGGAAATCGGCTTCTTTGACGATAAATCGAAGTGCCAGGCTGCTTACTCAGAGTTACAGCATTTCGGCTATGTCCGCTACGATTGTCTACCGTTGGAAACCAAAACAGGGGAGCGCGCGGACGTCGAGTTTATCAGCAACGTATATTTGGTCGCTGGCCAGGCAATCGCCCAGTGCAACATCCGCGACATTAGCGAGCGTGTTCGTATGGAACAGGCGCTTAAGGAACAAACGACGGCGCTTACTGAACTTCACCGGCGGAAAGACGAGTTTCTTGCGATGCTCAGTCATGAGCTTCGTAACCCGCTAGCCCCAATCACGAACGCCGTTCGACTGTTACGGCTGCAGGACAGTCAAGATGCAACGATGAACCGCGCGTGCGTTATCATCGAGCGGCAACTAGTCCAGATGACTCGATTGGTCGACGATCTGGTCGAAGTTTCGCGTATTACTTCCGGGAGAGTACAGCTGCGATCCGAGCTCGTCACTATTCAGGAAATTATCGAACACGCTCTGGAAACGACGCGACCGTTGCTTAATCAGCGCAAGCATGAACTGAGTATATCGCTCGGCAACTTTCCAATTTGGCTGCACGGCGACTCTTCCCGGCTAGAACAGGCAGTTGTAAATCTTCTCGCCAATGCTGCGAAATATACAGATGAGGGCGGTCGCATCGGAATATCGGCAGAGTTGGAGGAAAACACGTGCGTGTTGCGAGTCAGCGACACAGGGGTAGGAATTGCCCAGGAATTACTTCCGCACATATTTGAGTTGTTCACACAGGCAGAGCGATCGCTCGACCGCTCCCGGGGAGGGCTGGGCATCGGATTGGCCTTGGTCAAGCGCATAGTGGAGTTGCACGGAGGGACGATAAATGTTCACAGCGTTCTCGACCGAGGAACAGAGTTTGTGGTACGACTTCCAGCTTCCACTCATGCAGCAGTGCTTTCGCCGACAGTACCTGATCCACCCAGGTCGCACGTATTGGGTTCGTTGCGGGTTTTGGTCGTCGACGACAATGTGGACACAGCCGAAAGTATGACGATGCTCGTGGAGATGCTGGGCCATACCGTGAAAACTGAACACGACGGAAGCAGCGCGCTGCAGACCGCTTTCGATTTTCGTCCCGACGTGGTACTTCTTGATATCGGGCTGCCGGGGCTCAATGGCTACGAGGTAGCGTCCCGCATAAGGCAGCAGCCGAGTCTGAACAACACGGTGATTGTAGCTATCACGGGATACGGCCATGAGTCGGACAGGCAACTCGCGATACAAGCCGGTATTGACCACCACTTGGTGAAGCCGGTCGACTTTGATCGAGTCCGACGCATATTGCTAACGGCGTCCGAAGATCGATTGCCGACGATGACTGACTAGCGCGAACACGGGAAACCCCGGAAGACGCGCATGGATGCTTGGCTCGCCTGCGGAGACAGCCGGCGCATCCTGCCGGCAGACTTGGCGCATCTGAGAGGACTTACTTGACTGTATGACTACTCATAACGCGCAAACAAAAGATGTCCTCCAAAACTGTACGCATATGTGCGTGGGGAAGTGAGCTCCTCTGCACCCCGACTCGATCAGTTGCTTAGCCGGAACGGTGTGGCGAGCGATGAACGCGCAATCGTGATCGGCGGTGACACTGGTGGATTTGCTAAGGCCGTCAAGGGAAGTCAACTGGCTCGTAGTCGGATCCTTCTGGTTTCGCCTCGCAACCAAGTTTCAGGCGATAACGGCGTTCACTGTTCGGCAGTAAGAGGATCGACTCGATGGAACGAGAGCCGATGGAATTGAATTGGTTCTGTCGCGATAAGGAAATCCGGACGGAACGAGGCGATATAAATAGGACGACTTACGTTGCTAGAAAATAGAACTGTTCGGCAACTGAGCGCTTCGGTACAGCGCCATCGGTCATCTGGCCTTTCGTGATCATGTGCATGACCTCGATTCCACCCAGTAGGATCCGGGCGCAGCGAAATGTCTTGAATCCCAGCATGGGTCGGGTACGGCGCTTGATCGCACGATGGTCTTGTTCCACGATATTGTTAAGATACTTGACCTGGCGGATCTTGATGGGCGTCTCACGCTCGGCGTTCACGGCGTGCAACCCGGCCAGATTGGCACCGCTTTTGTCGATAGTTACGGTGTGGGGTGCGCCATTCTGATCGATGGCCTTCTCGAAATACCGTCGGGCCGCCTCCTTGTCCCGCCTGGCTCGCAGCAAGAAGTCAACCGTGTTGCCGCCCTTGTCGACGGCGCGGTACAGATATTTCCATTGCCCCTTGACTTTGACGTAGGTCTCATCGACACGCCAGCTCTTGCCGACCGGGCGCTTGCAGCGGCGGAACGCCTTTTCAAGCACAGGCAGAAGCTTAATGGCCCACCGGTGCACGGTCGAATGATCGACCGCGATCCCGCGTTCGGCCATCATCTCTTCAAGATTCCGCAAGCTCAGCGGGTATGCCACGTACCAACGCACGCACACCAACATTATCTCGAGCGGATAGTGCAATCGCTTCAGCACTTTTGCTACCGCCGGACTCAGCGCTTTCATTGTCGTTCACATCATTCTGTAAGGTCCCGCAGCATACCAGCCGCCACTATTGCAACAGAACCGTTCATACAGCTTTGACTCGGCTAGTGTTAACTCAAACCAGATAGACGTTGCGGCAACTGATATCCGGAGTTGTCGAAATACGAAGTTATTAGGAATGCTATGAGCACCAACGACATACCATCTTTCCTCACCTTCAATCCGGATTCCAGGCTATGCCTGGCATACAGCACGCTATCGACACGCGCGTGAAGATTGCGGAGTTGAACGCGAGAACCTGGCGAGAAGTTGTCGATCGGTGGGAACTCGATGCCGCAGCTCTGCGAGGTGGAAAGTTCGACCTTGAGGAAATTTGGAGACTGCAGCGGTGTTTCGTAAAGCAAAACCTCTTGTATGGCCAACACTTGCAAGACATTGTTACGCAAGCAGGTCATGCCACGGGGCAGCCTGGTGTGCCTGAGGTCAAAGAGAACCAGGAAGGAGCGAGGCAAGCAGCCGGCAGCGTCGGATGTGCGGTGCCGGGATTGGAGGGTGTCGGGAGTCCGCTGAAAACTCTGTACGCGTCGATCCACGACTCCACTAGCCGGATGCTTGACGCATCCAAGGGTTCACACCAAACGACGATCTGACCTGAGCTTTCGTGAGAGCAAGGAAAAAAACAGTCGGATCAAGCTGGGAATTCCGATTGCCGATAAATGCCCGGTGCTCGCCCACTTTGTGTGAGAGACATTTCTTATGGAAAGGTTTTTGAGTGCGCATGAGCTCTCCGCTCTGATGCTCATTAAACGGTCTCCGGAGCCTCCCCTGCTATGCATTGAGGAGATCGAAAAGCTACTCAGCCACCGATACGTGGAATTTGATCGGGCTGAAAGCGTTACGGCAAGACTATGCGTCACGATACGCGGCGACGCCACGTTGACGGCGATTGAAGCAGTGCGGTTGAGCGGCACAGCGTGAGCGATACCCCCTTCAGGGACTGTCCCAAAGCGAGAAAGCGACGAAACGGCGCACGCTGGAGAATGACTTGAATCATCTTGAGAGAAGTCCGCTAGCGGATCGGGCTCGTAGCGCATGCTGCTACGACAAGGAATTTGCGGCGGCGTCCAGCTACGGTTGATGAGCTAAAAGAAAGTGGTTCCTCACCTCGTTGTAGGCTGTGCGCTCGGCCTGCCGTATTGGCGGCGCAGAATCGCCTCGCTTAAGTCGATTGACCCACTAACATCTGAGATCGACAGGCGGATCAACCGACTGCTCGAAAGATTAGACCGCGACGGCGTATCCTCACGCGCCGCATGACGACCGATGAATCATGGGAAGATCGAAACCGCTGGCGCTGCTTCTCGGTGCGGAAATCCGTCAGAGGTAGCGTGGATGGTCGAACCGACGTTTGGGCTCGACGTTTGATCTATAAGAAGGATAGACACGCTCCCCGTGGTGAGCGCCGGAAATAGGGGAGTAAATGAAAATCCTTTCGAGTGACTTTCTTGTGTCAGAAGGATGCAAGCTCGATTTCCGGACGCGGCCGACGAGGATGGGGCCCGCATATTCGTCAAAGGAACACTATCAAGAGTTGCTCGGAAAGCACGTCGCGCAGCTTAGTTCGCTGCAACAGCTTCTCTATGCATCCAACCGACATGCCATTCTGCTGATCTTCCAGGCAATGGATGCGGCAGGAAAAGATGGCGCCATCAAGCATGTGATGTCTGGCGTGAACCCGCAAGGCTGTCAGGTATTTAGCTTCAAACATCCGAGCACCGAAGAGTTGCAGCATGACTTTCTCTGGCGTACCACCCGTGATTTGCCTGAGCGCGGCCGGATCGGCATTTTCAACAGGTCCTACTACGAGGAGGTGCTGATCACCCGAGTTCACCCGGAGATTCTCAACAGCGAAGGCGTTCCGGGCGTGCGGCTCGACGGCAACGCAATCTGGCATGACAGATATCGTTCCATAGTTGATCTGGAGCGACACCTCCGAGCCAACGGAACCAGCATTATCAAGTTCTTCCTTCATCTCTCAAAGGAGGAGCAGCGAAAGCGCTTCCTTCAACGTATCGACGAACCGGAAAAGAACTGGAAATTGAGTCTCGCGGACGTCGAGGAAAGGAAATTCTGGAAACAATACATGAAGGCCTATGAGGAATGCCTCAATGCGACGAGCACAAGGGATGCGCCTTGGTATGTCGTTCCCGCTGATGACAAGGAAAACGCGCGGCTGATCGTATCCCAGATACTCGTCGATGCACTCAAAGAGCTCAAGATGACCTACCCTGGAACAACCGCAACGCGCCGAAGGGAATTGCAAGCTATACGCAAGCAACTCGCTAAGTAACCATCAGGGTCGACACGCAGATTTTCCGACGGGGCTCGGCGTCACGGAGCTAGCCGGCATCGGCGAGAGCGCCGATCATCGCAACGTGCACCGAATGCCTGATCGTCACCCCCGTCGGAGAAAACATGAACAAGCCCACCGTAGACGAACTGATGGCAGAAGCCTTCCCCCTCGGTCGCGATTCTCACTCTGCCGAGTACATCGCCGGCGTACGCTCGATCTTGGAAAGCCGCATCGAGGGCGTCCCAATCACGCTGCCCTACCAGGTCGGAAGCGCGCAGGCCGATGCTTATGTTGCGGGTCAGCAAGAAGGTAAGGCAATCTGGCGAGAATTGCACGAGGATTGAGCGTCTGCCCGCGACCGTGCGGATGGAGTGACGGTTGAACACCGCAGGAGCGATATGGATAGCGAAGTATCGGGGTGGGATTCTCATAGATGAATGGCTGCTGAAGCAATGTTCTTCGGCCGGGCAGAATCAGATTGCACCCCGTGTCCCGCTTTACGACAAAACAGCGTCAAACATGGATCCATTCCCCAGTAGCAAGTTCCGGGGAAATTAACAGGGCCAATCCGTATCGCTGTTCTGCGGGGAGCGCGCTGCGCAGTGACCGCCGCCAATTTAAGAATTCCCGCATGCATATCACCAAGGCCGACACGATTCTCTACCGATCAAGCCAGATATAGCGAGCTCAATGATACGCGCAGGCCGTGAGCGGCAAAGGCATACAACTGCGAACTGGAGGACCCTATGGCGCAGGAAGCCCGTAAAATTGTCATCATCGGCGGCGGTATCGCGGGGCTGTGCATGGCAGTCTATGCGCGGCAATGTGGTTACCAAGCCGCGGTTCTCGAACAACATCATAGCGCGGGCGGCCTGGTAACCAGCTGGCGGCGAGGTGACTATACCTTCGAGACCTGCTTGCACTGGCTGGTCGGCTCCAATCCGAATGGAGCACTGCACGCGCAATGGCAGGAAGTATGTGACCTCGGCGCGCTCAGGATCATTGATCATGCCGAGTTCGTCCGGATCGAGGATGAGCATGGTGGAGTCCTGCATATCTATACGAACGTCGACCGCCTAGAGGTTGAACTTCTCAGCGTTGCGCCGGAGGACGAAGTCGAAATCCACCACCTCACTGCCGCAATTCGCCGGCTTGTCGACATGCCGATGCCATTGCAGGACGAAGCCTGGCCCACGACAATCCTGACGTGGCTTAAGATGCTCCCGGATCTGCCCCTGCTGTGGCGCTTGTCCCATACACCTCTGTGACCTATGGGCAGCGTTTCCAGCATCCCCTGCTGCGTCGATTCTTCACCGGTGGCGCAACGGGAGGGCTGTCCGCTCTCGCCCTGGTCATGTCATTGGCTTGGATGAGTGGGCGAAACGCCGGCTATGCCATCGGCGGTTCGCAGGCCCTGATCCGCCTCATCGTCGAAAGGTTCGCCGCGCTCGGGGGACATATCCGTTTCGATGCCAAGGTTGTCCGAATCTGCATCGAGAACGATGTCGCTACCGGGGTCGAACTGGAAAGCGGCGAGATCATTTCCGCCGACTGGGTTATCTCCGCCGCAGACGGCCACGCCACGCTCTACGATATGCTTGGCGGAAGATATAGCGACGCGGCATTTGATAATGCATTCGCTAACTACGAGACTTTTCCGTCCTATCTTCAGGTCTCGCTGGGTATGGCGCGCGACCTGTCTCAGGAACCCAGCTACCTGGTGCTCGCGCTCGACGCACCAATTGAGGTCGATCCTCAGACGCGCCTTGAAGAACTGCCGGTGCGCATCTTTAATTTTGATCCGACCTTCGCACCGCTGGGCAAGACCGCCGTCACGTGTTTTCTGCAGACGCGCAATTTCACCTGGTGGGCGGATCTGCAACGTGATGATCCACCGCGCTACCTGACGGAAAAGCAGCGCATCGCCGACGCCGTCGTTACCATTCTGGAGCACCGGCGGCCTGGTTTTAGCTCAGCCGTCGAGGTCATTGATGTTTCGACACCGGCCACGATCATGCGTCTCACCGGCAACTGGCAAGGGAGCATGGAGGGCTGGCTAATGACGCCGGGTACGGGCTTCGGTTCCTTACCGCAGACATTGTTCGGACTGGAACACTTTGCGATGGTGGGACAATGGGTGCAGCCTGGCGGAGGGCTCCCCAGCGGCCTGATGACCGCGCGCGCGGCGATGCACGCCATCTGCCGCCAGGATCACGTAGCGTTTCGGCTCGAGAGCTCCGCAGGAGGGGTAGTCGCGAGCAATGAATAGGAGGCGAGAGCAACAGAATCTTCTTCTCCTGATCAAGGAGCTCGTCGCGGGTGTTCGTGACGTGGTTAAAAAAACATCGACGAAGAGCAGATAAGCAAATATATCACCGACACGGGTTCATTTTTATGCTTGATAAGTGACTATAGAGAGTCGCCTCGCAACGGACGTGGCATCTCAAAAATGATAGTGGAGGTTGATGCGTATCCTGTCGGCCCGCTCGAGGCCTTGCAGCGAAATTCTCCTATTGCCGCGTAAGCCTATTTGGGAGGGCGCTATTTCGCCTTGCGATTCTTCAAGAATATGCACTGCAAACCAATGAGCAGAGACACCATGAGGATTGCAGGGCATTCGCGGTCGCGGCGGCAAAGACAGGTCGTGCGGCGACGGCCGCATTAGTCGAGATAAACGATGCACCCGTGACCGCAATGACATTCCAGCGCGACGCGGGAGGGTGTCACCGGGTGGGCGACGAGCGCGAATGCTGGTGGTGGCATACGTTTTCGTACAGCGTCGACAATATAGCGCGTGAACGTGCTCGCCTTTCGACAGACGAAAAAATGCCGACGAGCACCTGCAACTTCTCTTGGAGGAAGAAAGGGCACGTGACCTTGAACGCATTCGTGACCAATTCAAGGAAAACGTCCTGCAGCCCAGTTTTCATACCATAAACTTATTCGACATGATCTCAAACATGAGGCTTTCCGCCATTCCTCAAGAACGCTAACCTGTAGTTAGCGTTATTTCTCGGCTCTTGCAGCTTATTAGTCGATGAGCGACAGGTGCGGGAAATGGATGCGTTGCTACAAGCGTGGCGGCTAAGGGCAGACGCACCTGAGTTTGATACAGGCCAAGGTGGCCTTCGCATGAAGTTCCTAAGCTGATCACAGGTTGCGTGCCTATAGAGACAATTTCACGTCGACCCGCTCTGTTTGCGTGAGCACCGCAATTCCAAAAATAGCCTATCGATCCTATCGATGTCGCGAGCACTACGGATAGCGCGCGTGCTGCGGAAAATATTCCAAACGTGAACCCCAAAGAGCATATCGATGATCACGCGACTATATGGAGGGTCGGGCGCTGCCCGTCCCAAGAATGGGATTTCACAGGAGCATCCAGATGGCCGAAAAACTGTTGAATTGCCTTACTGATCGGCACTTTCTGCTGTTTGGCACGATCATCCATTGGTTCGCGCGCTACGAATTTCTGATGCAGGCCATCATAGCGAATGTCACAGGGTCGGATGTCGCTGCCATCATGCTGATGACGCGCGACTTGGACTTCAGTAAAAAACACTCGGTCGTGCTCGACCTGCTGCGCCATCGATCCATCCCCATAGATCAACCGGATCGTGTCGGTCAATATTTGACGATGCCGCATACGCGGACACGTCTACGCAACGACATAGCCCATTCGACCTGGATATTGAGCGAATCTCCCCACTTGATCCAGCCGAAATGGATCTTCAGGCTTCCTCCGAGCATCAAACCCGTGCGCGATGATTCCGACGTGTCGGGCGAGCACTATATCGAAAGCAACGAAGACAAACTCTCCTACTCGTTTGATGACCTTGAAGACATTGTCGCAGGGCTGGCTGAAAACTACCGACGGTTTTCAGAGTATCTCCTTCAGGTCGGGCTGATACAGAGATCTGCATTGTCACTTTAGCGACGATCGTAGTATTTTGCCGGAAGGCGGCTGTGTGAAGCGCTTTGTTCGAGAAAGCGATCTAAGCCTTGAGGTATCGAAAGCCGCCGAGCTTGAATAGTGAAGTGCACGTCAGCCGTGTGTTTCAGCGCAGCAGTGCTGCTCCAACATTGGCGAGTCCGCCGATCCGCCGCCGCCCGATCTAATTCGACATAAGCACCGGAATTCGCATCGACGCAAATACTGTGCGGCTCATGCCGCCCAATATCAATTCCTGCCACCGCGAGTGGCCGTATGCGCCCATCACGATGATGTTCGCGCCGAATCCGGATGCAAACGACAATAGGGTTTCCCCAGGCCCAGCACCGTCAACCCCCTGAATTTCTCTATACTCGACTCGTGCGCCTTGCCTTGCGAGCGCGACAAGAAGGTCCGAAACGCAAGCGCGATTATCTCGATCCTCACCTTTCTCATTGATAGTAACCATGACAGTGTGCGTGGCAAGTTGCATCAACGGTAACGCGTCATGAACGGCTCTAGTTGCTTCCCGGCTACCATCCCACGCCACAACGACTTTGGATCCGAGAGGGTTCACCGGACCGGTGCATGGAACAACCAACACTGGTCCGCCAGCAGACAGAACTAATCGCTCCGGGTATCGATCGGCAAGATAGGTTTCGGGGTCGTCCGGGTCGTGCTGACCGGTGATAGTTAGGTCTGCACAGTGCGCATAGCGTGCCAATGAAATGGGCGCATACATTTCATTGGCGACCCAATCGCCTGCGACCTTTGTCTTAGCAAGCCTGGCCCGGAACAGTTTCTCGACTCTCTTGCGACGATCGATGCAGGTTTGCTCTAGCGAAGTGCAATAGCGCTCTGCAGCCGCACGTTCATAATAAAATCTGGGATCCGATGCGTAGTCTGTGAAAACGGCCGATAGATGTGCGCCGAAGCGCTTCGCCAAATGCAGGGCGCAGTCGAGCCGTCGAAGTGTGTGCTCACTCGTGTCCAGTTGCACAACGATGGTCTTGTAACTCATTTCGCGAGCTCCTGTCGTGGGCAATAAATTTGGTGTTTGCAGGACCTACGTCGGTCCTGCGTGACCCAGGCCAACCGAGTGAATTGCGTTACAAGGAGCACCGTACAGTTCCACATAGGAACCATGTCGAGACATAGGGTCAAGGTATATGAATAATTTAGAACTATCCACTTACTGAAAATACCTCAGGCGCTATAGTGTTCCGTCGCTTGATGATTGGCTGTTAAAAAGTCTTTCCAACTGCCCTTGCACGAACCTGTGCAGCTTCGTGGCTGATCATTCGAAAAGGCCGATTCCGTCTCGACCGCACTGAATATGGTTTCCAAGACTATGGCAAAGATTTAGCGCACCGACCGACCTTCTCGCGTCTTTCGAATGATCTCGATACGCGTGTACGAGATCGCGACTATTAGGCCGAAGACGATGTGTAGTCCGCAGTTAGTCCATGTGCGAGCGTCTAGGAACCAGGCAAAAGCAGCCGTCATACCGTAAAAGTTGACGACATAAATAGCCGTCCCGAACAAGGCTCCGGTTAGCGACGCTATTCCTAGACTGGAATCCAAGTTAAACGCCACCATGAGCACCGAAAGAACGACTGCGAACGCTACCGCCAGGATGAAATGAATCGCGAGCGCTACGACCACCATCACTACATCGAATGATGTTGGCCGCACGAAGACACTTTTCCCCAAAGCAATGGCGGCAACCATGCGAGGCGGTCCCCAAACGTTTCCACCCATCGCGACAACGAGTATCGACGCCAAGAGGAGGAGAACCGAGCCGGCCACGATGCCTGAAACTGCAGCTGCACGCCAATTTGGAGATCGGCGCTCAAAGTGGTGAGAATGCAACTTGAGTTCCATTATTACCTCCACTGATAACTACGGCAGGCAACGCATGTCCGAAGAGCTCGGAGCGACTTTGCCCTCGTGAGGGCCTGCGTGGTTACCGCGGCCCGCGATAGGTTTTATTTTCCGTATCCCAGGGAGCTAGATCATGATCTGCGTCAAGATCTAGCGTAACGCCATACTACCCAAGCAGGCTGGTTTCGCAGCTAAATGCGAGCTGGATGACGCCCTCGATCCGGTGGCGACTGTTCGACCATCTTGAAGGTGGACTTGTTTTTTGAGGTGGTTATTTCGTATGAAGTGGGTATCAGCAGCATGCCCGCACGGGTAATCAAAAGGGCGAGCAGCACGGCATCCGTGTTGGTGCCCAAGTCTATGTTTCTGCGGCGGTGAAACACCTCGTGGCCGATCATCGAGCCCATGACGAGAGCCCTCAGCAAACTGAGATTCGAGCGCTTCGATGCAGCAGCGGTGGCCGTCTTACGTGAGCGCGCGACGAAAGCGCCCGTCAATCATCCACGAGGTTTTCTCGAAAAAATCCCTCCATTCTGCGGATACACCTCGATTAGGCCGCGGAAGCGGGGCCGGCCGTTTGATCGGCACCTGCTTCGCTAGTACTGTCTGCGGTCTGCACCATCGAGCATGGATGGACGCTGTCGCCACTCGCGGATGCCGGCAGCTCGACAGACTCGAGATACGTTGGTACATCGCATCGCCAGTGGAGCGTTTCTTCGATCCGGCGACGCAACGCATCGGCGGCGGCAGGCTCTCCGTGGGTGATGAAGGTGCGCTCGGGCATCGCTGACATAGCCCCCAACCACGCCAGGGTCTCCTGATAGTCGGCGTGCGCCGACAGCGAAGAAATCGATTCGACTGAAGCGTGAACCGGTACATATTCGCCGTGAATTTTAATGCTCGGGGCGTGGGCCGCGAGTGCGGCGCCGCGGGTGCCCGCGGCTTGGTAGCCGACGAGCGCGATCGTATTGCGGCTGTCAGGTGCGAACGCCTTCAAATGATGCAGCACGCGCCCGCCTGTTGCCATCCCGCTGCCGGCGATGATTACCATCGGGCCGTGCCGGCTGGCTACCGCTTTCGATTCATCGACGGTACGCACAATCTCGGCCGCATGACTAATCGCATTGGCTTGCGTCGTTGTCAGCCGGTGTTCATCCAAGTGATGCTCGTAGAGCTCAGTGACGCTGGTTGCCATTGGGCTGTCGAGATAGACGGGTACGTCGGCCATCCGACCAGTCGCTTTCAACTGCGCGATGTAGTAGAGGATGGACTGCGCGCGACCGACTGCAAAGCAGGGAATCACGACCACGCCGCCACGCCTGAACGTGCGCGCGAAGATGTCCGCGAGTTCGGCAGCCGGATCGGTCGTGCTGTGCAGACGGTCCCCATAGGTCGATTCGACTACCAGGTAATCGGCGTGACGGAGCGGCAACGGCGCACGCATGATGGGGTCATCCGGACGGCCGAGATCGCCCGAGAAGGCGATCACCTTGCCCTCCATGCAGAGCACAACGCTTGCGGCGCCCAGAATATGGCCAGCCGGCAGCAAGCGGAAAGACGTGCGGTCGTTCAGTTTCATTGGCGCGTCGAAGTCGCGTGGCACAAGCAGCTGCAGTGCTTCTTCTGCATCTTTGAGCGTGTAGAGCGGTAGTGCAGGATGATGCTTCGAAAAGCCGTGCCGATTGGCAAAATCCGCTTCCTCTTCCTGCAGCTTCGCGCTGTCGCGCAGCATCACGCCGCACAGATCGCGGGTACCACTGGTGCAGTAGATCGGTCCGCGATATCCCATGCGCGCAAGTACGGGCAAGTAGCCGCTGTGATCAAGATGCGCGTGCGTCAGAATGACGCCGTCAAGCGTATCGGTTGGGACGGGAAACGCACTCCAGTTACGCAGGCGCAGGTTCTTCGTGCCTTGGAACAGGCCGCAGTCTATCAGCAGCCTAAGACCCGCACCCTCGAGAAGGTACTTCGATCCGGTGAC
This sequence comes from Caballeronia sp. LjRoot29, assembly GCF_964252755.1. NCBI lineage: Bacteria > Pseudomonadati > Pseudomonadota > Betaproteobacteria > Burkholderiales > Burkholderiaceae > Caballeronia > Caballeronia sp. LjRoot29. The sequence goes on along the minus strand of NZ_CAXUPU020000012.1, from coordinate 112,703 downwards.
GGTCTCTGTTGCACCGAGGAATGTCAGTTTCATAAGAAGGCCTTCTACACGGGTGGAGTGCGATATGTCAGGTGGAGATTGGAGCTGCTAGTATCGTGAATTGGGGTTTCGCTCAATCTCCATGTTGTCGTCTGTATCACAGATAGTACGGCTACTAGACAAGGGCCGTTTGCAGAGTTGCTCATAGCTTGTGACGGATGCTTGTGTCTTCAGCTTCGACGGACACTGGCCGTCCTGACGATGATCCTGTCGGTGTCTCATGATTACGCTGTACGAACAGGATGCGCTGCAAATCCAGGCACGCGTCCTTGTATCAGGCGCACGCTCGCATTTCCATGTTCCGAGCATTTTCGAGGGATATGCGTCTTTAATGCCGTCGATCAGGGTGATCTCCGATAAACCGGTAGACATGTTCGCCGTTGATTGTGCTGCTGACAGCCCGATCACAATGCACTTTCATAAGCACGCATCGTTTGGCACCGGACTTTAGGCGGGAAAACGCACCAGATACCGTCATCGTGCCGGAAGAAAAAAATTGCAACGGCACCTTCCGTGCGAAGTGTCTCGACGCGTATACAGCGCTCCTGATTGGCATGTGTGCGACCGAATCGGGTTATGCGAACCGGCGTCTCCGCAGTTGGCGCAAACCATTTTTCGACCAGCAAACGCAGAGACTGTTCTCCGATGTTCATTTGTGGCTCCTTCAACATCGTTTCCGTTGATTTGAACTGCCCTTACCGTGTTCGTCCACTACTCGGCTTTGGTGACACTGAGAAGAGTCGTCCCGCATAGTTCGAATCGGGGTCAGGCGGGTGTGCCGAGAGGATCGCGCAGACTTGGTCTGGCAATTTCTAACTCAGCAGAGCCGGGTCGTGCGAAGGGCTTCGGCGAAACGCCTGAACGATGCGATGGACCCGGCGATGCTCTGGTACTTCTCTCGGCCAATCTGTCCGTCAAGCGTGATCAGCATGCCGGCCTCACGTGCAAGCGTGAGGATGTCATCGAACTCGCCGCGCGCTGAGTCGGGGTCGTGTTTCCCCGCAGGCGTAGGGACGGATTGTGCAAAAGCGGGGTGGTTCAACATGATCGATCTCCTTGTATCGTCCGTTGACGGGTGCGATGTCCCGTGACGGTAACAGTCGTTGGACGTGCGTATCCATGGACTTAAGTATTGTTCACCGGCATCGGGAATCAAATCAGGCGGCGCTGAACTTGGTGTAAGCCATCGGGCAGTCGTGTCAGTGTTTTCCTACACAATGCACGGACGTGAACCGCATCCCCTGTCGTTACGTATTAGGGTCCGTGAAGTTGCATGTCAGTCGGGGTTCTGCGCAGTGCAGAGAGATCGCGTGGTACACCTCGTCGCGTAGCCGGGTCACGGCAGGGAAGTCATTACCATCGGGTAGGACTGGCGCAAGCAGTGTCAACGCGATGCGGCCACGGCGTGGCAACCAATTCCCATCGGGCAGTATTGCGCGCACGCCTGCCAGCGCGACCGGTATGACGGGTCGCTTCGTCACGCATGCAGCGCGGAACGCGCCCAGATGAAAGGTGCGCAACCCTGCGGCGCGACCGAACGTACCTTCCGGAAAGAACAGCAGGGTGTCGTCGGCGCTTGCCCGATCGATGAGACGGGCCTCGTCTTCGAGGCTGCCTCGATAATCACGCCGCTCGACGAAGCACGTTCCGATCGCACGCAGGAATCGCCCGACGAAACGCTGGTCGTTCAACTCTCGTTTCGCCACGAAGCTGACAGGTCGAGGCAGCGTCGCGAGCAATACGAGACCGTCGAGATAGCTCGTATGGTTGGCGGCCATGATCACGCGTTCCGGCCCGATGGTTCGTGAATCAAAGTTGTTTTCAACGTGCAGTCCGATAATCCGCAGAAAAAGGCGGCACGCACTCGCGCTCAGTTGCCAGTTGCGGCGCGTGTCCGGATGCAGGACGACCATGCACCATACGACGGGAGCGATTGCGGCAAGAGCGGCCCAGCAGTAGGTGCCATAGGCAACATGCGCGACCTGGCGGCCGCAACGTTTCAACACGGGCGCTATGCTGTCGCGTGCGAGATCCGCTAGTTGCCGCCATTGCGGGCGCGCGGCCAGTCTTTGTCCGCTGCGTTGGAGCAGTTCGAGTGTCGCTGCGTGACGAATCTTGCCGCTCGGGGTCTTCAGGATGCTGAGCGGTGGGACAAGGCTCACCTGTTCGGCTGGTGCGCTGAGTAGCGCGATCGTGACAGCATTAATGTGCGCTACAAGTTGCGTACGCACGGTGGAATCGGTCTCGGCGGTCTCAGCGAGGATTACGACGCGCTCGGTGCCGCTCAATGGATCAGTGCTTCCGCACACCGCAACACAGTTCGAGCGAATACCCGGCATGCGGCCGATTGCATCCTCGAGCTCTTGGGGAAAGAAATGCCGGCCCCCGCGAATGATCATGTCTTTGGTGCGTCCTGTGATAAACAATTCGCCGTCAGCGAAGTAACCCAGGTCGCCGGTATCGAGCCATCCATCGTGTATCAGACGCGCAGTCTGCTCGGGATTGCGATAGTAGCCGGAAGTGGCCGATGTACCCCGAAATTCGACGCGTCCGACACGCCGCTCTGGCAGTTCGAGGCCATACGCATCGACGATCCTCGATTCGGTGCCCGCGAGCGGCTGTCCGCAACCGACGAGCTCGATGAAGTGATCCCCACTCATCGCAGGAAGCGCCGTCTGTGTCGCCCCAAGCGGTTCGCGCTGGATTTGGTCGATACGCAGGCCGCGCCCGGGTGGCGGGAACGTCAACCCCAGCGTATTTTCGGCGAGGCCATACACCGATGTCAGCGCGTGCTCGTCGAACCCGTAGGATTTGAAGCGCGCGGCGAACGCTCGCATGGTATCCGGACTGACCGGTTCCGCGCCGCAAAAGGAGAAGCGCAACGAAGAAAGATCGAGGCCATCAAGGTCCGCCTCGTCGAGGTGGCGGGCGCAGCGCTCGTAGGCGAAATTGGGTGCGGCAGTGATTGTGCCGCGATATCGGTCGATTGCGCGCAGCCAACGCTCCGGGCGCGCGAGGAATGTGAGCGGCGACATCACTACGAGCGTTATGCCGAAATACATTGGCGCAAACCAGGCGCCGATCAGACCCATGTCGTGATAGAGCGGCAGCCAACTGACCAGCACGTCGTTCGCATCGACCTGCATCTTCTGCCCCATCGCGCGAATGTTCGCGAGGAGATTGGCGTGCGTGAGCATGACGCCTTTCGGATTGCCCGTGCTACCCGAGGTGTATTGCAGCAACGCGATGTTTTGTGGATCTGGCATGACGGGCTCTTCCGTCAGATCAGTGCCGATGCTACAGACAGACGGTACTTGGGGCATTCGAACAAGTTGCCGATTCCCTGAGGGCGTTGGAACACGATGCACAGGCACTGCAGGCGCAGGTTGAAGCACGGCACGACGCTGCGCAAGCGCTGTATCTGATACAGGCGAACTACCGCGCGGGAACGGTTGGCTACCTCGATGTGCTGATAGCCGACGTGCAATACCACCAGGCGACTCTTGCCTATCTGCAAGCCGTCGCACAGCGTCATCAAGACACGGTTGCCTTGTTTGTCGCGCTCGGTGGGGGATGGTGGAACGATAAAGATCCGGCAGGCGAGGGCCAGACGCGATGAAATATGCCGGTGTCATGCGTATAGGGTTCAAGCTGTTGGTCAACGACAAGGCCAAGTTCTCTGCGCTGCTGATAGGGATCACGTTCGCCGTGTTTTTAATGGTGCAGATGACGGCTATGTTTGCTGGCATCCTTAACCGTGCTTATTCGACGGTCACCAATATTGGTGCGACGATATGGATCATGGACCCGGCCGTCAACACGCCCACCACCTCATTTCCTCTGCCCGATTATTTGCTGGACGCGGTGCTCAGCATGGACGGGGTTAGTTACGCGGTGCCGCTCTTTATCGGCGGCGCACAGGTTAAGCTCGCCGATGGCACCTATCAAGCTGTAAGCGTAGTCGGTCTGGACGACGCGAGCTTGTTCGGCCGCCCGGACATGGAAAAAGCCAACATTCTGGATATTTACGCCGACGACGCATTCATGGTGGTCAACGACTCGGAATTCTCGAAAATGGAGAACCCGAAGATCGGTACGACGTTCGAACTGAACGACCATCGCGGCGTGATTGTCGGCGTCGCCCGGGTTGCCGCCAACGGATTGAACGGCGTACCGACGCTGTACACGACCTACAACCGGGCCATCCAATACATTCCGGGGACGCGTTTCACCATCTCCTACGTACTCGTGCAGGCGAAGAGCAAAGCCGACATCCCGCGTATCAAGCAGCAAGTGGCAAAACTCGGTTATCTCGCCCTGACCAAAGATGAGTTCAACCAGCGCATTGCCGACTATTACACCTACCAGACAGGCATTGGCACCAACATCCTGTTGATGACCATCATCAGCTTTATTGTTGGACTTTCCATTTCCGGACAGACCTTCTATACGTTCATCCTGGAGAACCTGGATAAGTTCGGTGCGCTCAAGGCAATCGGGGCAAAGGGGCGTGAACTGGTGTACATGATTCTGTTCATGGCGACCTTTACGGCGCTCACAGGATATGGTCTCGGGATTGGTCTGGTGACACTGGTGATTGCTATCGCGAGAAATATGTTGCCCAACTACGCCGCGATCACGACATTCTGGAATTTGGGATTAGCATTCGGTATGGTCGTGCTGATCGCGGGGATATCCAGCTACATCGGGGTGCGCAAGGTACTCAAGATCGAGCCCTTCGATATTTTCAGGGGGTAGCGCGACCTGCATCGCAAAGGCCCTCAGCTACGACAATCACAGGACCTATATGGGGAGCACGGGCTGGCGAGCTTGCTTACTCAGGGAATTGAGTCAATGAATCGAGTCAATGGCCTTGGGGAGGTCTGCAAGTTTAACGGTTCGTGAGCCAGATCAACAACATGCGCGATGCAATCTCTAGGCTAAGAGCTTAATGTGACAGGACCGGAGTGGCTGCGAACATGAAACGGTTGACCTTACTGGTGATCACGCTCGCTAGCCTCGTGGCTTGCGCAGGCGGCGGGACGCGCAACGATAATTACGCGGAAGACGCAGAGTTGCAGGTTGCATACGAACAGACATCGATTGCTTGCGTTGGACAGAAGTCCTGTGAGTCTATTTGGCAGCGGACCAGAGACTACATAGTTCAACATTCGACGACGCCGATTCGAAGGGCTGACAACGACGTTATCGAGACCAAAGAGCCCCATCAGTTTGGTGTGCTTTATATATGGGCATCAAAGACGTCCATGTCGGGTGATCGAGTCTCCTCAACAATCAAGATAAAGGTGATGTGCCGCGGCATGTACGAAAGCGATGGTAGCCGTGGCTGGATGTATGGCACTTGTGCCGGGCAGGTGGCACAGGTGGAACGCGGCTTTCGACACTTTGTGGCAGACGACGATTGACACTCCGCTCCTGGCTTGTTCCGGTCCAACGGTGGAGACAGGCGCGTGCTGATTGGACGACGCGACATCGGGTCAGCCTGTCCGATCGTGGCGGTTGCCCTATCGCCGACGCATGCTCCATCGGGAGCTAGTATGACCAACGGCCGTGGAGGTTTTGTGAATGAGAAAGTACGTCACCTGCTGGCTCGAATAAGCGCTCTGGAAGACGAACTGAAGACAACGCTGCATGACAGGGAGATCCCGCTCTTCTACCACGTCAACGGCAAGCGAATCGAGTTCGACGCTTCTGTAAGCGCTGCGCATCGCGCGTCGAGGACCGGACTATTTCGCTGGGTTCTCGAGAGCCGTCCGTCCACGATTTTGGTCGCGCCGGTGATCTACGGGTTGATCGTGCCGCTTCTGATATTCGATCTGGGGCTCACCGTCTATCAAATTATCTGTTTCCCGGTGTATAAGATCGAGAAAGTCAAACGCTCGGACTATATCGCCACTGATAGATGGCATTTAGGCTATCTGAATTTCATGGAGAGATTTAATTGCTTATATTGCGCCTATGCAAATGGAATCATTGCCTACGGCACCGAGATTGCAGCTCGTACTGAGCAATACTGGTGTCCCATCAAGCACGCCAACCGGGTGCTTGGGACTCACGCCAGGTATGAGAAATTCATTGTCTACGGAGACGCCGTGAGCTATCAGCAACAGCTTTCCGAATTTCGCGCGGCGTTATCGAAGGATTCCGGCAGGCCGAAGGTTCCCGGCGAGTCCCCGCTGGATTGAGACGGGTGTTGCCGCGGCCTGAAACGAGCGACTCGGTCTGGCAAGCCCTGGCGCCACGGTGATGAGCGTCGGCGGTGGCGCGCGCGGCGAAAAAGCCATGTAGTTATGCATTGACATAGCTCAACTTCGGTAAGGGACCCCGAGCCTATTCTGCTGCTTGGAAAGCCCTCGGAACGAACGCCGGAGCAGCGCAATGGACCCCATATCCAAACGTAATACGCATCCGTGGTTGACCAGACTCGCGCAAGCAACAGTCCTGGGTGCAATACTCGCAATCGGCATAACGTGGGCGGGCTCGATCGCTGATCACCCGATTGACACAGCGATCACGGCGGGGATGACGTCGCCCGCGTGCGCCGAGGTCCGGGCCATGGCAGCCGGTTCGCTGCTGTCGGCATCGCTGCCGAACAACGATATCTGCCGATCCTTTTTTCTTTATCGCGCAACGTTCTCAGACGCAACGAATGACACAGGCACTTATGCGGCGTCCGTTATGCAGGACCGTATAGACGAGTTCTGGCAGCTTGTCGGCTACGTAGCCGTGCCGTCACTTGTCGTGGTCTGGACAATCTTCATGCTGGCGGCGGCCGCAAGTGGCGCGTATCGCAGGAGGGAGCGGGACATCGCGCCGCGGCAAGGACATTCGAACCGATGCGAAGCAACGCGCGCCTCGCAGTGACACAAATGCTGTGCAATCCGATAGTTCGCGGACTAAGGGCATTGAGCCTTGCCGGTGCAGCTTCGCCGGATACGAACACTGCAGGCCGACGCGGCCGGGCGAGCCGGGTTCCTGGAGCCGGCTCCGTCGCACCTGCCCCAAGCCAATGACTATTGAAGGAATCGCCAATGGATACCCGTTCCCGGACCGACGTCAACGACAACCGCGCATTTATACCGCAACCGGTTGCCGGTACCTCCTGCAGTCCCTTTCGCGCACTGGATCACACGAAAGAGGCCGCGATAGCTCGCCTCACGGGCGGCCTGTCCCCTGCGGCGTTATCGCTGGCCGTGGCCGACTGGTTTATCCATCTCTCGGTTGCACCAGGAAAGCGCGCGGAGCTCGCTTCGCTGTATGCTGCGAACGGCCGCGTGATACGTGACTACATGCTCCGTTCGTTGACAGGCGCCGCTTCCTCTCCGCTGGCAGAGCCTGCGCCCGCAGACCATCGATTCCGTGCCGACGTGTGGCAGACCGAGCCCTACAGGCTATGGTCCCAGATGTTCCTTCTTACGGAGCAGTGGTGGCAAGCTGCCACTCATGACGTGCCGGGTGCGACCAAGCACCACGAAAACGTCGTGGGCTTCGGTGCACGTCAGTTGCTTGACATGGTGTCGCCGACGAATTCGCCATTCACCAACCCCGAAGTGATTGAGCGAACCCAAGCTACGCTCGGCGGCAATCTCCTGCGGGGCGCCCGCAACATGCTCGAGGACGCGCGTCGTCAAGCGGGCGGTGAAACTGCTGCCGGAGCCGATCAGTTCAAGGTCGGCGTCGCTCTTGCGGTGACGCCGGGGAAGGTGGTCTTTAGCAACCATCTGATCGAACTCATCCAGTACAGTCCTGCCACTGAAAAGGTGATCGCCGAGCCCATTTTGATTGTGCCCGCGTGGATCATGAAGTACTACATCCTCGATCTTTCGCCGCACAACTCGCTGATCCGCTTCCTGGTCGCTCAGGGCTATACGGTGTTCTGTATTTCGTGGCGCAACGTCGGGGCCGAGGACCGGAACCTGAGCCTCGAAGACTACCGCACGCTCGGCGTCATGGCCGCGCTCGACAGCATTAATGAGATCGTGCCGGAGCAACGGGTCCATGCGACAGGGTATTGCCTTGGTGGCACGCTGTTGTCGATTGCGGCGGCAGCAATGGCAGGTGTCGGCGACGAGCGGCTTGCCTCGGTGTCGCTCTTTGCCGCACAGACGGACTTCACGGAACCCGGCGAGCTGCAACTGTTCATCGACGACAGCGAGGTCTACTTCATTGAAAGCATGATGTGGTCAAAGGGTTATCTCGATGCAAGCCAGATGTCGGGTGCATTTCAGATGCTGGAGTCAAATGACCTCCTTTGGTCGCGCGTCATCCACGACTACATGCTGGGCGAGCGTACGCCCATGTTCGACCTGATGGCGTGGAATGCCGACTCAACTCGCATGCCGTATCGGATGCACTCGGAATACCTGCGGCAACTGTTTCTCGACAATGACCTTGCCGCAAGCCGTTATCAGGTTGACGGACGGTCGATCTCGTTGCGCAATCTTCGTGCACCCATGTTTGTGGTCGGCACGGATCGCGACCATATCGCGCCTTGGCGCTCGGTGTACAAGGTCCACTACCTGTCGAGCACCAACATCACGTTCGTCCTCACGAGCGGGGGCCACAACGCAGGCATCGTCAGCGAGCCGGGCCACGCCAACCGTCAGTTCAGGATTGAGTACACGGCGGCCACAGACCTTCGCATCGGGCCCGATGAATGGATTGCAGCTGCACAATCGCGGGACGGTTCATGGTGGCCCGCATGGACCGACTGGCTCGCCGCCCAATCGAGTGCGGAAACCGTCGCGCCGCCGCATATGGGGCCGCATGCTCAAGACCTTACATCCCTGCCGGACGCGCCCGGCACCTATGTGCTTCAGGATTGAGGATATTCATGGACGACAATCTCCTTCACAACCGCACCTTCGATGAACTCGCGATCGGGGAATCAGCGTCGCTTGTGCGCACTGCCGGCCAGGACGACATACAACTGTTCGCCGCGATGTCGGGGGACGTTAATCCCGCGCACCTGGACGCAGCCTTCGCCGTGAACGATATGTTCGGTCATGTCGTCGTGCAGGGCATGTGGACAGCCGGTCTTATCTCTGCATTGCTGGGCACGAGACTGCCTGGACCGGGCACGATCTATCTGGATCAGGATCTGCAGTTCCGACATCCGGTTGTACCCGGAGACGTGGTGACTGCGACGGTGAGCGTCAAGGAAAAACGCGCGGACAAACGAATTGTGCTGCTCGATACGCGTTGCACCAACCAGCGCGGCGACGTAGTGCTGACAGGCATGGCCACGGTGATTGCGCCGGCCGAGTCTATCGTGTGGCCGCGGATCGCACGCCCGGATGTCTCGGTGCGAAGCCACGATCGCTATGACGCCTTCATTCGCGAAGCACGGATGCTGCCTTCCCTGCGCGTGGCGATCGTCCATCCGTGTTCCGCCGATGCGATCAAGGCCGCCATCGAGGCCCGCAATGAAGGGCTTATCGATCCAATCCTGATTGGCCCTGAAGCTAAGATACGCGCGGCTGCTGAACTGGCTCAGGTGAGTCTGGATGGAGTGACTATCGAGGCCGTCGAACACAGCCATGCGGCCGCCGCGCGCGCGGTCGAACTGGGAGCGGCGGGGAGAGTCGCCGCACTGATGAAGGGCAGTCTGGAGACGCACGAATTACTATCAGCAATCGTGAGTCCGGCGTCCGGCCTGCGGACAGAGCGGCGCATCAGCCACGTCTACGCGATGGATGTGCCCGCCTATCCGAAGCCTCTTTTCATTACGGACGCGGCGGTCAACGTCACGCCGTCGCTCGAGCAGAAACGCGATATCTGTCAGAACACAATCGACCTGCTGCACTTGCTGGGTATCGAGCAGCCGCGCCTCGCCGTCCTTGCGGCAATCGAAACTGTCAACCCGCGCATGCAGACCACGCTGGACGCGGCTGCTCTCACCGTGATGGCTGCACGCGGCCAGATTCGCGGTGCGCTCGTCGACGGCCCGCTCGCCTTCGATAACGCCATCAGTCTTGCCGCGGCAAAAACCAAGGGTATCGCTTCAGCAGTCGCCGGCCAGGCCGACATCCTGCTCGTGCCCGACCTGGAAGCAGGCAACATGCTCGCGAAGCAACTGATGTACTTTGGCGGCGCCGATGCGGCGGGCCTTGTGCTTGGTGCGCGCCTGCCGATCATCATGACAAGCCGTGCTGACAGCTTGCGGGTGCGGTTGGCTTCCGTGGCGCTCGCAAGGATCGTCGCACAACGTACGCTTGGCAAGAGGGTGCTACCAACATGAGCAGCCCGCTGATGCTAACCTTTAACGCTGGTTCATCGTCAGTCAAAATAGGCTTGTTTCAGGTCTCCGCTAATGGTGCGACGCGGACCGGCCAAGGCACGATCGACTTCCGGCACACGCCGCTCTCGCTGCATCTGGTCAACGGCGACACGGTTCACGACATCGCGCTGCGATCGGCCGTCACCGAAGACCTGCACGAAGTGCTGGACGAAACGCTCAACTGGTTCGCGACACACTTCCCGATGGCAGATGTCGTCTCGGTGGGGCATCGCGTAGTGCACGGCGGCGACACGTTTTCCGGGCCTGTCGCGATCACAAACGAAACGCTCGCCACTATCGAATCGCTGATACCGCTCGCGCCGTTGCACCAACCGCAGAGCGTGCGGCTGATTCGTGCGGTTCGACACCTGAGGCCCCACCTCGTGCAATCGGCCTCATTCGACACTGCCTTTCATCGCACGCAAACGGATCTTGTACGCCGCTTCGCGCTACCGCGCCGTTTCTTCGACGAGGGCGTCAAGCGTTATGGTTTTCACGGCCTCTCGTACCGGTTCATCGCGGAGTCCCTCGCCCGCAAGTTTCCCCAGATCGCAAACCGGAACGTGATTGCGGCGCATCTCGGCAGCGGCGCGAGCCTGTGTGCGATGAGCTCAGGCGCGAGCCGGGACACCAGCATGGGATTTTCGACCCTCGACGGTATTCCGATGGCAACGCGCTGCGGGGCGCTTGATGCTGGCGTCGTCCTTTATCTGCTTCAGCAGCAAGGCCTGAGTGCAGCCGAAATCGAAAAGATCCTGTACGAACAGTCCGGATTACTCGGGATCTCAGGATTGAGCGCGGACAGCCGCGAGTTGAGCGCTAGCAACCAGCCCGAAGCACGCGAAGCACTCGAACTGTTTGCGTTTCGGATTGCGGGTGAAGCAGGCCGGCTTGCCACCACCCTTGGCGGCCTGGATTGCCTGATCTTTACCGCCGGTATCGGCGAACACCAGCCTGAGGTCCGATCAGCCATATGCGAGCGACTCGCGTGGTTCGGCGTCGAAATCGATCACCGGGCTAACGCGGACAACGCAAGCGTCATCAGTTCGGAACGGAGTCGCATTGCCGTGCTGGTGCTCGAGACCGACGAAGAGCAGATCATCGCGAACGAGGCCATTTCGATTCTTCACAGCGAGGGAGTAACAGTATGAACGACATCATCGATTTATCCGGCAAGCGTGGCCTGGTCATTGGCATTGCGAATGAACATAGCATTGCCACCGGCTGTGCGCGCCTGTTTCGACTTGCCGGCGCGGACCTCGCGATCACCTATCTGAACGAAAAGGCCGAACCGTACGTGCGCGCCGTCGCCGAAACCCTGCCGGCAGCGCTCATCATGCCCTGCAATGTCAGTGTGCCGGGCGAGCTCGAAGCCGTGTTCGAAAGGATCAAGAGGGAGTGGGGGAAACTGGACTTCGTGCTCCACTCGATCGCCTTCGCGCCCGCTGGCGACCTTCACGCGAGCCTTGCCGATTGCTCTGCAGAGGGGTTCGCCCTTGCGATGGACGTGTCCTGCCATTCATTCATCCGCATGGCGAAGATGGCGCTGCCTCTGATGACCGATGGCGGCAGCCTCATGACCGTCAGTTTCTACGGCGCCGAACGGGCCGTCGATCACTACAACCTGATGGGACCGGTCAAGGCGGCGCTCGAATCAAGCGTGCGTTACCTCGCAGCCGATCTCGCGGCCCGGCGGGTTCATGTTCACGCAATCTCCGCCGGCGCGGTGAAGACGCGTGCGGCGTCGGGTCTGGATCACTTCGATGTGCTGCTCGACGAGGTCCGTGCGCGAACCCCTGCGCAGCATCTTGTCACGATCGAGGAGATTGGGCGTATCGCAGCCGTGCTCGCCAGCGACGTCGGCATGACGCTCACTGGTTCGACCATCTACGCTGACGCCGGTTTTCATGTGGTGGCCTGACGCACGCTCGGTTTTCATCGACGGTTCAAGGTGAATATGCGTGACATCATTCGCCTGGATAACGCAGATAGCGTGCGCGTAGCAACCCGAAACGACCCAACTCTTCCGCCTCGAGCGCTTCGAGGGTTTCGCGATCCGCCCCTTGGCGGATGGCTTGCCATATCGCTTTTGAGCCAACGGCATCGCGTGTGGCTTTGAGGTCGAAGGTTTGGGGATATAGACGTAGCAGCGCGGAGAGCAGTGCCAGTCCGAGGCGAGCCGTTTGTCGTGACGGTTCATGAGAGACGATGCTAACCCCGTGGCAAAGTTCGCCGCGATAGGCGGACTCGGTGGGCACGAAGTCGACTGGCTCGAAGCGGGCTCCGGTGTCAAGGTCGTTCAGGGTTTGGGCCAGGCGCACGCCGTCGATCCAGGGTGCACCGATCCACTCGAAAGGGTGCGGCGTGCCGCGGCCGACGCTTACGTTGGCGCCTTCGAGCAGCGCGACGTCCGGGTATAGATCGAGCTGGGACGCGGTGCGCAGGTTCGGTGACAAAGGCACCCAACCAAGTCCGGTATCAGCTATGCGCATCGAGCGCTGGTACCCATGCATCGGAATGACTCTCAAGTCCGCGCCAATAAGCCGTTCCTGATTAAAGAGCGCTGCAAGTTCTCCTACGGTCATGCCGGGCAACAGAGGTAATGGGAAAAAGCCTGTGAACGACTCGTGTCCGGAGTCCAGCACGGGTCCGCCGAAGCGCTCGGCACCAAGCGGATCGGGACGATCGAGTACAAAGAGTGGAATCTTCCGGCGTGCTGCGGCTTCAAGTGCGTAGCCAAGCGTGGTTTCGTAAGTGAAGAAGCGAACCCCGGCGTCCTGAATGTCGAAAACCAGTGCGTCGAGCCCTTCGAGCGACGCGTCCGAAAAGCGCTGGCTGTTTCCATAAAGGCTGTGCACGGCGAGGCCCGTAGCAGCGTCGTGGGAGTCACCAATGCGTTCGTCCCGGTTCGTGTCCAGCCCATGCTCTGGCGCGAACAATGCCGCAAGCGTGATGCCCGGCGCTTGTTCGAGTACGTCGATCGTACGCCTGCCATTCGCATCAAAGCCGCTGCGGTTCGTAACCAGTCCGATTCGCAGACCCGACAGCGGAGCGAACTGCTGGTCCTCGAGAACATCGATGCCGGTTTTGAGCGGACCGGTCGACACGGGCAGGATGGACGCCGCGGCAATCGCGGGAGCGGTCCATGGAAGTCGCTGTTCAACATCCCGGATATCGATCTCGGGCTCGCGGCTCGCCAGCAATCCAAGCACTTGCTCACGAAGCGGCCGAGCATCGCCTTTATCATCCGGATACACGCGGTTCGTGAGGATAATGACCCACTTTTGGGATACAAAGTCGATCCAGATTCCAGTGCCGGTATAGCCCGTGTGACCGATCGATCCGACGGGAGGCAATCGGTCCCGATTGGAAGCGAGTGGGGCGCTCAATTCCCATCCCAGACCCCGCAACGGCAGTATCGAAGAGGGCGACGCGGGCGTTGCAAGCGCCGTGACACTCGACGTCTTCAAGATCTGCACCTCGCCAGCGCGTCCGTTGTTCAAGATCATCTGCGCGAACCGGGCGAGGTCTTGCGCAGTGGAGAAGACGCCGGCGTTACCAGACACGCCACCCATCGCGGAAGCGAGAGGATCGTGAACACGACCCCGGCGCATGCCTTCGCGGTCGGCCGTCGTCGCAGCGCTGCGCAACGCATGTTCACTGTCAGGAAGGTAACCGGTGTCGGCCATTCCGAGCGGATCGAATACGTGAGTTCGACAGTAGCGATCAAGCGAGCGGTGTGTGATTCGCTGCACGAGCTCGCCTAGTACCACGAAATTCAGATCACTGTAGATCACGCGAGTGTCGGGTTCGGCATGCAGGCGCTCGGCGGCAACGTCTCGCAAGACGCTTGCTGGAGTCGCTGCAGCAGGCAGCACAGGCAAGCCGGGGCGCAAGCCCGAGGTATGCGCAAGCAGTTCGCGCACGGTCACATGTTGCTTTCCATTCGCAGCAAATGCAGGCCAGTAGCGTGCGGCGGGCGCGTCGAGTTGCAGTTGTCCATCTTCGACCAGTTGCAGGATTGCCGTGGTCGTCGCAATGGCTTTTGTAAGGGACGCGAGGTCGAACACCGTGTCAACGGTCATTGGCTCCGGGCGCTGCCCAGCCACGCGAAGTCCAAACGCTTTTTCATACGATATGCCATGCGCGTCGCCCGTCACCACCACTGCGCCCGGGGACCTGCCTGCCTCAATCTGCGCCGCTACGATGAGATCGAGTTGAGCGCGTGCGACAGCGTCCAGTTCACCGCACTGGGCGCCACTTGCGGCGAGCAGGAACGAGCATAGAAGGACGCGGTGCCATAAACGACTCAGCGCGGAAGCTCGGCGGCGTCGTACTGGTTTCGAGGATTCCATAACATCCATCCATCCGTACTGGATGCGTCGGCGGCTTGCGTCTGTGCGCGAATCGCCTCCGCATTGAAATCTCGATGATCGAACGCGTAGTCCCTGAACGCCTGCAGCCACGGCCGGAAGCGCACGCCGGGAAGACCGGTGCGCCGCTGGGCTTCGGCGAGCGAGCGGCGCACGATCTGGCCGGGATCGTCGACCGGCTTCGTGCAGCCGGGCAGCCCCCACGTGAAGCCGGAGGGATAAAGCATCGGTGAAATATAGTCTAGCGCAGCGCCCAGCGTCTGGATGTCCTGACCGATCGCCGTGTCGTCGAGATTCCAGCAGACGTAACCGAAGATGTCCGCCGACACAAACACGTTATAGGGTGCGAGCCGTTCACGAGCAGCCTTCAGAAAGCCGACGATCGCGGCGGTCCGGTTTGCACGTGTGTTCGGCAGCGCGAACTGAAGGCCGCTGGCATCGGGGAAACGCACGTAGTCGAACTGGATCTCGTCGAAGCCCAGGCGTGCCGCTTCCTCCGCGATGTCGAGATTGTGTTTCCAGACGTCATGTGAAAAAGGGTCCATCCATTGCAGCTTTTCGCGGTCGCGCCACGGATGACCGGCGGCGTCATGAACAGCCCAGCCAGGATGTGCATCAGCAAGTGGATCGTCCTTGAACACCACAATGCGGCCGATCAGATAAAAGTTCTTTCGATGCAGCTCGGCGAGTACCGCCGAGAGGTCTTTTGCGACGGGCGCACGCGTCTTGAGTTGAGCGTTGGCTCCGATCGCCTCGCGCGCCTCGCTAGGGTACGGCGTAAGACCGCGGTCGCCTTTGACGTCGATGACCAGCGCGTTGATCGCCGTACTGTCCCGCAGGTTGACGGCCGCTTCGCGCAGGGACGGGCTGTTCACGCCATAGACGGATAGATACACCGCCTTCGGACGAAAGGGTGTCAGGATAAGCGTGACGGGCTCGTCTCCAGAGACTGCGGCTCGTGTGCGCAGGTAACCGGGCGAGCGCGCCGCGATGCTTGTTCCCGGACGTTCCACTGTGAAGCTTCCGTCGCGGCCGGCCAGGATGGTTCCCGACGCGGTGGTGACAATAGCCTCGGCAACCGGCAATCGAGTAGTCGCATCGATCACGACGCCGGTTACAGCAATGGCCCCCGGGCTGACGAGCAGCGCAACGACCGAAAGGCCGGTGCTCGCGACTCGCCAGAAAACACTTGGCCACCTCATGGCCGGGACTCTGACGCGGTTACCGATCGCCCTTCGGTCTCGCCGAGCAGCCGCGCGAATGCGCTCGCGTTATACGCGTCGATGATGAGAAAACGCGGCAGTGCCAGCATTGCTGATTGTCTTTTGACAGCGTGGCCGTCCAGCGTGAAAGCAGCGACATATCCTTCGCTGGCAGCAAGCGCCATAAGCGGGGCGTCGTAGATGCCGAACGGCCACGCGAGCATGTCGACGTGACCGCCGACCTCAGCCTCGATACGCGTTCGGGATCGCTGCAGTTGCGCACGAACAAACTGGATGAACTCAGCTGGCGAAAGCCGCTTGCGCTCGATCTTGAAATTGGGATGCCAGTAGGTATGGGACTGGACGTCGAACAATCCGGTCTGCTTGAGTGTGCGTAGCTGATCCCACGTAAGCGCGTAGGACGCGTTCGAAATAGCCGATGGATAAACGAACAAGGTGACCGGCAAGCGGTCACGGATTGCGATTGGCCGTAGTATATCGAACACCGAACGATGGCCGTCATCCACGGTAAGCACTGCGGTCTTGGGTGGCAATGTCGCAGTGGGGTCGTTCAGCCACTTGATGACATCGCGCAAAGGAACGACCTGATAGCCGTGCGTACGCAAGGATTGCAATTGCGCCTCAAACGTGTCGGTGCGTACGGTCATCGAATCCTGAGCGGTAAGCGCAAAGCGATGATAGACGAGGATCACGACATGCGCTTCGCTCGCTGAGGCGTGCACTGAGGATGTCACCACCAACCACGCGAACGCCAGCATTCGCAGCAGCCGGAAACTGAGCGCCCGGTTCATCGGTTCGCTCGCGGGAGCAGGACCAGGGCAGATTGCCCTGACACAACCTTGCAAAGGCAGGGCAGATGAAGCGCAAGCGTGACGTGTGGCGTCGCATCTACCTTGAGAGAGAACCGCGTTACCTTTGCTAAGGCAATTGCACGCGCATTGGGGCGCCCCATCAACTTGGCTGACATATTTTCTCGCGGATGCTTTGATGCATTGGGCGCACCTTGGATGGCGTTGCGTTCTTTAATTGCTTAATGTTGCACCCTTGCTGCACCTGCAGGCATGACTTAGATCAAATGTCAGTGCCCGGCGCCCCCTCGTTGGCGGCTTCTCAAACCGGTCGTCCGGAGGGGGCGAGAAGACACACAGAAGAACGGTGCGCAATCCCAGCTATAGGTGATTCGCGAGTGTTTCTAGATTCAGAATCGCGCAACCTAGGTCTTGGCGTCATCTAGACGACGCTCCGATTCAAACCGGAAGTGGCCGCTACGCATCAGCAGTTCTTTCGTATGCACTTCGCGTAACAGGTTTCGCGCCATGCGTTCGATTTGTGATCGGTGCTGGTTGAATGCGTCGAGCAGGTCAGCTGCACTCGATGATGTGGCGCCAAAATGGTCTTCGAGCGCTTCTGCCGATCCTGCGCAGTCGATGTCTTCCCCATCGACACGCGTAGCAAAGCCGACAGTGAGGTTCCATCCACGGTACTCAGGCGGTAACGATGGGAAAGTGATATGCATCTCTGACATTCCGCTACTGTAAATGGCGTTGCTGATCGAAGAAAGTTCGTGCAGCGGGCCTATTTTGCATAGCAGCGAAACCTTCGATCCCCAGGTCCGATGCGCTGACGTGCGCTCCGGAATTTTCGGGAATACTTGCCGCGTCGTCCTGCGCACACGCAACGAGCCTTGCCCTTGTATCGCGCTGCGTTCATGTCAACTTTGAAACCCGTGCCGACGCGGCGAGATATGGGGTGCATCGAGCGGATCGAAAGTGCTCGCCTCATCAAGGGAAATAAAACGTCTAACCGGTTCGCCAAGAAGCCGCGATTAGATACTATGGAAGGTCAGCGAGAGTAAGCCCCTTGGAGTAAAACGGAGGATTCGGATACCCGTTTTTCGAAAGGAGCACGGAAATGGATGCGCCTGTCACGGCCCTTCAAGGGCAACATACAACGATCATCGGGCGGCTGTACGTCGCCTTCGAATTGGGCGATAAGAGCTGGAAGCTGTCACTGGGCGACGGTGTGCGCGCGCCGAGCCGGTGTACGGTGGTGGCCGGCGATACGGCGGCGGTCGTGACCGCGATCGCGAAAGCCAAAGCCCGCTGCCATCTAGGCGCTGATGCTCCCGTGTGCAGTTGCTATGAGGCCGGGCGAGACGGCTTCTGGCTGCACCGCTGGCTGAGCGGACAAGGGGTCACCAACCTCGTAGTTGACCCGGCCAGTATCGAAGTGAACCGGCGGGCACGCCGTGCGAAGACGGATCGGCTCGACAGCGACAAGCTGCTGTCGATGCTGATGCGCTACCACGCGGGTGAACGGCGGGTGTGGGCGGTCGCGAGGATCCCAACGCCCGAGCAGGAGGATGAGCGGCGCGTGCATCGGGAACTCGGGCGTCTGCGGCAAGAGCGCACCGCCCACAGCAACCGGATCCGTTCGCTGCTGGTGTTGCACAACTTGCGGGTCGAGCGCATCGGTGGGCGCGCTTGGGCGCACTGGTGGGCTCAGCAGGCCGGGCAGCTGTTACAAGGTTTGCGCTCCGAGATTGAACGCGAGTTCGAGCGGCTGTCGCTTGTTGCCAAGCAGATCAGGACGCTTGAGACGCTGCAGGAGCGTCAGGTCCACAGCGGTGCGCAACCCGCGACGCGGTGCTGTCGAGGCTTGCGGGTATCGGCACCGGAAGTGCGTGGACCCTGGTCAAGGAACTGTTCGGCTGGCGGCAGTTTCACAACCGCCGTGAAGTCGCCGGCTGCCTGGGCCTGGCGCCCACGCCTTACGCAAGCGGCACCAGCGAAGTCGAACAGGGCATCAGCAAGGCCGGCAACAAACGGGCGCGATGGCTGATGGTGGAACTCGCGTGGAGCTGGCTGCGCTTCCAGCCGGCCAGCCAGCTGAGTCAGTGGTTCAAAGAGCGCTTCGCGGGAGGCGGCAAGCGCGTGCGACGCATCGGCATAGTGGCGCTTGCGCGTCGTCTGTCGATCGCCTTGTGGCGCTATCTGGAACAGGGCGAGATTCCGCTCGGGGCAACACTCAAGCCACCCGGCAGCAACACGATTGCAACCTGAGCGGCGAATGATGATCGATGACACGGCTTGAGGGTCGACGCGCCCGGACAGTAAGAGGCTTGCCCGTCGGGCAAGCGTAGTTTTAGATGGGGCGCGTCGGTAACGGAGTGGTTCCAGCGCTTTGCGCATGCGGTATGAGGTGACCGGCCTGGCGCCGGCACGGATAGAAGTTAGTCCGGGGCGGTTACCCGGACATCAGACACTCCGACCTGACTCGTGTTGAAATTTTTATTTATAAGAAGGATTCCGAACTTGAATCAGAAATCCTTTGCTGTGCGAGTTGTCCACCGCCGGCCAGCGTCGTGGTCGTGACAGGCGACCCGCTGGTCGGCCGTGGGCAACTCGCAGCACCCTCACATGGAGGTAACTGACCCACGGAAAACAGATCACCAAAGGGCTTGACTTCCAATGCCCCATAGAAGTTACTGTCACGTTGCATCCGCGCGATCGATAAATGGCGGCACCTCGATCCGATGCATCCGGCGTTATGCTGTCACCTCCTTGGGATCTTCCACGTCACCTCGATTGCGCGTTGGGCCCCGCGGTTTGCGAGGTTTCTTCTCAGGTTTGTCGACCTTTTTTTCGTCGGCCATGGTTGGATCCGCCACCCGATTGGGCTCGCTGGCCGGCTGGGCGTTCAGCTCAAACACCGATTTTTTCTCTTGGGTGTCGAAGCGACAACATATCCGGCTACCTTCCTTGATCCGGCCTTCGAGCAGCTCCTTCGCGAGCGGATTTTCGATCACCTGGCGAATTCGCCTACGCAACTCGCGAGCACCATATTCGGGCCGATAGCCTTCGAATACTAGTTGTTCCACGATGCTTTCATCGAACACCAGATCGATATCCTGGCTCCTGGTCATATGGGTGACCTTATCGAGTTGCAGCCGCACGATCGAACGGATCTGGTCCTGTGTCAGCGACTCGAAGATGATGATTTCATCGATCCGATTCAGAAACTCCGGCCGAAAGTGTGCCCGTAACACGGTCATCACGCCTTCGTGCAACGAATCTTGCGTGTCGCTCGTGCCGGCTTTGCCTGCCTTGCCGGGTTCGTTGCCATTGCTCGGCAGGAAACCCGGACTGTTGCGCCTTGTCCCACTGATGACGTCCGATGCAAGGTTGCTTGTGGCAATGATGAGCGTATTGGCGAAGTCGATCACGCGCCCTTTGCCGTCTGTAAGACGGCCTTCGTCGAACACCTGAAGCAGCAGGTTGTACACATCTGGATGCGCTTTTTCGAT
The DNA here is from genome assembly GCF_964252755.1 of Caballeronia sp. LjRoot29. NCBI lineage: Bacteria > Pseudomonadati > Pseudomonadota > Betaproteobacteria > Burkholderiales > Burkholderiaceae > Caballeronia > Caballeronia sp. LjRoot29. The sequence continues at coordinate 92,462 of NZ_CAXUPU020000012.1, read as the reverse complement.
TTCGTCGAAAAGGATCACGCCGTGCGGCCGGCGGCGTACGCGCTCGGTCAATTGACCGCCTTCGTCGTAGCCCACATAGCCGGGTGGAGCACCGATCAGGCGCGCCACGGCATGACGCTCCATATATTCGCTCATGTCAATGCGCACGATCGCGTCTTCGTCGCCGAATACCGATTCAGCGAGGGCCTTGGCCAGTTCAGTCTTGCCAACTCCCGTCGGCCCGAGGAACAGGAACACTGCAACCGGTTGGCGACGCCCTTGCAGGCCGGCGCGGCTACGCCGTACCGCATCGCTGACTGCGCCGATTGCCTCGTCCTGACCGATGACGCGTTGGTGCAGTCGATCTTCGAGCTTGAGCAGTTTGTCCTTTTCTTCTTGCGTCAGTTCAGCCACCGGAATGCCCGTCAGCTTTGCGACAATCTCGGCTACCTGCGCGATGCTCACCTCGGACTTGCTGGAACTCACCCGGCGTTTCCAATGATCGACGGCATCCGTGAGTTGCGTTTCCTTGGTCGCCAGGTTCTCGCTCAGCACCTTCGCGCGCTCGAACTGCTTGCGCGAGGCGGCGTAGTCCTGCTCGCGACGGATTTGTGCAATCTCGGCTTCGAGTTCGAGAATGTCGGCAGGTCGAGATGTCGATAGCAGATGCTCACGCGCGGCCGCCTGGTCGATCAGATCGATCGCCTTGTCCGGAAGGAAACGGCCGGTGATGTAGCGGTCGGAGAGTTCGGCTGCTGCGACAAAAGCCTCGTCAAGTATTGTCACCTTGTGGTGAGCCTCAAGCCGGTCGCGCAGGCCGCGCAGGATACCGATGGTTTGCTCGACAGTCGGTTCGCCGACCAGCACCGGCTGAAAGCGGCGCTCGAGCGCGGCATCTTTCTCAATGTATTTCTGGTATTCAGCGAGCGTGGTCGCGCCGATCAAATTAAGTTCGCCGCGCGCCATCGGCGGCTTGAATACGTTGGCTATATCGAGGCCGCCTTCGCCTCCGCCTTGGCCCGCGCCGACAACCATATGCACTTCATCGACAAACAGGACCAATTTGTCCTTGTGCGCGGCGATCTCGTCCATCACCTGCTTAACGCGTTCTTCGAACTCACCGCGGTACTTGGAACCGGCGACCAGGGAGTTCACATTCAACTCGATCAGCCGTTTGCCGCGCAGCGTCTCCGGAACATCTCCGCTAATCATGCGTTGAGCCAGACCCTCGACGATCGCAGTTTTACCGACCCCCGGCTCCCCTATGAGTACAGGGTTGTTCTTCTTGCGTCTTGCGAGCACTTCTGCAAGTGTCTCGGTTTCCTTGGAGCGGCCTATCACCGGGTCGAGCTTGCCTTCGCGCGCAAGCTGCGTGATATCCCGGCTATATTTGTCGAGTTGGGGAGTGTCACTGGGCGCAGCGGCAGTGTTCTCATCCGTTCCGACCAGCTTCAGCGTCTGTTGGCGCAGCGCCTGTGGCGTCAAGCCGTATTTCATCAGCAGATCGCCGGCGAAACTGTCGGTGACCTCGGCCAAGCCGGTCAGCATATGTTCGGGACCGACATAATTCTGGCCGAACTCGCGCGATGCGAGGAAAGCACGTTCGAGGGCGCTTTTGAGTCGGGGCGACACGGCAATCTGACCGTCGGTGCGCTTTGGCACGGCCTCGTCCCTCAACGCATGTTGCTCGATATACGTCTTGAGGTCGGTACCGGAAATCTTGAGCGTTGCCAATACGCGTTGCACAGTCTCGTTGTCGACGAGTTCATAGAGCAAATGCTCTGTGTCAACTTCCTGCCTGCCGAACTGCAACGCTCGTTCAGCAGCACGTTGCAGAATTTCCTTCGACTGGTCGCTGAAATGCTGCTGCAGGTTCACACGTTCAGCTTCACCAGACGTACCCGACGGAACGAAACTGGTCGGCGGAGTTCCAACCGGTGGCTGGTCGCCGAAGAAATCGTCGAATAGCCCGCCCCTGAACAGTGATTCGAGCGGGGAGACTTGACGTTGATGGCGCGAAAGCTGTGCGTAGTGATAGTCACACACATCGATCTGGCGGGTTTTCCTATCCTGGATCACCGCTACGCGCACCGCTGCCGGCCGAACCCCGCACAAATCGCACATTTTCTGCACCATGTCTTGCCTCCGTGTCGTTGGGACGCCGCGTTCGCGGCTTTTCCCGTTGTTGATGCGGTAATTCTGGACAAGCATTCGGTGCAATCGTTGAGGTCGATCAATAAAGTGCATAACACCTAGAGTCGAAATGCTGTTGTTCGCATTTGGCACTTGAATTTGTCATCATCTCCGCGCGGTCGCAGGCGATCCTTAAGCCAGCGCGCGCGCGACATAATCCACAAACGGTTCTCTTTTTCCCAGGTCACCGCATGTGCGCTGAACGGCGTGGGATCCGAGATAGGCTGAATCGTCAAGACGTGCATCAATTCAGTTGATACCAGGGGCTGTCAATCTCGTCGCAAATGACTTCGCGGTGCTGCATGTAATTCCTCATGAATTGGCAACTACCATCTAAAAATCGTCATGTTGATCCGTGTCAAAGTCGGCGCTGCGCCGTCGCGCACACTGAATTCTCGCCTTTGTGATCGATCGTGCGGACAACGGAATGAGACTACCGTTGTAAATATTCTTTAACGGTCTAAACCTTCGATGGAGATCGAGGAGTAGGTACGCCATGATTCTGAGCAACTCGAACGGTTTGTGTGGACGGTCTTGACTATTCCCGACCTGACGCTGCCGTCGAGCATGGAGAGCAACGAAGACCGTTATGTAGCATTGCGCGACGCTATGGCTCACGGAACTAACTTGTTCGAGGACACATTTTGCGGATATCGCGGACTGGGCAAGGTGCATCGGAAGAGTGCCACCGGAAAATCGCATTAGATACGAAGTGGAGAACCATCCTCGATTCATGAGTGTACTAAGGGGGCATGCAATCAAAACGTGGAGACGACACTGATCGCGTCTGTTAGCGTCAATAGCTGAAAATTATTCCGCCGCTCCAAACCGGCTCCGAAGTCTTTCACTTTCACGTTTTGGGAAGCCCATGCGCCGCGCTGTTCACGCTGTTGGTGTGTCCCTGCTCCTCGCCATTGCGGCTTGTGCGGGCGCGCCGCCGAATCCGAATCCCCGCGCAAACGACTTTCTGGTCGCGGTGTCAATCGATCTTCCTCGTTACATGGGACGCTGGTACGTGATTGGCAATATTCCGTATCTAGGCGAGCAAGACTATGTCGGGACATACACCCAGTGGGCGCTGCGCGGCGACGGCAAGATCATGGACGCTTTCGTCGGGCGTCGATACGGTTTTGATCAACCGGTCAAGGGTAGCTTTTTCATTGACACGATCGTGCCGAATACTCGAAACGGGGAATGGAAAGTCTGTTTTTCATGGTTGGCCTGCACGACACGCCGCGCACTGTACGTAGACGAGAATTACCAATATACGATTGTTGGTATTCCAGACAAGAGTCTCGGGTGGATCATGGCCCGCGATCCTGAGGTTAGCGACGAAATGTATGCTTCGCTGCTATCGCGACTTGACGCACTGGGCTTCGATATCTCCCGCTTCAAGCGCGTTCCGCAGCAGTCAGGCCAGATTGGGAAACCGGGTTTTCAGTCACCTGGCAAACCTGAGTGATTCCATTGGCAAGGGAGGCTGGTCAAGTGCGACGTGGTGCCGAAAGGCGAGCGCCCGTTGGGAAGGGTGATCCGGTGATGTAAGCAAATCGCGATCTGTGGCCCCCGCGACGTCTAATGGGGTTGTGTGCGCTTTCAGGGAAAAATGGTGCATCGATAGGCGCACGGCAGGAAAACCGAAATGATCGGGACTGCACCAGGAATTTTCGCTAGGGTAACTCTATGTTTGTCGCATTGGCTGCGCTTGCCGCGGTCTTTCACGATGTGGTCTTCAATGGGTCAAGTCCTGCGAAATACGGTGTCGCTGCAACCATCGCATGCTGCGTGCCACGCTTGTCCGATGTCCAGGGCAAGCATGGCTGCGAAGTAGCGTAAGCGGTTATACAAACGCCTTGTCACCGTTGGTGCAGCTGCCTGTGACGCTTATCAGGTTCGTTGCAGGTTATCGGTCGGGCCAACCGAAACTTCCACTACGATCGCTGTGTCGCTTGTCCCCACAGGCAGCACGCTGCGCCCGTGCATCTCGTTGATGATTTCTGCTGCGGACAGATAGAACGCGAGCGCCGCTGTGACGAGACCGCAATAGCCTCCCGCGTGATGCAGCCACACGAGACCGGTCCATTCGCTTGCGGCCAGCACGAAAAATGTGATCCAAAGGACGAAGAACACCAATTGCAGCGCACGCGCCGAGCGCCAGGTCGCGACCCACATATACAGCGTGAATACGCCCCACAGGAACAAGTACCAGCCAATAAAGGCGGCCGGCACCTTGTCGTGCAGGAACAGCACAAAAAGCGCGAGCGACCACCAGAATGCCCCGTAGCTGAGGAAAGCGGTGGCGCCGAACGTGTTGCCGCGCGGTATCTCCATGAGCCCGGCTAGTGCCTGTGCTGTGCCACCGTAAGCGAAGGCGACGGCGAGCACCATGCCCATGGCGTCGCCTGTGAACCACCCAGCGTTGATCATGCTGAGCAGCCAGGTTGTCAGAGCAAATCCGGCGAGCCCGAGCGACGCGGGGTTGGGTGTTTTGATGTTCATGATGCAGTCTCCTGAGGGAAACAAGATCTGTCGCGCAGCAGTCTCCACGAATCAACGTCCGAGCGACTCAAGTTTAGGGTTAGGCATTCTTGATAACCGGCCGATATGAGGTCGTTAAGCCGGGTCGGCAAACTGCATGATCACTTGCGGATTTTCAACGGTCGACGTGTCTTGCGAGACCGCTTCGCCCTTCGCGACCGAGCGCAACATCCGGCGCACGACCTTTCCAGAACGCGTTTTTGGCATGGCGTCGCCGAAACGAATCTCCTTCGGTTTCGCAATCGGACCGATCTCCTTGCCAACCCATGCTCGCAACTCGTCAGCGATGCGCTTCACGTCAGCACCGGTAGGACGCGGGCCTTTCAACACGACGAATGCGACGATTGCTTCCCCGAAGGTTTCATCGGGGCGACCAACGACCGCCGCTTCGGCGACGAGCGGGCATGCCGCCAGGGCCGACTCGATTTCCATCGTGCCCATACGATGACCCGACACATTCAGTACATCGTCGATACGGCCCGTGATGGTGAAATAGCCCGTGTCGGCGTCGCGGATCGCACCGTCTCCGGCGAGGTACAGGTTGCCGCCGAGTTCCTCCGGGTAATAACCGTTTTGAAAGCGCCCCGGGTTGCCCCATACGGTGCGGATCATGGAGGGCCAGGGCTTTCTGATGACCAGTACGCCCCCTTGCCCGTTCGGGACCTCGTTACCGGTTTCATCGACGATCGCGGCATCTATACCGGGTAGCGGCAGCGTGCAGGAGCCGGCAACAAGCGGGGTGACACCCGGCAAAGGCGTGATCATATGACCGCCTGTTTCTGTCTGCCAGAAGGTGTCGAGTACGGGACACCTGCCGCCGCCGACTTGCTCCGCATACCACTTCCACGCGCTGGGATTGATGGGCTCGCCCACCGTGCCGAGGATGCGCAGCGTGCTGAGGTCGTAGCTTGCAGGATGGACAGCTGAGTCTGCTTCAGCGCTCTTCATCAGCGACCGGATGGCCGTGGGTGCGGTGTAGAAAATCGACACTTTGTGGCGCTCGATCATGTCCCAGAAGCGGCCCGCGTCCGGGTAGGTTGGTACGCCCTCGAAAATGATCTGGGTCGCGCCGACGGCAGTCGGTCCGTAGCAGATGTACGTATGCCCCGTGATCCAGCCGATGTCGGCGGTGCACCAGAAGACATCGTCAGGCTTGATATCGAAGGTCCACTTCATGGTGACCGCAGACCACAGCAGATAGCCTCCCGTGCTGTGCTGCACGCCTTTCGGCGTGCCGGTGGATCCCGACGTATACAGCACGAACAGCGGATGCTCGGCGCCCACCCATTCGGGCTCGCAGGTATTTGGCTGACCATTCTCCAGCTCATGCAACCAGGCGTCGCGCCCGCCGATCCATGGGATCCGGCCACCCGTGCGACGGTAGATGACGACGGTCTTGACGTCATCGGTGCCGCCCATTGCAAGCGCCTCGTCCACAATGCTTTTCAGCGGAAGAGTCTTGCCGCCGCGTACCTGTTCATCTGCGGTAATGACCGCAACCGCACCGACGTTCACCAGCCGCTCGTGGAGCGATTTAGCGGAAAAGCCGCCGAAGACAACCGAGTGCGGCGCGCCGATGCGCGCACACGCTTGCATCGCGACGACGCCTTCGACTGACATCGGCAGGTAGATGACTACGCGGTCGCCTTTCTTCACGCCGCGTGCCCGCAGTGCATTCGCGAGCCGGCATACCCGGTGATACAACGCCTGATACGTAACGGTCGAGACCTTACCATCGTCGGACTCGAAGATGATCGCGGTCTTGTTCGCGTTGCCGTTGATGAGATTCCGGTCAAGGCAGTTATACGACGCATTGAGTTCGCCGTCCTCGAACCATCTGTAGAACGGAGCATTCTCGTCGTTAAGAATTCGCGTGAACGGACGACGCCAGGTCAGATGCTCGCGGGCAAGACGTGCCCAGAAGGCTTCATTGTCGCTTGCGGCTTCATCCACTAGTGCGCGGTAGGCATCCATTCCGTCAATCGCGGCATGCCGTGTTAAAGGAATACCCTGGGCAGGAATGTGAGGTATCGATTCGATGGTAGACATAGTCTCCTCGCTTGAGTCGTGAGATGGGCGAACAAACGGCAGCCGTCGCCTGAGAGCTCTTGATGGCTCGAATAGGCTTTGCCCGCATGGGGGGTATGCGCCTCTCGCATGGTCGACGCTGGGTCGAATCGAGACGCTGCCGTAAGTCAACTATGAGATGTCCGCCAGATGACGTTTTGATGCAAATCAAACAGTCTGGGCAGACGAATAGCCGGTTTCATCAAAAGAGGAGCATCTCCGCGGCGGGCATGTCGATCATCAGTGACTAGATAAAGAATCCGGCGCCGGTTTCGGTGTGAGCGAATTGCCCCTTCGATCCATCGCCCGAAGCACGGATGTTGTTGGTGCTCAAGTTGAAATCTCTTGCGATTGAGAATAACCGCTCCGTGCATTCCCATGTTCCAGATGCGTCGTGTACGTTTTGCAGACAACTCAGCAACGCGACGGTGCACTCGTCGTGCACGTTAATCCTGGCCCGCAATAGGGCCTTTTGGAAAGCTTTGATGCCGGCGTCCATGTACGTAGGATGACTGTGGGTCGCGTTGCTCAGGTAGCGAACGGGAACGCCTCCCATGGCCGTCGTGTAATCGAGTGTGCGTATGAAGTGGCCAACGGGGCAGCCATCGCATGGGCCCTGATATGCGCCACCTCCTCTAGGCAGAAGCGCCGCGCCACGCTGCGTATTCAGGTGTTCGACGGCGCGGTCGAGGATGTCCTGATTACTCAGGAAACAAGTAGCTCGCATGATGTGTCTCCTTCACGGATGGGCAGCGTAGTCGCTGTCTGCTGTCGTTTAAAGTATCGTTAGCGGCCGATGAAAGGGAAACCAGTGACGGCGAAGATTCGAGTAGGATTTACGCACCGCCGGTAGGCGTTCGCCTACGCAGGGAGGAGGAAAAAGCGCGTCGTAGCTGTATAAGTTGCAGAGCGAGACTTCGCCGAACAACGCGATAGGATGTTTAATATCGAGCCCGTGCCGCATGACTTGGGCGTCGCAGCGCCACCCGAACTCGGTCCGGTGGGAGCGTCAACACCGCTGACCGATCGACTCGTCCACCAGTGTCACGACTACCCGCGCCATGAGCATTGCTGACAGCGGGATGGCCGCTAAAAACCCGCGTATTTGAAGCCCGGGCACCCACGAGGCCACCAAGAAAATGTGCCAAGCAGCGATGTCACGAGCTGGGCTCTGACCGGCGCGCCCTGACGGGCGGCAACACGGCTCAGAGTGGCCGACGCTGCAGGCAAGGTTGCGTTCCGCCGCACCCGTCACAAGGTGGCCGAGTGCCCGTCGGGCCGCCAGTCGTCACACGCGTGCCGGCCGTGCCGTTCACCATTTCTACAATTCGGTCGAGCGACCCGATGACGGCCGGCTGGCCCGTTTTCGACACGAACTCGCAGGCAGCTTCCACCTTCGGACCCATCGATCCCACCGGAAACGCCATGGTTCTTAGTTCTGTCGCGGAGATCTCGCCGAGCGCGCGTTCACGCGGTGTGTGCCAATCGAGATACACCGCGTCGACATCCGTGGCGATAATCAGCATATCCGCATCGACGTCCGCTGCCAGCAGCGCGCTGCACCGGTCTTTGTCGATCACCGCTTCAACTCCCGTGGAAGTCTTGCCGTCGGCTGTGACACTCACCGGAACGCCACCACCCCCTGCGGCAATAACAATCGTGTCGAGGTCGACCAGCCAGCGTATCGGCATCAGTTCGCTGATTCGTTGAGGTTCAGGCGATGCCACCACACGGCGGTACCCGGTTCCGTCGGGGGCGACCGTCCAGTGATTGATCACGGCGAGTCGCTCAGCTTCGCTCTTTGTATAGACTGGCCCGATCGGCTTGGTCGGATGAGCGAAAGCCGGATCGTCCGCCTGCACTTCGACACGCGTCAGCAGCGTTGCCACGGGGCGTCCGGGCGGCAACGCGTTGGCCAACTCCTGCTCGAGCAGATAGCCGATCATGCCCTCGGATTCCGCGTCCAGCACGTCGAGCGGGGTGCCGCCATCCTGGCCTCCCGCGGCAGCGGCCTGAAGCGCCAGCAGGCCTACCTGAGGGCCATTGCCGTGGGTGATGACCAATTGATTGCCGGGTGCAATGCGTGCTATCTGGACCGCCGCACGACGGATATTGACGATCTGGTTGGCGACCGTCAGCGGTTCGCCGCGCCGCAGGATGGCGTTGCCGCCCAGTGCAATTAGAATACGCATGGCGTCGCCTTATCCGAGTGTGGCGACCAGCACGGCCTTGATGGTGTGCATGCGGTTTTCCGCCTGCGAGAAGACGATCGACGCGTCCGATTCGAACACTTCGTCCGTGACTTCGAGTTCCGACATGCCGAACCGCTCGTGAATCTCACGGCCTGTTTCAGTCTCCAGGTTGTGATACGCAGGCAGGCAATGCATGAACCGTGTGCGGGGCTTCTCAGTCGCTTTCATCAGCGCCGTGTTTACCTGATACGGCTTCAGCAGCTTGATCCGCTCGCCCCAGACGTCCATTGACTCGCCCATCGATACCCACACGTCGGTGTAGATAAAGTCCACGCCCTTGACCGCGGCCAGCGGGTCGTCGGTAATAGTGACGACTGCGCCTGTTTGCTCCGCGAGCGTGCGCATCTGCGCCACGAGCTTGTCGTCCGGCCACAGCGGACGGGGCGCTGCGATGCGTACGTCCATGCCCATTTGCACGCCACCGATCAGGAGCGAGTTGCCCATGTTGAAGCGCGCGTCGCCAATGTAGCAGAACGACAGTTCGTGCAGCGGCTTTTCGGCGAACTCCTCCATGGTCAGCAGGTCCGCCAGGATCTGGGTCGGATGAAATTCGTCGGTCAAACCGTTCCAGACGGGGACATGGGAATACTGAGCAAGGTCCTCGACCGTGCTCTGATGGAAGCCACGGTACTCGATACCGTCATACAGGCGGCCGAGCACGCGAGCCGTGTCCTTGAGCGACTCCTTGCGTCCGAGTTGCGAGCTGCTCGAATCGATGTAGGTGACGTGTCCGCCCTGGTCGTGTACCGCGACTTCGAACGCACAGCGTGTACGTGTCGACGTTTTTTCGAAAATCAGTGCGATGTTCTTGCCGCTCAGCCGGGGAACTTCAGTGCCCGCATACTTGGCGCGCTTCAGTTCGGCCGAGAGGTCCAGCAGGAAGCGGATGTCGCGTGGAACGAAATCCTGCATGTTGAGCAGGCTGCGGCCGTGCAAGTTGAATGCCATGATGATGTTTTCCTAAGAGACTGAGTAGTCAAAGCGGATCGCGCTCGATCGGACAGGTCATGCAATGGCCGCCACCTCGGCCACGGCCAAGTTCGCTGCTCGGAATGGTGATGACCTCGACGCCGGCCTTGCGCAATAACGTATTGGTGTAGACGTTGCGGTTGTATGCGACCACCACGCCCGGCGCGAGCGCGATGACGTTGTTGCCGTCGTCCCATTGTTCGCGTTCTGCTTCCCATTCGTCGCCTCCGGTGGCGACTGTGCGCAACGTTTTCAGTCCGATCGCCTGGGCGACGACATCGAGGAACGGCGCAGTTTCGGCACGCACGTCCAACGTGCCGGGTTGCTCACCTGGACGAAGGCTTGTGCAGCGAATGCCGTTCACGATCTCCGGAAAGATCGTGACCAGATCGCGGTCGCAAAACGTGAATACGGTGTCAAGATGCATTGCTCCGCGCGAGCTCGGTAATTGCGCGGCTATCACGTGCTTCACCGCCTCGTGGGCGAACAGCGAGCGGGCCAGTTGTGCCACCGCTTGGGGGGAGGTCCGCTCGCCCATGCCGACGACGACAGCGTCCTGCGACAAAGGCATGACGTCGCCACCTTCGAGCGTGGCGCCACCATGATCAACGTCCGGGTCGCCCCACCAGACACGCGCGCCGGCATCGAATAGCGGATGAAAGCGATAGATCGCGGTGGACAGCAAGGTTTCCTGGCGCCGGGCGGGCCAGTACATGGAACCCAGCACAACTCCTTGGTTGATCCAGCAACTATTGTCGCGCGTGAACAGTGCGTTGGGCAGCGGCGGCAGAACGAAACCCGCATGTCCAAGACAATTTGCGAGCAGGCCAGCTGGCTTGAACGGCAGTTCGGCCCGCACAACGCCGCCAATTAGGGCTGTCGCGAGCTCGTCCGGTTTCATCTCGTCGAGCCAAGGACGAAGTTGTGCGGACAGCTCTATGTCGACTGTGCCCGGTGACAACTTGCGGTCGAGCACCCAGTCGCGCGCGGTCCGCTCGCGAAGGATGTCGGCGAGCATGTCGTGCGTGTCGAAAACCTCGACGCCACGGTCTTGCATCGCGGTAACGAACGCATAGTGATCAGTGCGCGCCTGCGCGACCCACAGAACGTCGTCAAACAGCAGCTCGCGGCAGTTGGCGGGCGTCAGGCGCGATTGCGCAAGCCCGGGCTTGCAAACTAGCACCTTGCGCAGCGTGCCGACCTCGGAGAAAACACCGGATGTCATCGCAATTCCTCCAGGGTTAGAGACCGAGCCGGCCGGTCGACAAGAGCCACCCCGCGATAATCGCCAGCACGACCAGTGCGGCGAGAATCGCGATTTCGAATGGCCTGAAAAGACGTGCGCCTTTCTCGCGCCGCGCCCAGCCATAAATCAGGACTCCCGGAGCGTAGAGGAGAGCCGCGAGCAGCAGATACTTGAGGCCAGCCGCATAGAGAAGCCAGCCGCAGTAGATCGTCGCCAGCAAGCCGATCACCATGTCGCGGCCGCGCGCGCTTTCGCCGGGGTGGTAACCGTCACCGCTTGCCGCTGTGCGCGCGGCGTACACGGCGGAGAACAGATACGGAATGAGGATCATCGACGTCGCGAGGGAGATCAGTGCCTGATAGGTTGCATTCGAGACCAGCGTGAGAACCAGGAAGAGCTGTACCAGACCGTTTGTGATCCAAAGCGCATTCGCAGGAACACCGTGGACATTTTCGCGTGACAGGAAAGTCGGCATGACGCCGTCGTTCGCCGGTGTGAACAGGGTCTCAGCGGCGAGCAACGTCCAAGCGAGTAGGGCGCCGCCCACCGAGACCAGAAGGCCGATACTGATGAGTACCGCGCCCCAGTGTCCGACGGCCTTGTCGAGCACACCCGCCATCGATGGATTTTTCATTCCAGCAAGTTCAGCTTGCGGAATGATGCCGAGGGACAGCACGGAGACTGCCATCAGCAAGACCAGCACCACCGCGAAACCGAGCAGCGTGGCGCGGCCAACGTCCTTGCGATTTTGGGCGCGCGCGGAGTAGACGCTCGCGCCTTCGATACCAATGAACACCCACACCGTGATAAGCATGGTGCTCTTCACCTGGTCGAACACGGTGCCGAGCTTCGGCGTGCCCCAGAAGTCCTGGGTGAACACATGGCTTCTGAAAGCAACCACGGCGAGAACGATGAATATCAGCAGCGGGACGATCTTTGCGACGGTAGTTAATCCATTGAGCAGCGCCGCGCCGCGTACGCCACGCAGGATCATAAAGTGCATCGCCCACAATACGACTGAGGCGCCAACTATCGCGGCGGGCGTATTACCGTCGCCAAAGAGCGGGAAGAAATAGCCGAGGGTGCCGAACACAATGACCAGGTAGCCGACATTGCCGATCCATGCGCTGACCCAATAACCCCACGCGGAACTGAAGCCGACGAACTCACCCGCGCTTGCACGGGCATAAGCATAGACGCCGTTGTTGAGGTCGGGCTTGCGCGTGGCGAGTGACTGGTAGACGAACGCAAGCATCAACATGCCGACGCCGGTAATCAACCATCCAAGGATGACGGCGCCCGCGCCTGCGCCCGACGCCATGTTTTGCGGTAGTGAAAAAACGCCGCTGCCGATCATCGATCCAACAACGAGCGCCGTTAGCAAACCGAGCTTCAATGGCTGAGGCACAACAGCATTCATGACCCGTCGCGCGGGAGGCGACGATTTATCTACCAGTGGTTCCGCAAGGTTCTTCATCACCGTCTCCTGAAATGTCGGATGGCCCAATTAGGTCACCTGGACGGCGCCGTCCATTTGATGTGGATCAAGCATCGAGGGACCATCCCTAAAACATGCTCACGTAAATGGCCGCGAGTCCATGATCGTTCTGCACCAAGAGCGCATCGAAATCGAGCGAGACTTGCAGCGAGCCGAACGCCGTTTTCGAGAAAATCGTCGATATCACGGATGTACAGGACTGCATCGTTATCCATGGTCACTTGTAGAAGCTTGCGGACGGTGCCCTGCGGATATCGCTCCATCCATGTTCGTGACCAAAACCCCGCGACATACGACATAAAATTGCTACTCGAACGTGGCTGCGTTCTGGCATGAACCGGGCCTGCGTTCTAGCTTGATTCAGGTCAATGCGCAGGGGCAGCGGCAGTACATCATGGTTGCAATAGCGAGAGTTTTCGCTCTGCCACCGGGATATACCCACTGGCCTGAGGAAAGGTGATGACGCGAACGAGATAATCGCCTTAACGATCGAAGGAGTGGTGTGATGGGTGTCGGAATGCAAATCGCTTATATGGGCTTTGTCGGATCAGCGGAAATAGAGTCCGAAGCAAGCGTGCAGCTTGTTCGAATTGATCGGTTCGCGCGTTTCGTTGCGGGCTGTCATCTGGCCATCGAGTCCTTACGTAATCTCGACGGCTCGCGGTCGTACGATGCCCGGCTCGATCTCATCACGCGCGACTACAACATGATCCCGGTCGAGCATGTGACCCATAGTGATCCGCAAGTGGCGATCCGGGCGGCTTTCGATTCGGCGGTGCGCCTGCTCGAAAAAGTGGGCGCGTCGGTAGGTTCGACAGTAGGTGCAGATCTAGGAGACGAGAAATGATCAGGATTGAACCAAGAATTGCTGTTGCGGCAACTTCAGTTTTTGTTGCACTGGCCGGCCTTGCGGCCGCCCTTCGCGGCATGATCTTCGATGAGTCCAGTCTCGTTCGATATGGCGTCGCGGCAATCATTGCAAGCGTCGCACTGCTTGTCGTGATGCTCAATCCGCCACCCTCGCCGCACGAGTGGTGAACGCGACTCGACCCCCGACTGCATCCCCGGGGGTGAACACTTTCTACTCGTCGAATACCTCGTTCTCGGCTTCAATCGAGTCGGACTCGATGCATTGAACATGCCAGCGATCCAGGCGCGCTTCCAGATTCGCGTCCCTGTACCACACCACACGTCCAAACTGGCCTTCGATCAGGCGAGTAGGGTCTTCCAGATCGAGGTCGGTCAAGGCGCACAGTGCGTCTGTTGAATCCGGGTCGCAGATCAGCGTTGCGCCGGGCGCAGTGCGCAAAAGGCCCCAGGACGGAATGTCGACGCCGCTGTGCATTTCCCGCGACCAGTGGCTCAAGTCCAGGTCTAGCCAAAGGACTGCAAAGCGGTCCGGGTCTTTAGGTCGATCCAACTTGATCGTGATACGCATGGTGTCCTCCGCAACATTAGATTAGTTACTCAATACCCATTGAACGAGCGTACGGGCGTCTTCTCGCGAAAGCGGACCACCGCGATCAGCCGCCGCCGGCATTGCCATATCGCCCCAATGAGCGGGGCCGCCGACCCGCAATTTTTCCTCAAGCATCGATTCGGCGTTCGGAACGTTGCGATAGCGCGCCGCGATTTGCTGAAATGATGGCGCAAGAAAGGGTGAGTCGACGGTATGGCAGAACATGCAGTGCTGCTGATCGACAAGCGCTTCCGGCTCCGGCGACGCGTGCGCCTGGATCCCTATGCACAGCAAAAGGCCGGCGATACCGGCATGACTCGATCGCTGAAGTGGCTGCATCGACAGGCTCCAATAGTATGTTCTTTAATCGACCGCGTTGCTCGATCAGGTATGCGGCGATGGTTTCATCGAGTCCCCGCGGGCACGCAGCGGACCAGAACCTACCGACAAAACCATGCTGCCCCTTGGCTGTTGTGTATCGTTGATCTGAATCAAGAGCCGCCCATCGACGAGGAATCACGACACTACATCCTGGATCGGCCGGCGCGGCGAATGGGCAGCATGCGGTCCGCGTCCCATGCGCAGCAGCAGTTGCGGTTGCGCGGTCATCCCGGTAATTTGCCTGAGAGAGTCGCGCAATTGCTCAGTCTCTACTGGCTGGTTCAGATAGGACGCGGTGAGTCCTGACTCGACACCGGTCAGCAACACACGCTCGAGGGCTTGCCCCGCGGCGAGCCACGACTGAGGATCGTCAATGCCGGTGCCGATGCAGAAGAGGATGGGCGATGCCTGCACGAGGCTTTCGTGCGCTGCAGCAATGCCCCCTCCCAGATCGAAGGTGCGAATGACCGAGGTGACCAGTGGCACCGCGATGTCCAGCAGCTTGCTCACACCGGGACCGTAGGCGGGCATACCGTCGTCCGTGCGCCGGGGATGAATCCAGCTCGCCAGTTCGCGTCTGAAACGAGGGTCGTGGAACTGAATACGATCGGCCTCGGCTATCAGTTGGGCGATTTCTTCTCGCCTGCGCAGATCGTCGATGCATACAGCCTGCACGCCTTCCGCCTCTGCCGCACCGAGGAGCCGCTGTTGTATCTCCGGTGCGACGGCTTCAGCGTGAAAAGCTTCACGCGTCGTCACGCGTCGGGCAAGGGCGTCAAACAGTGGCGCGATGCTTGCATCCCTACCCCCGCTCGCGAGCACGCGCACCTTTGCGAGCACGTCCGGTTCAGCGCCCGAGGGTAGCAACGTAATGGCATAGCCAAGTCCGAAGTGACTGAGCGCGACACGCAAGTTGAACAGCGCAGCGCCACAACTGATGACCAGTTCACGGTCGAACGGATCGACCACCGAGAGGGCTCGCGTGCGGTCGGCGCAGAGCATCACCGTGTCGCCATCAACGATAAAGCGCCAAGGCTGCGAGTTATGGCTTGAAGGGGCAAGCACCGCGTAATTCAGCGCAAAACGCAGGCGCGCTTCGGCGCATGCTAGCGGCGACAAATGGCTTTCTTCGATGTCCCATGCTGTATGAGGTGCAAGCGTCGGCATTTTGTATCACCATGTTTCGATGGATTCGTGCCTTCATCGTGTCAGCATCGCGGCGACAAGGTGTTGACCCAAGTCAAGCGAGCCCGCGCGTCATCAAGTGGAATAGAGCGGAGCCGGTTACCAAGGCAACGGACAGCAGGAGATTCGACATGCGAGCGATGGTTTTCGACGGCAGTGGGCCGGTGCTGCGTGAAATGAACTTGCCCGATCCGGTGGCGGGGCCCGGACAATTGTTGATCGATGTACACGCGTGCGGTGTTTGCCGCACTGACCTTCATCTGGTCGACGGCGAGCTTCCGGATCCAAAACGGCCGGTTATTCCCGGCCACGAGATTGTCGGCGTGGTGGCTGCGCTCGGCGACGGAGTGTCGGGGTTCCGCCCGGGCGACCGGGTTGGTGTGCCGTGGCTCGGCCACACGTGCGGAGCTTGCCCGTTTTGCCGTTCAGGCCGCGAAAACCTGTGCGACCGGCCGGGTTTTACCGGCTACACGCTCGATGGCGGCTACGCGGAGCGTGTGGTCGTCGAAAGCGAATATTGTTTGCACTTGCCGGAGCGGTATTCGGACGAAGAAGCGGCCCCATTGCTGTGCGCTGGGCTGATCGGCTATCGCTCGCTCGTGATGGCGGGTGATGCGAAACGACTCGGTATTTACGGGTTCGGCGCAGCGGCGCATCTTGTCGCGCAGATCGCGCGGCGTCAGGGACGCAGCGTCTATGCATTCACGCGCGAGGGCGACGTGGCTGCTCAGGCGCTCGCCATGCGGCTCGGCGCGTGTTGGGCCGGTAGCAGCACTGAACAGCCTCCCGAGGAGCTTGACGCAGCCTTACTGTTCGCACCGGTGGGCGCGCTGGTCCCCGCGGCGCTCAAGGCGGTGACGAAGGGCGGTATTGTCGTCTGCGGGGGCATTCATATGAGCGATATTCCATCTTTCCCATATGCGTTTCTTTGGGGCGAACGGAGCGTTGTGTCGGTGGCGAATCTCACTCGCGAAGACGGACGCGCATTCATGCGCCTCGCCGATGAATTCCGGCTCCAAGTCGCGACCACTGCTTACAGCCTCACGGATGCCAACCAGGCACTCGATGATCTGCGCGCTGGCAGGGTGCATGGCGCTGCAGTTCTCAAGGTGGCGCGCTGAGGGCATGCGGCACGGTCAAAACGCATGGCGTCGCTTTGACTACCAGGAAGAACCGCGCGCTCGATCACACCTTGGCCAGCTTTTCGCCGTCGAGGATGGTTATCTGTTTGCCGTTGGTATCGACGACGCCTTGCTTTTGCAACTTTGAGAACATCCGGCTGACGGTCTCGAGTTTCAGGCCGAGAAAGCTGCCAATCTCTTCGCGCGTCATGCGCAGATTGAATTGCGCTGCGGAATATCCGCGGGCCTTCATCCGGGTCGACACGTTCATCAGGAATGCAGCGACGCGCTGTTCGGCGCTCATCGTCCCGAGCAACATCATGAGGCCGGATTCGCGCACGATCTCCCCACTCATCATGCGATGGACGTGCTGCTGCATGGATTTTACGTCGTGGCACATCTCCTCGAGCAAATGAAAGGGGATCACACACACTGTACTGTCTTCAAGGGCGATCGCGTCGCAATTATGTTCGTCAGAACAGACCCCGTCGAGTCCGAGCGGTTCACCCGCGATATGAAATCCGGTGACTTGTTCATGGCCGTCGCGATGCATGACGACGGTTTTGAAGCAGCCGGTGCGCACCGCATAGATGCTCTCGAAGGAGTCCCCGGCGCGATACAGCGACGCACCGCGCCTGACGAGATGAGTGGAACAGACAATGGTGTCGAGCCGGGTCAGCTCAACTGGCGTTAACTGTTGGGGCATGCAGGCGGAGTGCATCGAACAGGTAGAGCAGCGCGTGCCGGCGCGCGCGGCCGGAGACGGGGCGAACGCGATATCGGCGTACCCCAGATGTGCGAGAGGAGGCGTGTTCGAAGTAACGGACGCGCACGCGGTAGCTGAAGACATGCTGTTCTCCTGATTGATCGGTTAGTAGCTCACGCCGCTTTGCATTGCTTCTCTTTTGCCAATCGCACGATCGTCATCTTGTCCAGCGCAGATCAGGGTCGCGAAGGGGTGCCGGACAAGGCGTGCATTGTCGACAAGGAAGACCATCAGCGCAGCGCGCATCCATTCGAGTTCACGCCTCGAAGTATCTTTGAAGCTATCTCAAAATAAAATGGGCGAGCGGCGCGACTTGAGGTAGGGATTCAGGAAGGCATGTAGGAAACGGACTACGCGCTCGCCGTGTGATGGGGTGTCTCAGGCGTCGTCTTCTTCAATGAGCTTGTTGCGCACCGCGTAGCGAACCAGAGCGGCTTCGTGCGGCATCTGCATTTTTTCGAGAATGCGCGTTTTGTAAGTGCTGACCGTCTTGGCGCTGACGGACAGCGCCTGAGCGATTTCAGTGATCGTCTCGCCAGCCGCGATCCGCCGAAACACGTCGAACTCGCGGTCAGAAAGGCGCTGGTGCGGCAAGTCACCGGGAGGTTCGTTCAAGGTTTGCGCCAGGCGCTCGGCCATGGTCAGGCTGACGTATACACCGCCTGCCGCGACCTTGGTCACCGCCGTGACGAGTTCGGCGCTCGCACTTTCCTTGGTCAGATAGCCCGATGCACCCGCTTTAAACGCACGCACCGCATATTGCTGTTCCGCATGCATGGTCAGGACGAGAATGCGCAGCGTTGGCTTTTCGTCCTTGATCTGCTTGATCAGATCCACGCCGTTTCGGCCCGGCATCGAGAGGTCGAGCACCAGTACGTCCGCGACGGTCGAACGAATCATCGCGATGGTGGTAACGCCGTCGCTGGCTTCACCCGCGACCTCGAAGCCGCTTGCACTGAGCAGGATATGGCGCAGTCCGTCGCGCACCAGGGCATGGTCGTCGGCGATCAGTACACGTATCATCGCAGAGGTTGGTCCTTGAATGTTGCCTTCATTCGGAGATACCTTTGTCGTCTTGCAAGGAGACAAGGGGCAGCGTCACGCTCATGGCGAAGCCTTGGCCGACAGCGGTTTCAATCGATACGGAACCGTTCAGCTGGTGCACCCGCTCGCGTATTCCGATCAAGCCAAACGACTTTTGCCGCGCATCGGCGCGCTGGTTCGCGCCTTGGCCGTCGTCAGTAATGCGCACAACGCACCAGTCTGCCTCGTGGCGCAACTCCAACTCGACATGTGAAGCGTTCGAGTGGCGCGCCACATTAGTGAGCGCTTCCTGCACGATCCGGAAGATGGCGGTCGAGCTATCGCGGCTGAAGTCGGTAAGCATGCCATCAATTCGCGACTGAACCTGAATTCCGTAACGGTTCGTAAAGTCGTTGACCAGCCATTCTATTGCCGGAACCAGACCGAGGTCATCCAGCATCACGGGTCGCAGATCGGCGGCAATCCGACGCATCGAGGCGACGGTTGCATCGATCAGGCGTTGCATGCCACGCAGTTGCGCGCGAGCATCGGCATCCGTTCCGGGTGCCAATTCAAGAGACGATACGTCCATTTTCAGCGCAGTCAGTTGCTGACCCAGATCGTCGTGTAACTCCCGCGCGATCCGGGACTTTTCCTCCTCACGAATGCTTAGCAGGTTAGCCGAAAGCTCGCGCAACTCCTCGTGCGAACGCTGCAGCGCGCGTTCCGCCTCCAGGCGCGGTGTGATGTCGCGAAGCATCACGGTGTAAAGCTTGCCGTTTTCATCGTCGAACTGCGAAATTGATGCTTCGATCGGAAACTCGTCGCCATTTGCACGCAAGCCGTACAGTACGCGCCTGCCGCCCATCTGCCGGTCTGACACGCCGGTTACGCCGAATTGGCGGACGTGCGTAGCGTGAGCGGCACGAAATCGCTCGGGCACAAAGCGCTCAAGGGACGCACCAAGCGCATCGGAGGCGGGACAGCCGAAAAGCCGTTCTGCCATCGGATTGAACATGACGACACGCTGGTTCTCATCGATCGTGATGATCGCTTCCATGGACGACCGGATGATGCCAAGAAGGCGCGCCTGGCTCAGCGGGTGCGGTACCGATTCCGTGCGTTGGGAGGCTTTGGCCTTACTGACCATTCGACCAGCGTCGGCTATGTCCAGCGGCGCTCCGTTTTTCGCTGCCACGTTACGTCGTTTAGTTGACTGGCCGGCCATGGTGTCTATGAGAAAGGAAAGGGTGCGATCAGGGAAACTTAGGATACAGCATGCCGGCTACAAAATTTTCCGGTTGGTCAGTGCGACTTTCCATGTGATGTGACAGGCGACGGCGATTTGATGTAGATCAAGCGGGGTCGGGACCCCGTCGCGGACACTAACTGTAACCATTAATTAAGGGGCCTGTCATGTACAAACGAATTCTCGCGGCTCTCGACGGAAGCCATAGCGCGCATCTCGCGCTCGAAGATGCCCTTCAGCTGGCGCACGCAGATGATGCGACTGTCATGGTGGCGAGTGTTGTCGAGCCTAGCTTTCCTGTGTACGACCTGGTGGTTGGTATTAGCGAAACCGAGGCGTCCCACGTTGCCGCACAGAAATCGGCGCAGCAGGAATTGGACCACGCGCGCGAGCTTTGCGCGCTGCGCGAAGTGCGCGCTGTAACACAGATAATCGATGCGCACGGGGCAAGCGTCCCAAGCGCGATCATGCAGGCAGCACAAGCGTTTGAAGCCGATCTTATCGTTTTGGGAACGCACGGACGTCGGGGTGTGCGCCGGCATCTGCTCGGCAGCGTTGCGGAAACGGTCCTGCGTTCGAGTCGTGTACCCGTTCTCGTGGTTCGCGACGATGCACTGGATGTTGCGCTCGCGAACTGCCAGTGAGGTCGCCCGCGGCTCGGGTAGAAGCGTATGGGTCAAGTGTTCGACGTGTCCTGATTGCTGGTTTCTCCAGCGAGCTTCGTTTTGTGCACCGCGTCGCCTGTTGTGCGAGGGTGTGTCAAATTTCAAAAATCGGATGTGTTAGACGTCTTTTCAGACGGTCGCCTTACTCGTCCCGATACGCCGCGAAGCCTTTATAGGCCCTTCTCGAAAGTCGACCTTGGTTGTAGGGCACCTAGTCTGCGATTCTGGCACCCCCGCTCGATCACTGATACTCGAATTGGCCACTTCTTAGCCCCTCCGCGTGTCTAGATTCCCTCCCTTGAGGCCACCTCTACTTGTGTGCGGGATCGCACATTCCTGATCTTCCAGTAGATAGTGGTGGTGTAGGGTAGTGAATCAGGCGAATTGGCTGCTTTTCGTGAAGAAGTCGCCGACAAGCCAGCCGAACTCTGCAGGCGGTGTGCCTTTGATCGTGCCGCATATGTCGAACAGGACGATCAAAGGCAATTTCCATTGTTCGAGAACGTGTCCAGCATCAAATCCGTGGTCTCACAGCGCAAGGAAAATTCGAACTCCCCATACGGCGCAGAAAGGGGTGCACCCAGGATTCGGATGAAGGCGCGCTTTGGATGCGCTGCACAAGCGGGTATTAACACCTTGGGGTAGAGCATTGGCGCTCCGGTTTTATCTGTGGTCGCAAGCTCTGAAAACGTCTCGGGCGTCTATCCTCTCTACGGCCACCACCGCCCAGTCAAGTTGGACTTGTGCATAACGGTCGTGCCCCACGTACCCATAAAAAAAGCGCCATGGCGGACCCAAATGTTGTACTCGGGCACTTTTCCAGGCGCGCAATCTTAAAAGTCAGTGTGTCGTTCAATGAGACATGAATACCGGGGTGATCATACTTTCGAGCATGGTTCTGGTGACGCCGCCGAGCACCCGTTCTTCAGCGCGTGCGTGACCGTATGCGCCGAGTACCAGAAGATCCGAGTTTGTATCGGCGAGTGCGTTAAGCAACATAGCGCCGCTACTGACGCCGGACACGTGCAGCAATGATGTAAAGCCGGCCCGTACGTTCTGCCGTTCCAGGTACGTCGCCAGATCGAGTCCGACCGGTTGTCCTTCTTCGGGATGCCGAATCACGCAGACAATGTTCACGAAACGCGCGCGTTGGAGAATTGGAAGGGCGTCTGCTACCGCGCGAGCGGCTGTCTGCCCGCCGTCCCACGCAATCAATACCGTGTCACCGAAGCGCTCCACACGCCCCGCGTACGGAAGCACAATCGCCGGTCGACCGCTTCCCATCAAGATATCTTCCAGGAAATGCCTCGCGATATGCGCCGCCGGATCCGATGGATCTTGCTGACCAAGTATCAGCAGGTCGGCATGGCGTGCGTGCAACGTTGCGTTTTCGATGGCAGGGCCGGGCGGTGCGCGCCACTCGCCATTGACGCCCGCCCGCTGTGCTGTTGCCGTAAAGTGGTCACGAGCCCGCTGCTGCCGTGCTGCGCTCTGCGCTTCGTTGACGGCCAGGTTCAGGCTTTCGTCGCGTCTGAAGAGAGGTCGCAGGAGATCCTGACACACGACATAAAGTCCGATCAGGTGTGCGTCGTGCTTAAGCGCAAAGTCGACGGCGAACTCGACGCGCGCATTGCTGCGCTGGCTGTCGTCAATATGGACGAGTATTGTCTTGTAGCTCATAGCCATGCTCCGGCGATGTCAGGTGCTGAAAGAGGGTGTGGCTCCTTTTGCGCCGCGGTATGCAGCGGGACGAGCAGCACCGGGCGAGTCGAGATGCGCAGGAAGCGTTCGGCCACGCTACCGAGCACAAGGCGCCGCCAGCCGCGCCGTCCGTGCGTGCCCATGACCACCAGATCGGCGTCGAACTCTGTCGCGGCGCGCGTGATTTGCTGCGCGATGTCGTCGCCGACTGGGTCTACCTCGAGTACGCGCGTCGAGCCTTTGACGCCCTCTCGCTGCATCTTCGCGGCGGCGTCGGCGAGCACGCGTGTGCCTTCCTTGACGAAAGCTTCGCGCAATGACGTCGGATCGAACGCGGCCTCGGAATACATGAGCGGCGGCACGTCCACTACATAAAGTGGTTTGAGTTCTGCGTCGTGTTCGTGCGCAAGTTTAAGCGCGGCATCGAGGGCGCACGTGGACGTTTCGCTGCCGTCGATCGGCACAAGAATACGTTTATACATAGCTGTTCTCCTTGGCTTTAATGTGACATCAATACGGGCACGGTCATGGATTGCAGCATGCTGCGCGTCGCACCGCCCATGACGAGTTCCTGCCAGCGCGAGTGGCCATATGCTCCCATCACCACCAGATCGGCGTTCAATTGCGACACGCGAGAGAGCAGCATCTCGCCCAGCGGCACGTCGTCGATACCATCCAGCTCCGCCACTTCAGCTTTAATTCCATGGCGCGCCAGCACGAGCGCGATGTCGGCTCCGGGAATGCGGTTTCCGCGCGGCTCGTCCTTCAGACCGTTAAGCGTAACGATGGTGGTTTTTTTGGCGCGCTGCAGCAGTGGCAGGGCGTCGTGAACGGCGCGGGTTGCTTCGCGGCTACCGTTCCATGCAACCATGACATTCTCGCCGAGCGTCGGGAACACACCGACGTAGGGAATGAAGAGCACCGGCCGGCCCGCTGACAGGACAAGCGTCTCAGGGAAGTGATCGGCGATAAACGACTCGGGGTCGTTGGGATCGTCCTGGGCGGCAATGATTAGATCCGCATAACGGGCGTACCGCGGCATTGCTTCGCTCGCGTACTCATTATGGTCAATCCACTGCCCCGATACGCCCGCACGCAACAACTCCGCCTGAAAGACCCGCTCGAGTGCGTCGTGCCGCTTCCGGCGGAACTCGCGGTGCGCTTCAAAGTACTCGGCCGATCCGGCCATGACATAGAAGGAGCGCGGATCCGGGGTGAACGCCGAAAACACGCCGCTTACATGCGCATCGAATTGCTTGGCGAGCCGCAACGCGTATTCGAGCCGGGATTCCGAGTGTTCGCTCGTGTCGAGTTGAACGACGATGCTCTTGTAACTCATCGCGAGTGCTCCGTTAGTGAGTCAGTGAAGGCGCCCGCATCGGTCCAAATCGTGCGCTCCTGATTAAAAGTGTATGAGTTGCTGCTGCCAGCCGATTGATGCAGATCAAGTACAAGCGGGCGGCTGTTTCGAGAACAGACTGGTTGATATAGGTCAACGACCGGCCGATTCCCAAGCCTAAATTGAGATCGACCATACGGCGCTCTTCGCGCCTTCGTTCATACGTAAAGAGGACTCGATCATGGCAACCGAACTCGCCGATCCGTTCGTCCAGGGCGCAAATCTGTATTTGACGCCGCGCGTGATGACGGCCTATGAGGAATGGCGGCGGGATGCCTGCGCTCTGGAAACGAAGCGCGTTGAGCGCGACCTCGGCGCGCTTCGGCTTGCGTGCGAAACCATTGCGAATGCAAAGGACTGGAGTGAGTTCAATTCCGCCTCGCAGGCCGTCATGAGCGACTATTGCAAAGCAACCACCAGTCTTTGGCAGGATGGCATCGAGGTCGCGATGCGGCATCAAAGCGCTCTTGGTGAAGCCTTTTCCGACGCAATGAATAGTTGGCACTCGACGTGGACCGGCGGATTTGAGAAAGCGGTGGCAATAAACCCCACTGCTATGCCGCCCTGGTTCAAAAACCTGACCACACCGACGGCACTCCCACTGCCGGCAACTGTGCAAGGCGACGCGTCGTCAACCCAGTCGGGCACACGTTCACGCCGCGGTGACCATCTTGCAACCTGAGCGTCGCCGTTAAAGAGAGGCGAGTGGAGCACACAGCATGGCTACGTGGATTGCGTCGCGTACCCGCGCGGCAATGCCAGGTGATCCACGCGTTGCAGGGCATGTCTCGCTCGGTTGATGTAGGTCAATGGACAGGCGTCCCGCCAGCCTAAAGTTTTATTGTTGACGCACGGTTGTTACGCAAACGAGGACGTCCGCGATGAAGACATTTGTCTAGTGCGGACTCGACAGCAAATCACTCAACGAATGGCCTAACGTCATGAACGCCCATGAGACCTTTGCTCAGGCCGCCGAATTCGCACGCGCTGAAAGCGATTCTTGGCGAAATGAAGTTGCTTTGATTCCGTCCTTTCCGGTTTCGATGTGACAAGGCGGATATTGTGTTGTACTACTTTAATTAAGGAGTTTTGAAATGAGCAATCTTTCCCGTTACGACCCATTCTCGATCGAGCCGGTGTCCGACATGTTTCACGGCTTATTCCGGCCGTTGCGCAGCATGATGAGCAACGACGACGCGCCGCTGGCAGACATGAAGATCGACGTCACTGAATCTGACTCATCCTATCAGGTTAAGGCGGAACTGCCTGGCGTGGACAAGAAAGATATCGACGTGAAGATCGACGGCAACGTGGTATCGATCAACGCGAAGGTCGAGCGCAACAAGGAAATCAAGGAAGGGGAACGGGTTATCCGGCGCGAGCGCTACGCTGGCGCGATCAGCCGTTCGTTCTCGCTTGCGTGCGATCTCGATGAAGCCAAGTCGGTGGCGCAATATCAGGATGGCGTGCTCTCACTCACGCTCCCGAAGAAGGCGCAGGCTGAGCAAAAACGCCTCCAGATCAGTTGAGTCGTTGGCGCGCGGCCGCCGCGCGCTTTTTTCGTCGCAGAGGACTTTATGAAAACCGACAGGCAGTTGAAGCAGGACGTGGAAGAGGAACTGGACTGGACACCGGACGTCGATTCGTCGAAGTTCGCGGTTGAAGTGAAAGACGGCATTGTGACGCTGGTTGGCCATCCGTCCAGCTACGCGGAGAAACTTGCCGCCGAAAAGGGTGTGCAACGGGTCTCGGGCGTTAAGGCCATGGTTGTCGAAGCCGAGGTGCGTCTACCCTCCAAGGACGTGATGAGCGACGCCGACATTGCGCAGGCGGCAACGTCGGCCTTGCATTGGACCGCCGGGCTGAAGGAAGGCGCCATTCAGGTTCAGGTCGAAAAGGGCTGGGTAACGCTGCGCGGTGACGTCGACTTAAACTGGCAGCGCCATCGCGCAGCTCGCCGCATTGCGCACATGCGCGGCGTCACGGGTGTCGCAAACATGATCAAGGTGGGCGGCAGCCTAGCACCTGCCGACGTCGGAGAACAGATCAGTCGTGCCCTGCTGCGCCATGCCGAGCGCGAGGCCAAGCACATCGGCATCGAGGTGCATGACGGCGTTGTGACCCTGAGCGGCACCGTGGGAACCTACCGCGAACGGGAGGCCGCTCGTGGCGCCGCGTGGTCCGCGCCTGGCGTACATGCGGTGGTCGATCACCTGGTAGTGGAATAAGGGAGAGGCACCATGACGCTCAAGGGTCAAGTGACGAGCGATAGCTGGAACGTCACCACCGATACCTTCCCGGCCGACGGCGGCTTTGGTTGCGAGATTCACGTCGGTCACGCCGGTGCGGGTGAGGAATTCAAGCATCAATTCCGACATTCTAAAATCTTCGCAACTGAACGCGAGGCGGTACTCGACGGTCTTCGCGAAGGCATGGTGTGGATAAGCCTGAAGCTGTCGGAAACAATTCATCTATAGCTGCGTTGCGTTGACTCGCACGCTGGAATGTCTCTCTTCGGAGAATCACGATGTCCAAAGCAAGGGTTCTTGTCGTCTACTACTCGCGTTCAGGCGTGACCGCTCACGCCGCGAAAGCGCTTGCTAACCGACTTGGCGCGGATCTCGAAGATATCGTGGAGCGCAGCGACCGATCGGGCCCGCTGGGGTTCGTCCGATCGATTATCGACGTGTTGAGGGAGCGTCCCGCCAGGATTAACGCTGCTAAACACGATCCGTCTTCCTACGAACTCGTTGTGATTGCTACTCCGGTTTGGGCACATCGCGTGGCGACGCCCATGCGTACATGGCTCACAGCCTATCGGGCACGCTTGCCCAAGGTCGCGTTTCTTTGCACGTTCGGCGGCAGCGGAGCCGAGCAGGCGCTCGGGCAGTTGGCCGATATCAGCGGAAGATCAGCCCTCGCGCGCTGTCAGATAGATGCACGCGATGTTCGTGACGGCGCGCAAGTGCGCCTGCTTGAAATTTTCGCCGCACGCCTGGAGCGTAAGCTCGCACATGTCGACGCGTTGGAATGGGAATGCTGACCACAATCTGAACAATGACGGGGCGAGTGTCGATCATGGAACTTCAAGCAACGAACACGGATGTTCGCACGGGCTTCAAGCGGATACTGCTATGCGTCGATCCGACAGCCGCATCTGCTCGCGCCGCCGCCTTTGTTCCTCATCTTGCAAATAAGGAGACACACGTTCGAATTGTCGGCGTGGTGGAAAACGCACGTGCAGTGATTCCGCGGGGACCGCTGGCGGCATTCCATTTGAGCGCAGCGCGCGCACTGTTGCTGCAAGATGTTGAGAACGCGTGCGCTACGGCGCAGGAACTGTTCGCGTCGAGCGGCGCCAAGGTTGAGGTTCAGATCATCGACCTGATAACTAATGGTGGCGAGGTCGTGCATGCGCTGGCAAAGGCCGCGCAAGACTGGCAGGCGGACCTGCTGGTAATGGGGTCGCGCCAGCATCAAGGGCTGCTTCATTGGGTTGAGGGCGCTGTGTCTGAACCGCTCATGAAATTTGCGGCGTGCGCCATCCTTGTCGTGCCCGAGCACGGTGACGTTGAGTGGCGTGGCAGACCGCAGAGAATTCTGTTCGCAGTTGACGGCAGTTCGGCTTCGCAGGAAGCACTGCGGATCGGCGCGAGGCTTGCCCGCGCGGGAACAGAACTACGCGCGATCTATGTCGTCGATCGCGCGGTGCGCTTGACCGATTTCGTTCCGCTCACCGTGCTGGAAGACGGGTTGGTGGAAGAGGGTAACGCCTCACTCGCGCAAGCGAGCCAGTTCCTCGAAACACTACCAGAAGCAGGTGGCGCTCATCTTGAAACGGCGCTAGTCAACACCGATCAAGCCAACGACGACGTCGCCCACGCGATCGAGCGCGAAGCGCAGACCTGGCATGCCGACCTTCTGGTGATGGGAACACACGGTCGGCGGGGTCTTGTGCGTTGCTTGCTCGGCAGTGTCGCGAACAGGGTCGCGGGAATTGCACGGACGCCACTACTATTGGTCCGAGAGAAGGACGTCTCGTAAAGGGGTACGGGGTCTTGCGTGCGCTTCACACGTGTGCGGATAAAGCGCCCGTGTGCTGACGCTCAATCACCTGCGGGCGATTGGTCATGCCGTGCGTCACTTGAAGAAAGCGTGAACCGTGCCGTCGGACGGCATGGATTGCGGTAAGCGATTGTTCACGGCGGTGAAGAACGGTTGCTGCAACCAGAAACCCGCGATTCGGCGCAGGCGTTGCTTACATGGGCTGGCGTATGTGCATTCCGTGCGTATATTCGTAGACTTCCTGGCAACGCTCGCAGCGCTCCGCGCTGGGACACCCGATCAGACGAGCAAAACCAATTGCACCGATGCAGTCGACGCAAACACCGTAGTTTGCGGTTCGCAAACGGCCAAGCGCGCGCTCGACTTGTTGGAGTTGCTGGGCGAGATGGCTCGCCACCGCAAACTCGGTTTCGACAATTGGTGCAGTTACAGCATGGGCGCGATCGATCGAGTCGAGATCTTCGATCTGGCTGCCATGAGTCGCTTCGCGAACTAGCGCTGCCTTAAGTTCCACTTGCTGCGATTCGAGCTTTTGTTTCAGAAGGTCAATCTGCGAAGTCGCGAGTGTGTGCATCAAAGGCTCCTGGGGTTAGCGTTTCAGGCGGCGTCGATTAGGCGGCCCCGCAACGAACATGTACCAATGATCGAACGACGGCGTTATTCGAGCCCTGATCTACATCAACGAGTTTGGTGGTCGCGCACCGACCGTCGAATGCCGCTCGCTTGACTCGTATCGACCAGCGCTGCGCCACAATTTGCAGACGAACGTCAGCGTGGCGTATCGCGCAACTTCGGCGCGCTCGACGTCCGGTACAACGCGATGACTGGGCCTATCGGCACACAACTTGGCTTCAAATCGAGGAACGTGGTCGACGGGGTTGGCATTCGGACTCTGGACTCGGGAAGTGTTTTCGGTGATAGCTGAAGTGATCTATGGGTGAGTATCGAGCACGAGTTCAGGCTTGAACCTGGACTTGCGCAGGCAAGGACGAAATGCCGGGCTGGATGCCCCAGCCAAGCGGAACATATACCTGACCGCCGGCAAGTTCGACGGACGTCACGAACGACTCAAGCGTTGCGCCCGCCATGATATGCAGGGGTGGCCCGCCGGCGTAGCTTTCAGCTCTCAGCCATGGCACGATGCCCGCGTTGATCTCAAGTACGCTGTGCGAGCCGCCGTCGTAGCCGGTATCGGGTGTGTATAGTGGCCCGTCGAACGCGACAGTTAGCAGTTGGTCAGGCAAGTGATGGCTAGGTATACCCGCAAACTGCTGATACGGCGAGTGCTGCCAGTTCTCCCCCCACTGTTGGTCGAGCGTCAGGCGGGTTAGGAACGCCCATGGCGCACGCACGAAACACAGGCGGTACGTGTCGCGCGCACCAATGAGGTCGACTTTTAAGGACATGATGAACTCTGCGTCGGTTAATCCGACTCTATTCCGACTCGCTTGGGGAAGAAAAGCTAAACCACCGTTCATCACAATCTTGTGCGAGCTCGACGTGCCAGTGGCCTGCAGCAGGCTGGATACCCTGATTTCCGTACCACATGGCGAGCCCCGTTTCACCCTCGAACGGTCCGGTATCGGCAAATATGTCGAGACCTTCAAGTAGGCATACGCGTGCCTGGTTCGCCTGCCCGCAAAGAAGAGTGCCTGTTGATGTGGCGACCAATGTGCCTTCCTTCGGCAGCGTCAAGCCGAGTTGGTTTTCGCACGTCCAGCGGCGGGACTGCTTGTTGATTTCAAGGATGGCATATCCGCACGGGCAAACGCGGTCGAACGTGTCGAGATGGACGGTAATGCGCATGATGAACTCCGTATCGTCAATGCGGCTCAGCACTCATGGTTCAATTCAAAGTCTAGGCATTTGCCGCACTTGCCTGACTCATGCAAGCCAAGGTTGCGTGTGACCTCACGTGCGCGCTTGCAGTTCGATCAACGGGATGAACGGCTTGCAGCGTCACGGGTGAGCTTGGAAACGAAAGTAGGGACTTCCAATATGCGCGCTCGCCAAACCTGACCTGTGGCACATCTGTGTCGAAAAACAGCGTTTGCGCGCATTCTTCCGGTCGCAGCGGATCTTCATTCGCCAGTTGCTTCACTAAGACTTGCTCGTCGGCATCGGTCAGTCTTTGCGCGTCCACTTTTCGTTCCCTGATACGACGGAACAAACTGGTGGTGGACGCGTGAAAGTCGAGGATCTGCACAGGGACTGACAAGGCGTGGGCAAGCTCAAAAAAACGTTGCCTATGGTGGTGTTTGAGGAAGCTTGCATCAACGATGACACTGTAGCCACTCTCGATCAGTTTGCAGGCCAGAGCGCGGAGCCTGGTGTAGTGAGCATCGATTGCGGTGTGCGTATACGCGGTACGTGGCAAGGCTTTGCCCCCGGCAGGACCGAACGGACGGTCGCGTTTGCGCTCGGTATCGCTCGAAATGCGCACGGCACCGATGAGCGGTGCCAGTTCGGCACTTGCCACTGACTTGCCCGAGCCTGAAAAGCCGTGACACAGCAAAAGTAACGGATGCCGGGGCTGGATCGCCTCGATCGCACAGTCGAGGTAGCGACGGGCACGCTGCGCCGAGTTGTTGCCGCGCGCCTTCAGGGTCTCGACCAATGTTCTCACCAGTGCGCGATACACGACGTAAAGCCGCAGGACGCGCAGCCCTGAGAAGTCGCCCGTCAAAAATAGCCATCGATTCAGGAATCGGGCCGCGAGATCGGGCCGCCCGTGCGCCTGCAAATCCATGACGAGGAACGCGACATCGTTCATCACGTCGATCCAGCGCAGCGATTCGCTAAATGCGATGCAATCGAAGACGAGCACATCGCGGCCTGATTGAACAAGGTTGTCGAGGTGCAGGTCGCCGTGGCATTCGCGAACGAAGCCCTGCCTCCGGCGTTCTTCGATGTCATCGGCGAGTCGTGCAAGCTCTGACTTACACCACGAACGTACGGCCGGTGGAACCTCCACACCAGCACCGTGGAGTCCATCGAGAGCAGCGCTCAATTGTGATTGAAACAGAGGCGCCGAGCCGTATTCTCGTCGGGGCGCAAGCGCCGGAATAGACTGATGAAAGGCGGCGACACGCTCCGCGGCGCGTTCGATTGCGTCCTTGCCTAGTCGATTCGTGCTCACAAGATCGGAGAACAGACAGTCGTCCTCGAAACGCCTCATGCGCACCGCATAGCCGATCACGCGCCGATCTCCTCGAAGCCTCGCGGTACGCCCCACTCGCGTAAGTGGTATCACGCCTTTATATAGACGCTTGGCGAGGCGCTGATTCAGTCGCACCTCTTCTTCGCAACAATGCTGCCTCGTTGTCAGTCGTGTGAAATCGGCAAAACCGAGCGCTACCGGTTTGTTGATCTTGTAGGCATGCCGCCCAGCCAGATAGACCACGGATATATGCGTTTCGATTCTGCGGATGCGTCCGGCAGGATGTCGATACGTACAAGAGCGGCGCAGTGCCGCGTCGATCATCCGCCATTCTTGCGTAGCTTTCCTTTCGCGTCTGGAGGTGTGTGCTGTCATGGTGTTCGCCCTGAAAGATTTCCACGCGGCTTTTCATACCTCGTGATAACACTATTTCGCGCGTTTCCAACGCAAGCCAGCTTGACCCAGATCAAAGGCCGGAGGCATGCCACGAATATCTTTGATGAACGGGATATCTCGACGTACGCAACGGAGCGCCCTGCGAATTCCGTGATCCAAATCAACAAAGAAGGGCCCCTACGTTCGGAGAATATCGACACGGCACTCGCATTCGCGGCCGGTAAAAAATAAAAAGGGGTAATCCGTGAACAAGCAGCTAGTTATTGCAGCGGCGCTGTTGAGCGCGACTTTGTCGGCGGTTGGTCTACCGGCCCAAGCCGATCAAGGCGACATTCTCGCGCGCGTAAGAGCAATCAGCATCGAGCCAGATGTCTCGTCGGGGGGCACGCTCTCTACCCTCGGTACGGGTGTCAAGAATGCGATCGTTCCCGAGCTCGATTTCGTGTACATGGTGCGCCAAAGCATCGGTATTGAGCTGATTCTTGCCACGTCGCGTCATGAGGTGACGTCGAACATTGGCGCGTTGGGTGGCGTGAACGTCCTTCCGCCGACCTTATTGCTTCAGTACTACTTCAACTCGGCTGGAAAGATTCGTCCCTATGTGGGTGCTGGCGTGAACTACACGCTGTTTTACAACAACGGACTTCACGCAGGCGACACACCGGTCTCGATCAAGAACTCAAGCTTTGGGCCGGCTCTGCAAGCGGGTATTGACGTGCAGGTTGCCCGCAATCTGTTCGTCAACTTCGACGTCAAGAAGATCTGGATGCGCACAAGCGCGTCGGCAGACGGCGCTTCGCTCGGCTCACTCAAGATCGACCCGTTGGTGGTCGGCGTTGGTGTAGGCATGCGTTTCTAGCGGGGGTATTCACGCTAGCTTATACGCGCGAAGTGTTGATGCAGATCAACTGGATGAAGGCGAGCGTATTTAGAGTTATGCGTAGAGACACGAAAAATTCTCCAGAGGAAAGCTGATGACCCGCTACCGCCGTTCAGCGCTACGCGCCGTGCCCAAACCCGGGCGCTTCGCGTGCACCCCGTTCATGCGCGATATCGGCATCGCGCTGGCCTTGAAATTTGTTCTACTCGGTTTGCTTTACTACGCGTTTTTTGATAACGGCAACGATCGTCGAGTTCACCCGGATGATGCCGTAGTCGCGCAAGCCGTCCTGGGTGTTCCTACACCGCTTTCGGAGGTTCGCCGTGATCGATAGTTCCGTTGTCGACTTGTCGCGTTTGCAATTCGGTGTCACTGCGCTCTATCACTTTCTCTTTGTACCCCTGACGCTCGGCCTGTCGTGGTTGCTGGTCATCATGGAATCGGTCTATGTCATGACAGGCAAGCCCATCTACAAGGACATGACCCGCTTCTGGGGCAAGCTCTTCGGCATTAACTTTGCGATGGGCGTGACGACCGGCATCACTCTGGAATTTCAGTTCGGCACCAACTGGGCCTACTATTCTCACTACGTCGGCGATGTCTTCGGGGTGCCGCTCGCGATTGAAGGGCTGATGGCATTCTTCCTTGAATCCACCTTCGTCGGCCTGTTCTTTTTCGGCTGGAGTCGACTCACGCGAGTTCAGCATTTGGTCGTCACGACGCTGGTGGCAATCGGCTCGAACCTGTCAGCGCTCTGGATCCTGGTCGCAAACGGCTGGATGAATAACCCGACGGGCGCGCATTTCAACTATCAAACAATGCGGATGGAACTCACCGACCTCGGGGCGCTACTTTTTAATCCCGTTGCCCAGGTGAAATTCGTGCATACGGTTTCGGCTGGTTATGTGACCGCCGCGATGTTCGTTCTTGGTATTTCATCGTGGTACCTGCTCAAGGGCAGGCATACCGGATTTGCTGTGCGCTCGTTCGCCATAGCGGCGGCATTCGGCTTGGCTTCGACGCTGTCGGTGATCGTACTCGGCGACGAGTCCGGCTACACCACTGGCCAGGTGCAGAAAGTGAAGCTTGCCGCGATCGAAGCGGAATGGGACACGCGGCCCGCACCGGCGTCGTTTACTGTGTTCGGCATGCCGAATCAGGCGACGCAGCATACCGATTACGCGCTGCGTCTGCCGTGGATGCTCGGCCTCATCGCGACCCGGTCGCTAGATACACCGGTAATCGGCATCAAACAACTCGAAGAGGAAAACGCCGGCAAGGTCAGGAGCGGCATGCTCGCGTACGGGGCGCTGCAAAAGATGCGTGCAGGCGACACCTCGGCAGATGTCAAGGCCAGCTTCGACGCGCACAGCGACGATCTTGGCTACGGACTGCTGCTCAAGCGCTACACTCAGAAGGTGCTCGACGCGACGCCCGCGCAGATTACCCAGGCTGCCGCCGACACCATCCCGCGCGTCGCGCCGCTGTTCTGGTCGTTCCGCGTGATGGTTGGCCTGGGAGTCCTGTTCCTCGCAACATTCGCTGCGGCGTTCTGGTTCTGCGCGAAGCGCTCACTGTTGCTCACGCGGCGGCGCTGGTTCCTGCGCTGGGCAGTCATCGCGATACCGCTGCCGTGGATCGCCGCGGAACTGGGCTGGATTGTTGCCGAGTGCGGACGGCAGCCCTGGACTATCGCAGGTGTCCTCCCCACGCATTTATCGGCTTCAACCTTGGGACGAGGCGATCTCATCTTCAGTCTGGCGGGATTTGTCCTCTTCTATACGCTGCTGTTCGTCATAGAGATGTTCCTGATGTTCAAGTATGCACGGCTCGGTCCCGCCGATCCGACGCGCATCGACCCGCCTTCGGACCGCACTCCAGGCAGACCGCAGGTTAAGGCGCATGAACAAGGGCGCGAAGAAGGGCTGGAAGAGGGTTTGCAAACTGGATTGCAAAAGAAGGGGCTGACATGATCGACTACGACGTGCTGAAAGTCATTTGGTGGGTATTGATTGGGGCGTTGCTGATCGGCTTCGCGCTGACCGACGGCTTTGATATGGGAGCGGGCATGCTGCTTCCTTTCGTGGGGAAAACGGACACGGAGCGGCGGGTTGTCATCAATTGCGTGGGCGCGACCTGGGAAGGCAATCAGGTTTGGTTCATCACAGCGGGTGGCGCGACGTTCGCTGCGTGGCCGACCGTCTACGCGACGGCATTCTCGGGCTTTTACGTGGCACTGCTGCTGGTGCTTTTCGCGCTGTTCTTTCGGCCGGTGGGATTCGAATACCGGGGCAAGCTGCCCGACGCACGCTGGCGCCGTGCCTGGGACTGGGCATTGTTCGCGGGCAGTGCCGTTCCGGCGCTGGTGTTCGGCGTCGCGTTCGGCAACCTGTTGCGCGGCGTGCCGTTCAGTTTCGACGCCGACTTGCGAGCAACCTACACGGGTACCTTCTTTGGCTTGCTCAATCCGTTCGCGCTCTTATGCGGACTCGTCAGCGTGGCGATGCTCGTCATGCACGGTGCGGCGTTCCTGCATCTGAAGGCGTCGGGTGACGTCTCCTCCCGCGCCGCGAGGGTGAATGTCTGGGCGGGATGCATGACGGCGGCTCTGTTCGGTGCCGCGGGCGTCGCGGTGGCGTTGTGGCTTCCGGGCTTCCAGTTGTCAGCGGATGGCACAGTGTCGACAGGTCATGGCCTGTGGCTCTCGAACTACGGCAAGAGTTCATGGGTCGTCATGGCGCCGCTGATCGGCGTAGTGGGCGCTCTGTGGTCCGCACTATGCGCGGCTCGCGGGCTGCGTGCGCAAGCCTTCATTGCCAGCGGTGCGGCCGTGGCCGGCGTGATCCTGACGGCGGGTGCATCGATGTTCCCCTTCATCATGCCATCTTCGATCCAGGCATCCGACAGCCTCACGGTCTGGAACGCCACCTCGAGCAGACTGACCTTGCAGATCATGTTCATTGCGGTCTTGATCTTTTTGCCGATCGTGCTGCTCTATACGACGTGGGTGTATCGGGTAATGAGGGGACGGGTATCGACGGCGTCGGTGGAAAACGATTCGTCGCTCTATTGAGCAACCGGGAGAACAACGATGTGGTATTTCACGTGGATATTAGGCATTGGCGTCGCGCTGGCGTTCGGCATTATCAACGCCATGTGGCTGGAATCGCGCTCGGACTCTATTTCGGATCGTTGAATCGCGATGAGGGCAAGGGCGGCACGGTTGACCTGAGTCAAGACCTGCGGCTCATCGTTGACTAGCATTCCTATTGTGGGTGGGTCCAAAAGAAAAAGGTCAGCCTTTACTGCGAATTCGGCGGATCACATTGAGGAGAAGCACATGCGCGCACTTGACGTCATGACCAGAAAGGTAATTACCGTCGATCCGGAAACACCGGTGCGAGAAGCGGCGCGAATATTCGCTGAGAACGACATCAGCGGCGCGCCGGTGGTGGATGACGAGGGCCGGTTGCTCGGCATGATTACCGAAGGCGACCTGCTTCATAGAGCCGAGACCGGGACGCAAGCCCGGCGGCGCTCATGGTGGCTCGAATTCTTTTCGTCCAACCGGGAACTTGCCGCTACCTATATCAAGGAAAACGCACGGTTGGTAAAGGACGTCATGACGGGCAAGGTGATTTCCGTGAAAGAGACCACGCCGGTCAGGGAAATTGCCGATCTGCTGGAGCGACATCGGATCAAGCGCGTCCCGGTCCTCTTTGACGGCGAGCTTCTGGGGATCGTTAGCCGGGCGAACCTGGTGAAGGCGTTGGCCAGCGTGCCGAAGGAAGCAAGCTCTGCAGCATCGGAGGCCGATGAGGTCATTCGCGAGGCGGTCCTTCGCGAACTTGCCGCTCGCCGGTGGGCGCTACCTGTCGAGAACGTCATTGTGAACGCAGGGACGGTTCATCTATGGGGTGTTGTGACCTCGGTCGAGCAAGCGCGCGCCATGTGCGTCGCCGCGGAGAACGTGCCGGGTGTTAAAGGTGTCGAGGATCACACGGGTTTTCCGGTAGTGATTCCCGCAATGTGATCGTGGGTCATGAAGAGGCGAACGCTTCCGGAACGGGGTCGCAGGCGCTTCGATGCGAGCGACCGGGGTCCCGGATCGTTTCCTGTCGCCCGCTCAAAGGTGAGGAGGCGATTATGTATCGAAACATTCTGATCGCGGTGGACGGCAGCGAATCCTCGAGGCGCGCATTGCTTCAAGCCGTTCATATGGCGAACGCAGGCTACGAAAAGATCACGGCCGTCTATGTACTCGACCGGTCCGCGATGCTCATGTATGCGGCGAACTCCAATCAGTTCGCGATTGTCGACACGCTGCGCCATGACGGCGAGCGCGTACTGGCGGACGCGCAGGCAGTCATGGCGGAGCACGGACTCAAGTGCGACGTCGAAGTGGCGGAAACCGACAACATATCTGAATGTGTCGCTGACTGCCTGCTGCGCAGCGCAGAGCGCCATGGCGCTGATCTCGTGGTCATGGGCACTCACGGACGGCGCGGCGTGAGGCGGATGATAACGGGTAGTGTCGCGGAGCGTTTTCTGCGGTTCTCATGTTGTCCTGTCTTGCTGGTCCGTGAGGGGCAGTAGGGTCTTCAGATAGCAAGACTGCTTGACTGGCGGCGCTGTTCATCGCGCGACAGGCGTGGCGTCCTTGCGATCGCGCAATTCCGGTTACATCCACAGCGCGCCTCGTGAGAGGCGCAACCGCGTGAACAATGCGTTGATGAGAGGTGAACGATGGGCAAGACAATGAAAGCGGCGGTAGTACGTGAGTTCGGCCAGCCACTGCAGATCGAGGAAGTCGCCGTGCCGGCTCCAGGTGCCGGGCAGGTGCTTGTCAAGATCGAAGCCTGCGGCGTTTGCCATACGGATCTGCACGCCGCCCACGGAGACTGGCCGGTCAAGCCTAAACCTCCCTTTATTCCGGGACATGAGGGTGTCGGTTATGTGGCTGAAGTCGGGACCGGCGTGCGTCACGTCAAGGAAGGCGATCGCGTTGGTATTCCATGGTTGTACTCCGCGTGCGGACACTGCGAGCATTGTCTGGGTGGATGGGAAACGCTT
This sequence comes from Caballeronia sp. LjRoot29, assembly GCF_964252755.1. Lineage (NCBI taxonomy): Bacteria > Pseudomonadati > Pseudomonadota > Betaproteobacteria > Burkholderiales > Burkholderiaceae > Caballeronia > Caballeronia sp. LjRoot29. The sequence continues at coordinate 55,197 of NZ_CAXUPU020000012.1, read as the reverse complement.
TGCGAATCGCAAGAGAACACGGGATATTCCGTGAACGGGGGCTTCGCTGAATACGCCCTCGCCGACGCGAATTACGTAGGTCGCTTGCCGAAGGGGGTCGGGTTCATCGAGATCGCACCAATCTTGTGTGCCGGTGTGACGGTGTACAAGGGGCTGAAGATGACGGATACGAAACCCGGAGACTGGGTCGTCATTTCCGGCATCGGCGGCCTCGGGCATATGGCAGTGCAGTATGCAAAGGCCATGGGTCTCAACGTGGCCGCCGTCGATATCGACGATAAGAAGCTCGAACTTGCCACGCGTCTCGGTGCTGCTGTCACGGTCAACGCGAAGACGACCGATCCAGTCGCTTTCATCAAGAAGGAAATTGGTGGGGCGCATGGGGTGCTTGTGACCGCGGTTTCACCAAAGGCGTTTTCGCAAGCGCTCGGCATGGTGCGGCGCGGTGGCACAGTCTCCCTGAACGGCTTGCCGCCCGGCGACTTTCCCTTGCCTATATTCGACGTGGTATTGGGCGGCATCACCGTACGCGGATCGATCGTGGGAACCCGGCTCGATTTGCAGGAGTCGCTGATCTTCGCCGATGAGGGCAAGGTGAAAGCCACTGTCTCAACCGACAAGCTGGAAAACATCAATCACGTATTTTCGCGGATGATCGAGGGTGATATCGAAGGCCGGATAGTGCTGGATTTTGCATCCTGAAGTGATTGATGGAATGCAGAGGGTGTTGAATTCCCTCTGCGATTCGTAGGCTGATTCGTGGGTTGCGTTGACACCTGTTTCACCGGACCCATGATCTTGTATTGATCTATGGCTCGTTCGCGCCATAGAGACTGACGGTCATAAAGCTTCCGCCCGGTCCTGCAACGAAGAACTTCACACCTTGCCGCTCGGTTCGTCGCTTGGCGTGAATTCGCCGAACTCACCCAAAATCCGTCGAGCGCCTTCTGACCACTCGTCATACCGGCCGTCGTGTCGTCCTATTCTCGGCAAGTTAACAAAGCCCAGCCGCCTCATCGGCGGACATCAGCCGACCGAGCAGACGCGGATCGAGAATGCGGGCAAATTCATGTGTGATACTCGTACGACGTGGGGAAAGTTCTATCTGGTGTCGAACGGCGCACGCACGGGTTGATTCAAATCAACAAACGGACAAGCGTGGGAAGGTCAGTGATCGCTGACGTTGGATACAGCGCAGGCTGGAGAAGACTGCAGTGAAGCAAAAGGTGCGCGAGCTTGTCGGCGAGTTGTTCGAAAGCGAGTGACCGCCCGGACCGTGCGGACGCGCTGATCTTTCAATCTGATAAACTGTCAGTTTATGGAAAACGGTATTTCCTCATCGTGCCCGACCCGGGCGAATACCGCGTCAGAGGTTCTTGCGGTGTTTCTCAAGTTGGGATTGACATGCTTTGGCGGTCCCATAGCGCATTTGGGATACTTCCGCCGGGAATTCGTCGAGCGGCGCCGCTGGCTCGATGACGAAACCTTCACCGATCTGGTCGCACTCTGTCAGTTTCTGCCAGGACCGGCGAGCAGCCAAGTGGGATTCTCGATTGGTCTGTTGCGAGCCGGGTGGATCGGGGGACTCGCCGCTTGGTTCGGATTTACGCTGCCTTCAGCGCTGCTCTTGCTCGGCTTCGCGGCGATCTCCCCTGGTCTTGGCGGCCCGGTCGGTAGTGGTTTGATCCATGGGCTGAAACTTGTCGCCGTCGCTGTCGTCGCTCAAGCAGTTTGGGATATGGCACGGCGCTTGTGTCCGGACCAACGCCGTGCTGCCATCGCGCTCATGGCAATCGCGGTACTCAGCATTCTGACGACCGTTTATGCGCAGCTCATCGTAATCGCTCTTGGCGCTGTGCTCGGACTCGCGTTGTGCCGGACAACGACATCGTCAGACCCCAGTCGCACACCACAGCACCGTCACGAAATCCGCGTTTCCCGCACGGTGGGTGCCGTCGCGCTGATTCTGTTCTGTGTCCTGCTGCTCGGACTTCCGGCGCTGGTCGGACTCCACGCGGGCCATGCGGTCGAGGTCTTCGAAGCCTTCTACCGCTCGGGTGCCCTGGTGTTTGGCGGCGGTCATGTCGTGCTGCCGCTTCTCCAACAGCAAACCGTCGCGACCGGCTGGATCTCTCCGAACGAATTTCTTGCGGGCTACGGTGCCGCGCAGGCAGTTCCCGGCCCCTTGTTCACGTTCGCGGCATTTCTCGGCTGGATGATGGCCGAAGCGCCAAATCACTGGACCGGCGCGTTGCTCGCAACTGCGGGTATTTTCCTCCCGGGTCTGCTACTCGTGTTCGCGGCGCTCCCTTACTGGCAAACACTGCGCGCCCACCCATCGATGGCTGCACTGCTTCCGGGCGTGGATGCTGCGGTCGTTGGCCTGCTGGCCAGCGCGCTGTATTCAACGGTGTGGACAAGTGCGGTACTTTCGAAGCTCGACTTTGCCATTGCAGCCATCGGATTCTTTCTGTTGACGCGCTGGAAGATTCCACCACTCGCCGTCGTTGTGCTTTGTGCGCTCGCCGGCGTCGCCGAGGCGACCTGGCGCTGAGTCGATGATTCCAAGGAAGCGGGGAGTATCTGACTCAAGAACGCAAATCGGAAAGTGGACTGCAATCGGCACTCTACCGCGCCTCGATGTCAGTGGCGCTTTTAGCGATACTTGATTGCTTGAACCGAGTGGCATGTCCTATCGCGCTGAGCTACTTGTTCTCGCAGCTGGTGACAGTTTGAATGTGTTCTATGACTGTCCGAAAACCGAAAGCCGCAGCTAACCCTCATCTAAGAATGGCAGCGTAGTCTTAAGACTGCGTGCGGCATTAGCCACGCGCGGCGTACTTTCTCCCTGCTTCAGGCGAGTTCTCTCGGTCCCGTCTAGTGGTCCATCCAGTGCGTGAACAAAGCGTCGCCAATGACAGCTTTGCCTGGGGACGGCGGGCTAAACCGAGGGTTCCGTTAAGTTACGCGCATCAAAATCGCTATGTAGAAAGAGACTGGCTTCTCGATTTTTCCCCGGGGGATCTATGCTTGACGGTCTGATAGACGACGACTTTTGGGCGCTTATTGAACCATTGATTCCTACGCGATCGTTGCCCGAGCGCCGCAGCGCCGGGCGTCCCCGAGCACCGGACCGTGCAGTATTTTCTGGCATTGTTTTTGTGCTGCGATCGGGTATCTCGTGGACCCTGCTTCCTAAGAAACTGGGCTACGGAGCTGGCCAAGTTTGCTGCCGGCGACTGGCCGAGTGGCAGGAGGAAGGAGTGTGGCCAAGTCTTCAACAGGTGCTCGTGGACGAATTGAAACGTCGCGGCAATGCCAATGCGGCAAATGCGATTGTGGACAGTTTGTCGGTTCGAGCGGTACTGTCAGGAGACAAATCTGCAGGGACCCTGCGAGCTAGCAAGCTCGTCAGCAAAGCCTACGGCGACAGAAAGCGAGTGATGCTCCGAGTTTGATTGGCGATTCAAGGGTCGACCTCTTTTCGTCATAGCCAGACTCGCATGTCTCGATTGCTGAGTCAAAAGTAGCTCTGCGTTTCGCACGCGTGCTGACAAGCCATCGCATCTTGGCGACGTGCAATGGTACTGAAGTGAGATGCTATCCCTGATGGTCGAAAGGCATTTATTCAGAGGGCTTGCTGGTGTGCGCTGTCACCACAGCCACATGTTCGATCCCCGCATGGCCGATTCTGGCCAGCACGTCCGCGACCGCGCCGAACGATTCATTTTTATCAGAACGTAGATTGACAGTGGTTCGCTTGTCCTGCAACGCGCGGCGCCTGAGCGCCGGCTCGAGTTGCTCCAAGGCGATTTCGCTACCGTCGAAAAAGATCCTTCCATCGGCATCGAGGCTTACCGTCACCGAGTGAGTGCGCGATTCGGATGCGCTCGCCGTGACCTTGGGCAGATCGATGCGTATCGTCCTCGTTAGCAACGGCGCGATGACCAGAAGGATCACAACGAGTACGAGCATCACGTCGACGAGCGGCGTGACGTTGATCTCAGCGAGCGGTTCATCGGTGTCGGTCGTACTCGAACGGGAAATCATGCTCGTACCTCGCCGGTATGCGACGGCAGGCTGGTGCTGACGAGTGTGTCCGCCGCGAAGCTGATCCGGAATCCGTTGCATCGAGCCAGATTGACCAGGTCGGTGGCGTAGTCATCCAGGTCAGCGACCGTCACGCGCAACCGGCGCAGAAAGAGATTGTAGGCAAGTACCGCAGGTATGGCGACGGCGATTCCGACGCCCGTGGCGACGAGTGCCTGTCCGACCGGCCCCGCGATCGCCTCGACGCCGCCCGTTGTGCCTGCCGCGAGCGCGTGCAACGCATGGATGATGCCGAATACCGTACCGAACAACCCGACAAAGGGCGCCACATTGGCGATCGACGCAAGCAGCGTCAGCCCGCGCTCGAGACCGCGCCGCTCTCGCTGGATCTGCTGCGCGAGGAAGCGTTCCAGCACCTCCTGCCGGTCCCACGTCGCGAACTCCGTCCGGGAGTCTGCATCGACGGGTGCGGCGCTCGAAAGCGCCGCAAAGCCCGCGCGAGCTACGCGCGCCTTCGAACCGGCTGCGTGCAACTGGCCGCCAAGGGCGCCGGTCGGATCGCGTTCGGCAGCCTTCCAGAAGAAGGCTGTGAAGCGCCGGTTTTCAGATGCAAGCCGCCAATGCACATAGGCTTTGTGCAGAATCAGAATCCATGTGAGCACAGAGAACGCGGCAAGCACGAAAAGCGCACCGTCGACGATATACAGCGTGGCGAAGTCGGACATGTTCAGGGCCTCAGGTTCCGAGTTTGAAATCGATGGGCACCTGGACCCATCCATCGATGGCTTGAGTGCCGCGGCGGGCAGGTACAAAACTCCAATCAGCGACGGCTTCAGCGGCGGCATCGTCGAGCGATGGGTGTCCGCTCGTCGACGCGAGCGCGACGTGATCCGCCCGGCCGTTCGCGAGCACGTGGACCTTTAGCAGTACGGTGCCCTGCCAGCCCCGTTGCAGCGCGACGGCGGGATAGGCCGGCGCGGGGTTGCGCAGGTAAGCGGCGCCAAAGCCGGGTTCGGTTAGTGGTTCGGCGACCGGCAGGGGGCTGGGTGGTGCAATTGTCGAAGGCCCGGGTGTCTGCACAACCGACGTGTCCGTCGATGACTGCGCGGGTGCCGGTGCAGGTGTCGGTGAAGGCGGCTTCGCACGCGTAACGTCCGCGCTCGGCATGGCGCGTCGGGGTTCTGACACGCTGCGGTGCGCCTTCGCATCATTGAGGCTGCGCGTGGGTAATGACGTTCGCGGCCTCGGCGATGTGGGTCGTGCAGCATTCTCTTGGGAGAGTGCTGCAGGCTGCCGCATGACGCCCGGCGATTGAGGTATGACGTCTTGCATACTGAATTCGACGTCAAGCACGTGCGGCCTCGTCATTGCCGTGTCCGACATCATGGCGCGCTGCATCTCGACAACGACTAGTCCATGCGCCGCCAGCACGGCCAATACCACCACGCATAGACGTTTTCGCCGCACTTCGCCGAATACGCCACTGTCGCGCGGTAACTGTCGGCACATTGTGACGCCGCCCGCCGAGGTACCCATGGCACATTGCAATGCGGCCATGCGCCGCCGCGTCGCGGCCGTTCCGTTGCATGTCCAAGTGCTCATCCCTGCGACTCCCAACGCTCATGCTGATCGTGAACCAGTACGCAACATGTGTGCCGGTCGAGAGCGTGCGTGTTCTGTCTCACTGCGACGCGTCAGCTGTTGCAATCTGTTTGGAGACTGTCCTCGTTCGTGACACTGGTGTGCCATTTGAGGACATCAGGGACATCGGCTTTTCGCCAACGGTGCGTGGCGTGCGGCATCGAGTGCGAAGGCGTTGGCGATAGGCATCGATGTTGCTTTGAGCATGCACCTACCCCGCAACGGGACAAATAGCACGCCGGCGTAAAGACCGATGTGTGCACCGGAGGAGACAGATGAAGAAGCAGTATCTTGAGTGCGGGCGCACTCAGCTCGCACTCGCCATGGCCGGTGCAATGGCGATGATGCAAGGCGCGCCCGTAGTGGCGCAAACAGTACCCGTGCCGCTCGCTTCGCCGTCCACGCAGATCATGCCGGTGGTGACCGTCGTCGGCACGACACCCCTGACGGGTCTGGGCATGCCGCTTACCGAGATTCCGGCGGCCGTGCAGATCGTAGGCGCCAGGGAGATCGAAGCGCAACATCCGAATACGATCACCGACTATCTGGCGCAGAACGTCACGGGTGTGACGCTCAATTCCAGTCAGGGCAATCCGTATCAGCCGGACGTCAACTACCGTGGCTTCACCGCGTCGCCGTTACTAGGCACCCCGCAGGGGTTGTCAGTGTTTCAGGACGGCGTACGGATCAACGAGCCGTTCGGCGACGTGGTGAACTGGGACTTGCTTGCGCAGTCGGCGATCGAGCGTATCGAGGTGATGCCTGGTTCCAATCTACTCTTTGGCCTTAACACGCTCGGCGGGGCAATTGCGATCACGACAAAAAGCGGTCGGGACAATCCCGGTGGCAGCGTCGAAGTGGAGGGTGGATCATTCGGACGCCGAAGCGTGGTATTCCAGCAAGGCGGCCAGTACGGCAACTTCGACTATTTTGTCACGGCCAATGATGAAGCAGATCAGGGCTGGGCCGACCACAATCCGAGCCGGGTGAAGCAGTTGTTCGGCAAGGTGGGCTATACGGATGCGCACACCGCGATCGGGCTGAGCCTGACTGCCGCTGACAACAACCTGCAAGGAACACAGACCATTCCTCGCTCGTTCCTCGACAATCCGCGACAGGCGTATACCTATTCCGACGTCAACCAGAATCGCGCGATCATGCTGAACCTGACCGGCAAGCATGATTTCAGCGATGCGCTGCAGTTGTCTGGTAACGCGTACTACCGGCACTACAACAACGACAACACCAGCAGCAACGTGAACAACGATTACGGTTCGATCGACCCGCTAACAGGCCAGTTCGATATGACGACAGCGAACAATACTCGCTCGGTCATCGCTCAGGACAGTTACGGATTCGCCGTGCAACTGAGCGCCACCGGCAAGCTTGCCGGTATGAACAACCAGTTGACGGCGGGCGTGAGCGGCGATTTCGCCAACGCGCGCTTCTCGCAGTATTATCAGGACGCGCAGTTCACCGGTGATCGCGAGACCGTCGGTACCGACAACTACACGTTGCAGACAGATGCGTCCACACGCAATAGCAACCTTGGCTTGTTTGTGAGCGACACGCTTTCACTGACACGCACCGTCGCGCTGACAGCGTCGGCCCGCTACAACCACGCGAGCGTCAATATCGAGGATCTGACCGGAACGCAGCCGCTTCTCAACGGCTCACATAGTTTTTCACGCGTCAATCCTGCGCTCGGCATCACGTACAACCCGGTACCCTGGCTCACGGCCTACGCGAGTTACAACGAGGGCATGCGCACGCCAACGGCGATCGAACTTGCCTGCGCGGACCCGGCCGCGCCTTGCTCGCTGCCGAACGATTTTATCGCCGATCCCGCACTGAAACCCGTCATATCCCGTACCTTCGAAGCAGGTGCACGCGGCAACCCGACCTCGGCATTTCACTGGAGCGGTGCGTTTTTCCGTACCGACCTGCACGACGACATCGCGTTTGTCAGCAGCAACGGCGCGTCGTCCTCGACCGGCTACTTCCAGAACGTCGGGACCACGCGCAGGCAGGGGTTCGAACTCAATGCACGCGGGCAAACCGGGCCGCTCGCCGTCACCGCGAGCTACACCTATCTGCGTGCTACATATCAGAGTTCGTTTGTGGAGCAAAGCGCCAGCAACTCGAGCGCCAATGCACACGGTAACGTGACGGTGAATCCCGGCGACCGGATTCCAGGCATTCCGCAGAACACGCTGAAGTTACGCCTCGACTATGCGGCGACGTCCAAGTGGAATGTGGGTACAAACGTGCTGTATCGGAGTTCCATCTTTGCCCGCGGCGACGAAAACAATCAAGACGTGAATGGGCAGATCGCCGGTTACTTCGTCGTCGATCTTGATACGACCTATCAGGTCACCAAGCAGTTGCAGATATTTGCGCACCTGAACAATCTGTTCGACAAACGCTATGCGGACTTCGGGATCCTTGGGGAGAATTTCTTCAATGGGCCTGAGCACTCGTTTTCGGGCAACGACGGGACGAACGAGCAATTTCTCGGTATGGGAGCGCCGCGCGGCGTCTGGGTCGGACTGCGTTATGCGTGGAAGTAGGGTGGTGCGCGACTGGCCGGACATCGGCCGCGCGGCTCTCGCAGGACGACCCGGAACTCAGGTTGACCCGGAGCGGCCGTGCGGCTGCTCCGGGTATTGCCGGCTTAGAAAAACCCCAACGGCTTCTGGCTATAACTGACCAGCAGGTTCTTGGTCTGCTGATAATGGTCAAGCATCATCTTGTGATTTTCGCGTCCGATGCCCGATTGCTTGTAGCCGCCAAATGCAGCGTGCGCCGGATACGCGTGATAGCAGTTGGTCCACACACGGCCCGCCTGAATGCCGCGCCCCATGCGGTAAGCACGGGCGCCATCGCGAGTCCACACGCCGGCGCCGAGACCATAGAGCGAATCGTTGGCGATTTCCAGCGCCTCGTCTTCGGTCTTGAACGTCGTTACCGACAAGACCGGACCAAAGATTTCCTCTTGAAAGATGCGCATCTTGTTATGCCCTCGGAACACGGTCGGTTTCACGTAATAGCCTTGGCTGAGCTCGCCGGACAGCGAGTTGCGTTCCCCGCCGATCAGCAATTCAGCGCCTTCCTGCTTGCCGAGATCGATATACGACAGGATCTTCTCGAGCTGCTCCTGCGAGGCTTGCGCGCCGATCATTGTGCTCGGATCGAGCGGATGGCCTTGCTTGATCGCAGCGACACGCTTTAGAGCACGCTCGATGAAGCGGTCATAGATCTTCTCATCGATCAGCACGCGCGACGGACACGTACACACTTCGCCCTGATTCAGCGCGAACATCGCAAAGCCCTCAAGCGCCTTGTCGAAGAAGCCGTCGTCTTGATCCATCACGTCGGCGAAGAAAATATTCGGGCTCTTGCCGCCGAGTTCAAGCGTGACCGGGATGATGTTCTGGCTTGCGTACTGCATGATCAGACGGCCAGTGCTGGTCTCGCCGGTGAAGGCGATCTTCGCAATGCGCTTACTGGTTGCGAGCGCCTTGCCCGCTTCGAGACCGAACCCGTTCACCACATTGAGCACACCTGGCGGCAACAGGTCTTGTATCAACTCGATCAGCACGAGGATGGATGCCGGCGTCTGTTCGGCGGGCTTAAGGACAATGCAGTTTCCCGCGGCCAGTGCGGGTGCAATTTTCCATACCGCCATCAGGATCGGAAAGTTCCACGGGATGATCTGACCGACCACGCCAAGCGGCTCGTGAAAGTGGTACGCCACGGTGTCGCTGTCGATCTCCGAGAGCGTGCCTTCCTGCGCGCGGACGCACCCTGCAAAGTAGCGAAAATGATCGATCGCAAGCGGGATGTCGGCCGCGAGCGTTTCGCGGACCGGCTTGCCGTTATCGATCGATTCGGCGAACGCGATACGCGACAGGTTCTGCTCCATGCGATCCGCGATGCGATTCAGGATGTTGGCGCGGGTGGCCGGCGACGTGTCGGCCCACGCCTTGCGGGCACGGTGGGCGGCGTCGAGCGCGAGTTCGACGTCCTCCGCGGTTGAACGTGGGATCGACGTGAACGGTTCGCCTGTGATCGGCGTGACGTTGTCGAAGTATTCGCCGCGCACGGGTGGCACCCATTCGCCCCCAATGAAATTGCCATATTTTTTTGCGAACGGAAACTCGACGTCGAGAAACTGCATGTCTGCGTGGTTCATACCGCACTCCTCCAGAAGTTGTGTGAGCGATCCGACGAAGAGCGTTGCGATGCACGGACAGCGCTACTTCGCCGGTGCTCTTCATCGTGCGGGGTCAAACAGCGAGAACCATGCCATTGCGTTTCTCAAGGCCTTCAATGCCGGAGCCATTCAGCGCACTGGGTCACTGGCGCAAACGCGGGGCTGTCTGGAGGGTCGTGGTGAGCCATGTTCGTTGTCCCATTTAGCAACACATGTCGCGTTTTCTGTACCTCGATGCAACGCCGTGTTCGTCGTTCGCAGCGCATGGGAAACGTGCCCCCGCGCATCCCACGGATGCTTCACAGGGTCCATCGCGATGCAGGTCGCGATGGCACGCGATTTGCCTTGAAGGGTATGCAGTTTCTCTGCAAACACCAGGCGAAGGCGCCGCCGTACGGCACCGCGTCGACAACTCAACAGGAGACAAGGATGAAAACACGTTTAGCTTGGGCGACGCGACCCACGACGCTTGCGACGGGCGTCGCGGTTGCCATCAGTCTGGCATTTGGAGCGGTGGCTGCGGCGGCCGATTATCCGGCCGTCACATATGAGCGCTTGACAGCCGCCCAGAGCGACCCCGGTTGGCTCACTTACTATCGCACCTACAATGGCCAATCGCATTCGCCGCTCAAACAGATCGATACGGCCAACGTCAGCGGGCTCAAGCAGGTGTGGAGCTACAAGTTTCCTGCGAACCTGAAGCAGGGCTTTGAAGCGACACCGATCATCAATGGCCGGTTCATGTTCGTGACGACGCCCAAGGACAACGTATACGCGTTCGATGCCGTGACCGGCAAGCAATTGTGGAAGTACGAACCGAACCTGGGCCCGGAGTCATTCAAGACCGCATGCTGCGACGTGGTCAACCGGGGCGTCGCCTTGTACGGCAAGAATGTCTATGTCGCCATGCTGAGTGGTGATGTCGTCGCACTCGACGCGCAGACCGGCGCGGTGGTGTGGAAGAAGCAGATGTTCGAGCCGGGTCTTGGCTATGCGTTCTCGCTCGCACCGCTCGCACTCGACGGTGCGCTCGTGATCGGCAGTTCAGGTGGTGAATACGGAGCGCGGGGTTTCATAGCCGCATTGAGTCCCGGTGACGGCTCGGTGCTCTGGAAGCGTTTTACGGTGCCGGCGGCCGGAGAGAAGAATGCCGACACCTGGCCGAAGGGCATGCAGGACCATGGCGGGGCTCCCGCGTGGCTGACGGGCACCTATGATGCAGCGTCCAAAACGCTCTACTGGGGGGTGGGCAATCCGGGACCGTGGCTCGCCGACCTTCGCCCGGGCGACAATTTGTACTCTGACTCGTTGCTCGCGCTCGATCCGAAAACCGGCGATCTTAAATGGCACTACCAGTATACCCGCCACGACACCTGGGACTACGACGGCGTCAATACGCCGGTGCTCGCGACGATAAAGTATGAGGATAAGGACTACGATGCAATCATCCATGCGGATCGAAACGGCTTTTTTCACGCAATCGACCGTACTACGGGCAAGTTGATCTATGCCAAGCCGTTCGTGACCGCGAGCTCGGTCACCGGGTATTCGGCTGACGGCGCGCCAATCCAGGATGAATCAAAGTATCCGAAGGCGGGCACGACGATCGAGACCTGCCCGAGTTTCCTTGGCGGCAAGAACTGGTGGTCCGTTTCGTATGATCCGGAACGGCATCTCGCGTTTGTCCCAGCCCTGCATGCGTGCATGTCGCTGTCCGGCAAGTCGGTCAACTACATGGAGGGACTGCCTTATCTTGGCGAGGGGTTCGAGATTAAGCCGGAGCCGGGTAGCAAGGGTTATGGCGAGCTGCAGGCAATCGACGTCAACACCGGCAAGAAAGTCTGGAGTCACTGGACCAAGATGCCGTGGAACGGGGGCGTCGCGACGACGGCGGGCGGCCTAGCTTTCAGCGGCTCGCTCGACGGTCACTTGTATGCGTTCGATGAAGCCACCGGCAAGGTGTTGTGGCAGAGCCCGAAACTCGGCAGCGGGATCATTGCGCAGCCGTCGGTGTTTGAAGTCGACGGGAAGGAATATGTTGCGATCCTGACCGGCTACGGCGGCGCCAATCCGATATGGGGCGGCCCGATGGCCAAGGCAGCGGAAAAGGTGCCAGTGGGCGGCACGCTGTATGTGTTCGCATTGAATCACGCCTGATCGCCGAGTGTTGCCACGGCGTGCGGAGCATCAAGCGCGGACGCCGTGGCATCCGGGCACCTATCGGAAACATGATCATGAAAATTCGACTCAATTCCCTCGCACTCTGCGTGCTGATGACCTGTGGTGCGCTCGCGCCGGGCTTCGCGACGGCTGGCGTGCGCGTCTGCACGTTTCCGGGCAGTCCGTCCACGGCACTGGATCAGGCAGTTACCCGTGAAGCGTTCAGGACCGCGGGTATCGCGGCGTCGCTCGCTCCAGGCGGGTTCAACGGGAGCGACGACGACGGCATTTCGCTGAAGGAACTCGGCCGGGCGCTCGGCCATAGTTGTGATGTGATCGCCGGTTTTCCACGCTCGTCGGTTGCCGACGGAACGGGTAGCAAGTTGCATTTCTCTCAGGGCTACTTACGTTCCGGGTACGTCAGCGTAAGCATGAAAGATCTGTCGGGTAAACCGGCAGCCGCGACCGATATTGTTGCCGCTACGTACGCTAGTCCGGCGCAACTGATCGCCGTGCAGCAGCACGACGTGACGCTCGATCTCGAGAATACGCCGGAACTCACTGTCGACGCGGTGGCCAAGGGTCATGCACAGCGTGCGATTGTCTGGTATCCAGCCGTGGTCGCTTACTCGTTGGCCCACCCGCAGCGGCATTTCGCCGTCGCGGGCACGACGTCGCCCTATGCGGACTGGCAACTCGTCTTCGCGTTTGGACCGGGCCATGCAGCCTTGCAGCAACGAATTGACGCGGCGCTCGCCAAGATGACTGCGAACGGCAGGCTGGCAGCGCTGACCCGGCAATGGGCGATGCCCGACACAGCTCAGGCGGCGCTGCCGGTGACTGACCAGTTTGCCTATATGGACGGTCCGGTGCAAGTTGGCGGGTCCTCTGGCATAGCGCAAACAGGCGCGCGGGGTCTGGCTGGAGGCGGTGGTTTCATTCGCGTCGATGCGGCGGTGGGTGGCGACGTCCCAACCTTCAATCGTGCCCAGGTTGCGCACGGCAAGACCGTGTATGCCGGTGCCTGTGCCAAGTGCCACGGTGCGCAGTTGCAAGGGGTCAACGCGCCCGCGCTTCGAGGTCCCGCGTTTGCGCCAGCGGCCAACGCCCACCTTACCATCGGCGGCGTATTTGGCTATATGGCAAGCAACATGCCGGCGGATCGGCCAGGCAAGCTGAAGCCCGAGGACTACGCGGACCTCATGGCGTTCCTGCTGAACTCGAACGGCTACAGCGCGGGAACGACCAAGCTGACTGCAGACAGCGCGAAAGTTTCAACGACACCCCTGAATGCGGGTACGTCGCATTGAGCATGCGGTTATCTGCAGCGGCGAGATCGCGAGCGGCCACATGCCGCTCGCGAAATACTGTCGCGCAATGTCGCTCAATGCGTACGCGCGACGTGTACCATTTTTTCCAGGACTAAAAGTCATGAGTTCAACACGCAGAATATTCCTTGCAAGAACCGCCGGTCTTTGTGCGGGCCTCACCTGTTATCGGGAGTTGCTCGCGTCCCAACCGCACTTGACTGAAAATGATCCGGCAGCGCAGGCGCTCGGCTACAAGGCGGACGCGGCAACAGTCGACCGGGCTCGATTCCCGAAGTATCAAGCTGGCCAGAATTGTGCGACCTGCCAGTTTTTCGGTGGGAAGCCGGGAGACGCATTTGGGGGATGTCCGATGTTCGGCACAAAGGATGTTGCCGCGAGCGGGTGGTGCAACGCCTACAGCAAACGCACCTGACGGCGGACCAGAACCCCGCTTTTCGTGCAGTCGCGACGGCGGCGGGGACTGTGCGGTCGATGGTGATTCGATTGGGATGGGCGACGCTATTCAGCTATGCCCTTGCTCCGCATGATGGCTACTCACGCTGCATATTGGAACGTGGAACGCACGCCGAGAAAATCTTCGGCGATTGCATGGCTATCCAATGCGCAGTGAGTTTTCCTTGCTACGGAAAATCAGCGGTTGCACATTTTCATCACGCACCGGACGTCGTGCGAGCATGACCACCTGTTCGATCTTGTCGTGATCTGCTGATTTCGAGCAAACCGGATCGGCTGCCGCAGCATCGCCTGTCAGCAGATACGCCTGGCAGCGACAGCCGCCATGATCGACCGAACGTTCGTCGCAGGTCTTGCATGGCTCACGCATCCAGCTATCTCCACGAAACGCATTGAAAGCGTCGCTTTCGTACCAGATGTGAGCCAGCGACGCGTCGCGCACGTGGGGCAATTCCAGACCCGGCAGCGAGCGCGCTGCGTGGCACGGCAGTGCGGTTCCGTCCGGGGCGATGCCGAGAAATACCGAGCCCCAGCCGTTCATGCATGCCTTAGGACGCTCCTCGAAATAATCAGGCACCACGAACAGAATGCGGCAGCGATTGCCCAGGCGCTCGCGGTATTGATTGACAGTCGCCTCGGCTTCACGCAGTTGCTCACGCGTCGGCATCAGCTGCTCGCGATTGAGCATGGCCCAGCCGTAATATTGGGTGTTGGCGAGTTCCAGGTAGTCGGCTTCCATCTCGAGCGCCATGTCGATGATTTGCGCGACGTGCGGCAGGTTGTAGCGATGCAGCACGCAGTTCAACACCATGGGGTAACCGCGCTGCTTGATCAGGCGCGCGACGCGTTGCTTCAGCTCGAAGGTCCGGGTGCTAGAGACGAAATCGTTCAGCTCGCGTGTAGAGTCCTGAAACGACAACTGGATATGGTCGAGGCCCGCCTCCTTCAGACGTGCAATCCGTGTCTCGGTCAGTCCGACACCAGAGGTGATCAGGTTGGTATAGAAGCCGATTCCACGTGCGTGGGCCACCAGCGTTTCGAGGTCGTCGCGCACCAGTGGCTCGCCGCCTGAGAAGCCGATTTGTGCGGCACCCATCTTGCGCGCCTGAGTGATGACATCGCGCCAGGTGTCCGTGTCGAGTTCGGCGGTTTGGTGGGCAAAGTCGGTCGGGTTATAACAGAACGCACAATGCAGCGGGCAGCGATAGGTCAGCTCGGCGAGCAACCACAAAGGCTGGGAAGGACGGATGCTATCGGTATTCATATCAGTCGAGCCAGCCACGTTGACGTGCATGATCGATGAAACGGTAGACATCGGCGGCCAGATTCGATGCGCCGAACAGATCCTCCAGTTCATCGATGATGTCGTCCAGTTCGCGTGTCCCGTCGCAGCGCGCGAGAATTTCGCCTGCGCTCGGATTGAGTTTGACCATGCCTTCCGGATAGAGCAGCACGTAGGCATCCTGTGTAGCTTCCCACTGCAGCCGGAACATGGTCCGCAAACTGGGGAGGGATTGGGCGCCGTTGCCGGCGTTCAGAGAGCTCATGCCGGGTAGGCCTTTTCGATTGCATCGAGCATCGACCACAGGATGTCGAGCTTGAAGTTAAGGATGTCGAGCGCACGCCGTTGTGCTTCCGGCGTGCGGAAGTAGTTCAGCGTGACGTCGAGTCCGTGCTCGACGTCGCGCTGGGCAAGTGGAATGCGGCTGCGGAAATACTGGAGCCCATCCGTATCGATCCACGGGTAGAGCGAAGGCCACCCGGCCAGGCGGTCGCGGTGAATCTGCGGCGCAAACATCTCCGTGAGCGATGAACACACGGCTTCCTGCCACGGCGCACGCCGAGCGAAGTTCACGTATGCATCGACTGCGAAGCGCACCCCTGGCAGCACGTAGTCAAGCGACCACAAGGCCTCGCGCTCGAGGCCGACCGCATCGGCCAAACGCACCCATGCTTCGATCCCGCCAGCATCGTCACCCGTACCGTCGTGTTCGAGCAGACGTTGGATCCACAGCCTGCGCGTGTGCCGGTCCGGGCAATTCGAGAGGATGGATGCGTCCTTCAACGGAATGTTGATCTGATAGTAGAAGCGGTTCGCGACCCATCCGCGGATCTGCTGCGGCGAACACTGGCCGCTGTTCATGCGCATATTGAACGGATGATGAATGTGATAACGCGCGCCAAGTTCGCGCAGGCGTTCTTCAAACTCGCTCGCCGGCCACGGGGAGGCTTGGGGGATGGCGATGTGCAGGGGTGCGTTCATGGCTAGACCTGAAAATGCATTCCATCGCACGCAACGTCGATGCCGCGGATGCGTAGCACGGCATATTCGGCAGAATGCGGATCGAGAATCGGGTTGGTATTGTTGATGTGAATCAGCACCTTGCGTGTCGCGGTGGGAAGCGAGTCGAGCAACTGGACCATGCCTGGCTGGCCGTCATGTCCGCATTGGGCAAGATGACCCATGTCGCCGGCGTGCTTCGTCGACAGGCCTAGATCGATCATTTCGGTAGCAGTCCAGAATGTACCGTCGACGAGCACTAGCTGGGCCGAGCACATCGCTTGACGCACAGCATCAGATGCGCTGGCCAGGCCTGGCGCATAGAACGCCCTTGCACCGGTGGCTTCGTTTTCGATCAGCAGCGCGATGTTGTCGCCGGGCGCCGCTTCAGTGCGCCGTGGCGAGTAGGGTGGGGCCTTGCTATCGATCGGAATTGCTGTAAAACGGATGCCATTCAACGGTGCGATCACGAAAGGTTCATCGAGCGTAATGGCATGCTGTTCCACGCCACAGTAGTGCTCAAGCAACGGCATGAGTGGCAAGCCGCTCGACAGATCGGCGAGCACGGGGGCACAGGCATAGATCGGCAGTGCAGTGGAGCGCTCGCGCAGCATCAACAAACCGGTGACGTGATCGATCTGAGCGTCAATCAACAGCACCGCCGCTATCCCTGTGTCGCGAATCGAACGGTCAGGTTGCAGCTCGGGATGCGCGCGCAGTTGAGCAAGCAAATCGGGTGATGCGTTGATCAGGATCCAGTCGATGCCGTCCTCGCTGATTGCAATTGACGATTGCGTGCGTGGCGTGATGTCGCCAGTCCCGTCGCGAGCGTGGGTGCAGTTAGCGCAATTGCAGTTCCATTGCGGCAACCCACCGCCTGCCCCGGAGCCCAAAATCTTGATCTTCATAAGCGATGCTCCGGGCGCCCCCACGCTGCGTCATCATCGGCAGCGGGCGGCGCTTTATCGTTGCTTCAGCGGTTGGCGATGTACATCGTGATTTCGAAGCCGAAACGCAGGTCGGTATAGGCGGGGGTGATCCAAAGCATGGCTGTCTCCTTGAAAACGCTTGTGAATGAAAAACCGCAGTTGGGAAGCGGTCACTGCATTCAATGCAAGGTCTGTGCCGGGCGTGGCAAGCGGTGTTCGTAACGCTTGATTTCCTGCTCGGATGGTGCGTTGGTCCGAAGGAAGAGTTGGAGGGCTGCAAGCGTGCGTCGCGTCGCGTCGATCCGGGGAAACTCGCCGCGATACGTGGCCTTCGCGGTGTTCAATTTCAGCGCACCGGTGTTGCAAAATGACACACGTGAAGCAGATTCCGGCGAGGGGATTCTCGTTCAATCATCGGCGCAGGGCGGCGCCGGCATCTTCCTGTAGATGGTGTTGCGCGAGATGCCGAGCGCGCGCGCGGCGGCCGACACATTGCCGTGGTGCTGGGCAACGGCAGCGGTGATCGCATAGACGGCAACGTCCTGGAGACGTGCGCTTTGCCGCGCCACGGTGTCGATTGTCTCCGGCGGCGTGGTACCTGCATTGTCGAGGTCGTCGAAGAAGTCGTCTGGCAGATGTTCGTGCCGGATTTGACCGTCGGCGTCGACCATGGCTGCGGCGGTGCGTAGCAGGTTGCCGAGTTGACGGAAGTTGCCGGGCCACGCGCATTGTTTGAAGAGAGTCATCACTTCACTATCAACGCTCAGGCTGACTCCGTTAGCGCCGCCGAGTGACTCGCACTGAAGCATCTTCTGAATCACTGACGCTAGATCTGTTCGCTCGCGCAGGGGCGGCAACTTCACCACCAATCCATTCAAACGGTAGTACAGGTCTTCACGAAAGCGGTTCTGGGCGATCATCTCGCGAAGATCGCGATGGGTCGCGCAGACGATTGCGATGTCGACCGGGATTGACTTGGCCGAGCCGAGCGGATTGACGAGACGTTCTTGCAGCACCCGTAGCAGGCGCACTTGCAGTGGATAAGGCATGTCGCCAATTTCGTCGAGAAAGAGCGTGCCGCCATTGGCCTGCAGCAGCTTGCCGACAGCGCCTTTGCGCCGCGCGCCGGTGAAAGCGCCTTCCTCATAGCCGAACAACTCGGATTCGATCAGGCTTTCCGGAATCGAGGCGCAGTTTACCGCCACGAATGACCCTGAGCGGCGTGGCGAATCGTTATGTATCGCCTGGGCCAGCAGCTCCTTGCCCGTTCCGGTCTCGCCGGTGATCAGGATAGGAATGTCCTTGCCAATCACCTTGCGCACCTTGGCGATGACGTTGGCCACCTGCGGGTCGCCAGTGTCCAGGTAGCTAAGTCTCGAAAGCGCACCGGCGGGAGCGGTTGCCTTCGGTGTGCTGAGAGCCTGCGGCCTCGCCTCGCTGGTCGGCCTGGGCGACCAGCCGCCGTCGACAAGCACGGCGCGCCGAAATTCGACGTTCGCGCAGACGACCGCGCCGGTGTTCAGGTTCAGCGACAGATGCTGATCCCGGTTTGCTCGCAAGCGGTCGATCAACTCTGCACTGCTGAGGCCGAACAACGACGACAGCGTGTGAGCGCGCAAGGCCGTAAGCGGCAGTCCCAGCTGGAACTGCGCACTGCGATTCGCGGACAGAAAACGTCCGTCGCAGGTAAATGCAGCGATACCCTCCATCAATGTGCCGAGAAACTCTGCGCGGCCATGAAAGGCAATCTGCAATGTCTCGCGAAAGGTATTGGTGAACAGATGGTTTTCAATCATCTGCGCTGACATCTTCGCGAGTGCCATCGTGTGCTGGTGGTAGCTGCGATGATCGCCCGTCACGTCCAGCACGCCGATCAGGTCACCGTACGGACCGAGGATCGGCACGCTGGAACAGGTCAGAAAACGGTTTGCGGCCAGGTAGTGCTGCGCGCCGTGTACGACGGTCGGGCAATGTTCAGCAATGGCGGTGCCGATCGCATTGGTTCCTTGCCGCTCTTCCGCCCAGTTCGCGCCGGGACGTAACGCGACTTTCTCGGCCCTCCGCAGGAAATCATCGTCGCCAATCGAATGAAGAATCAGTCCCTCGGCATCGGTCAATACGATCACGTTTTGAGTGTTGACGATCTGCTCGTGGAGCGATTCCATCACCGGGGTGGCGTGTGCGCACAATATGCGGCTTTGCTCAAGCTTCAGGACAAGTTCGGCAGCAGGCAGTACATCGTAGTCTGGCCGCATCAATGCGCTCAAACCGAAGGTCTCAGAGCGTTGGTGTGATTTCTGGATTGATGGCGTAAGCCATTCGGCTTCATGTTGTACTAATGGCGTAGCGGCGTGATTGGCATCATCGCGCATTGTCTCCTCCTGCTCGTTGGGCTCCGGTCGTCTCGCCGGATATCATAGGCACAACTTAAAGCAAGTCCTGCGCCAATGCGCATTTGCGGGACTCTTCATAGGGCGACCCCTCGTTGTCATTGCATGTTGGCCCACTACCGAGCGTTTCAATTGACGCAGGTCAATTGCTCATGCATCGATCCCAACTCGCTGTAGGCGCCTAAGCGTTTACCCGCTTGACCACGCGCGAGTCGCCCCGTTTGTCAAAGTAATCGGGTGCACCAGGCCAACACGATGTGCCGACAGCGGGAAAATCGATTTGACCGAGGCACGAACCCGGACGTATTCGTCGTTAATCTTGATGCTCGGCGCGTGGCTGGCGAGTGCTAGCGACTTGGTGGCCGACGAGTGCGATCGTATGCGGCTGGTCGGGTGCGAACGCCTTCAGGTGATGCAGCACACGTGCGCCTGTCGGCATCCCGAGGCGCCCCTGCGGACAACCCGATCAGCGCGCACTCTCATAAGCACGCATCGTTAGGGACCCGGTCTTTGGCGGGAATACACACCACGCACCGTCAGCGTGCTGAAAGAAAAAAATAGCAACAGCGCCTTCTTTACGAACTGTCTCAACGCAAACACAGCGTTCATGACTGGGAGGTTTGCGACTGAATCGGGTTACGCGAACCGACGTCGCCGCGGTTAGCGTAAACCATTTTTCGACCAGCAAGCGCAGTGAGTGTTCTCCGATATTCATTTTTTACTCCTTCGGCATTGCGTGTTGATGTGGAACGCCGCTTTGCGCTCACCCAACACTCGGCTTTGGTGACAATGAGATCAGGCTTCTCGCATAGTTCGCACTTGGGGTCAGGCGGGTGCGAAGAAGATCGCGCAGACTTCGTTTGGCAATTTCTAATTCAGGAGAACCGGGTCGTGCGAACGGCATCGGCGAAGCGCATGAATGATGCGATGGACCCGACGATGCTCTGGTACTTCTCTCGGCCAACCTGCCCGTCGAGCGTGACCAGCATGCCGGCATTACGTGCAAGCGCGAGGATTTCATCGGACTCGCCGCTTGTTGAGTTTGCATCGCGCTGCCCTGCGGGTGCAGCGACAGAATCGGCAAAAGTGGGGTGGTTAAACATGGCCAATCTCCTTACAACGTCCGGTGACGGGAACAAGTCATTGGAGGTGCCTATCCATGACCTAAGTATCGTTCGCCGACATCGAGAATAAAATCAGGCAGCGCTGGATTTCGTGTAAGCGATCGGGCAGCCGTGTCAGTGTTTTCCTACAGTCACCGCCACCGCGTCTCCGTGTGGAATTAAGAAGGAAACGGTGGCGCACATGGGGTGCTTTTTACCGCGGTTTTGCCAAAGGCGTTTTCGCAAGCGCTCGGCATGCGCGGCGCGGTGGCACGGTCTCCCTGAACGGCCTGCCGCCCGGCCATTTTCGACGTGGTATTGGGCGGATTCACCGTACGTGGATCGATTGTCGGTACCCGGCTAGATTTGCAGGCGCTGCTGATCTTCGGTGATGAGGGCAAGGTCAAAGCCACTGTATCAACCGATAGGCGGAAAAATATCAACCACGTATTTTCGCGGATGATCGAGGGTGATATCGAAGGCCGGATAGTGCTGGATTTTTATCCTGGAGTGGGCAATGGAATGCAGAGGGGTTGAATTCCCTCTGCGATTCGTTGGCACGTAGATACATGCGCTCAATCACTGCACTCAATTAAATCGAATCAGCCCACCACGAGAAAACCGGTGTCGGCGTTGACAGCCGAGCCCGCAGCCTCATGCCGGCGTTGCTGCGAGCACAGCCGCGATGCTCCCCGATCTCCTCGATCGTGACGTTGATCGTCAGAATCGAGTGGAGGCTACCGGCCGTGGAGGGCCTCGAACGCCTCAAATAGAACATGCCGGTCAAACTTGCCCTGATACACGGGCAGGGGAGTGCGGTCGATGCCGAGCAGACGATAGACCGCCGTCTGCGCCGAGCGAATCGAGTACTCGACGGTGAAGACGACGTCATCTGGCAACTCACAAAACTGGCCGCTAAACGCGAGATTCACAGATCCTTTCGGCAGCACGTCCGGCCGATCGCCTCTTTCGCGCGGCAGGAATTGACTGGTGATGAATGGCATGAAGCACGGAATGCACACGGCATGATCGAGGAGTTGAGACGCTTTTTCTGCTGGCGTGGTTTCAGCGCGCAGATGCCCGAGGATCTCGGTCATGATTTCTCGACCGGTGCAGGCGATCATCGGTTTCTTCACGAAGTCGCCGGGCAGGTCGACATACAGGCCGTATCCCCAGAACACCTGGATGTCGTCGGGCTGACCTATGAAGTGCGGTTGATGCGGCAAGACAATCGACAGGAGCCAACTGGAGTCCGCGAAGGTGATGAGTCCGCCTTCTCCCGGTACATTGCCGGTGAAATTCCTGACCAGATTGAAAAAAGCCGGGTCATTCAATGTAGTCGTGAAGGATAGCCACTTGGATTCGTGGACATGGTTAGCGAACACGGCAGGGCGGCCGAAAGCGGGGCGGTCCTGGGCGATCTTGTTCCAAAGGGCCCAGGCGCCGCTGCAGGGTTCGTCGATCTGGACCGCCGCCCGGTCCATGCCACCGAGCGAGGAGCTTTCGGTCATTGAACCCAGCGTGATTATGGCGAAGTCATCCGGTCCGAGCGAGATGGATTCGCTGCGTCCCTCGCGCTCCCAGGTGATACCCGCCACGCGCGTCTGGCCTTCGTTCTCGATGAGCGTGAGATCTGTGACGCGTGTACCGAGCTGGATATGTACGCCCCGCTCGTCGAGCCATCGTCTAAGTGGGCGGACCATCGAGTCGTACTGGTTGTAGACCGTCCGCATGATCCCGTGCAGTTCGTTGAAACCCGACACCATGTGGATGAACCGCAGCAAATAACGCTTGAATTCGACAGCGCTATGCCACGGGTGGAATGCAAAGGTCGTACACCACATGAGCCAGAAGTTCGTCTTGAAGAAGTCCGGCCCGAAATGGTCCGCTATGCGACTGCGCCCGAGCATGTGTTCTGGTTCGATCGCGAGGCGTTCAAGCTTAAGAATGTGCTTTTCATCGAGACCGAATGCGGGTTTGTCAAGCCGGCGACCATTGCGCACCAAGCGGGATTTCGATGAAGTCTTCATCGTTTCATTCCAGTCGAAAATCTCCTGCGTGACGGTCGTGCTGTCGTCGAGCGTGGGAATCGACGAGAAGAGGTCGAATGTGCACACGTATTTGCTTTCGAGCATGCGGCCACCGCGCAGCACATAGCCGTCTTGTGGCGAACCCGCGGCATCAAGGCTGCCGCCTTCTACGCCGAGCGCTTCTATGATCGTTATATTACGGCCTGGAATATCGACATCACGAATCAGGAACGCAGCTGCTGCAAGCGATGCGATTCCCCCGCCGACCAGATAAAACTTGCTGTCGTCGGCGGCCACTCCGTTTGGATTGCTATGTGCACGTCGCATGGTGGACATCCCTCGTTGAACTCGCGTCGATCAGCGCCGTACGTCCGCGCCGTACGGAAAACGAAACCCAAGATACAGCCCTTGCTCCTTGCCCGATTGACGCAGATCAAGGGGCGAGGCCTTTAAGGCGCAGTGGCGACGTCGCGGAGCGGCCGAGACGGTTGCGGGATCACACAAAACTGCGTCCGCGGATGGTGACGGTGCGCCGCCGCATTTAATGTTGTTTCTCGGAATCGTATGCAGGGCTCAGTGTCATTTCGACACAGCGCGCGGCCTGCAAAGGCAGGTGCGTAAGCGTGTGTTACAGCTCTGGATCAGGATGCGATGTTCATAGCGCCATCGTTTGAGATCCAGCATGAGATTGGCCCGATTCGAACGCCACGCGAGACGCTCGTGATCAAAGTGTATGTGTTGCCTGCCTGCCACGGTGGTTGATGCAGATCGACGACGTGAGGGCGGTTGCGCTCGGAACACGCTGATTGACATAGATCAACGGCAAGGCTGGGCCCACGCTTAAATTGATATTGAGCATACGGTGAGAATGGCGCGGCGTTCAACAATAAGAGAGGACTTGATCATTGCAACGGATTTCAACAGGCCCCTCAGATGGGCCGCGAATCCCTATTTCGCACCGCGGCTGATGACTGCCTACGAGACCTGGCTGCAGGAAGCCAGTGCGCTCGAGACACGGCGTGTCGAACGCGATCTCGATGTGCTTCGGCGGGGTTGCGAAGCCATCGCGGATGCAAAAGACTGGAGCGAATTTATTTTGGACTCGCAGGCAATCGCGCGCGGGTATCTGAAGGCGACCAAAGGTCTTTTGGAGGAAGGGATTGGCATCACGATGCGCAACCAGAAGGCAGTGAGCAAAGCCTTCTCGGACGTGTTCAAGAGCTGGCAATCGACGTGGACCGGTGAATTTCAGAAAGCAACGGCAACGAATCCTGCTGCAATGCCGTTGTGGTTCAAGACGCAGTCGCCGGCGATCGCGAAGCTCTCGACCTGATCGTTGATGCAGGTCAACGGACCAGCGGCTCGCCAGAAAGTCGATCCGCCGTATCAGGTCAAGGTGAAACTTCCTGGCGTCGACAAGAAGGATATCGGCGATGAAGATCGATGGCAATGTGGTCTCGATCAGCGCGAAGGCGGAGCGCGACAAGAAGCATCGGTTTTCGGACACTCAAAGTTTTCGCAAGCGAGGGTGAGGTCGTACTTGACTGCTTGCGCAAGGACATGGTGTGGATCGACCTGGAGCTCTCGGAGACGATTCATTTGTAGGTCGGTGGCGTTGTCCGCTGCGGTGACACCGTTTGGAGATTTGCAATGTCAAAACCAAGAGTCCTCGTTGTCTACTACTCGCGCTCCGGCGTGACCGCCCGAGTGGCGCGATCGCTCGCAGCCCGGCTCGGTGCAGATGTCGAGGAGATCGTTGATCGTAGTGACCGCTCGGGTCCGTCAGGGTTTGTCCGGTCGCTTATCGATGCATTACTCGAGCGGCCGGCCAAAATCAACGCGGTTAAACACGCTCCATCCGCCTACGAATTGGTGGTGATCGCCACACCGGTCTGGGCGCATCGCTTGGCTGCACCCATGAACGCCTGGCTCAAGGCGTACGGGGCAGCCCTGCACAGCAGCGCGTTTCTTTGCACGCTGGGCGGCAGGGGAGCCGAACTGGCACTTGAGCAAATGGTCCAAATTTGCGGCCGGCGGCCCGTTGCGCACTGCAAGATTGATAGCCACGATGTCAAGCGCGGTATCGATCCGCTTCTACTCGATGTATTCGCCGAGGAGCTTACTCGCAAGCTTGAGCACATCCATGCGCTGGAATGGATGTATTGATGAGATTCGAACCACAGGATAAGTACCGGTCATGGAACTTCAAACAGAAAATCTGGATACTGTCACCGCTTTCAAGCGGATATTGCTATGCGTTGATCCGACGGTTGCTTCTGCTCGTGCTGCCGCCTTCGTTCCTAATCTGGCGAACAAAGAGACACACGTTCGCATCGTCGGCGTATTAGAGAACGCGCGTGCCGTGATACCGTTCGGGCCGCTCGCGGCGTTTCACTTAAGTGCGGCACATGCGCAGTTGCTCGCTGCAGTTGAGAGTGCGTGCGCCGTGGCGAAGGAGATGTTCACGTCTAGCGGCGCCGTCGTCGAGATTCAGATTCTCGACCTTGTAACGCATGGCGGTGAGGTCGTGCATGAGTTGACCAAGTGCGCGCAAGACTGGAAGGCGGACTTGCTGGTCATGGGTTCGCGCCAGCACCAGGGGCTGCTGCATTGGATAGAGGGACCGCTGTCGGAACCGCTGATGAAGTTTGCCGAGTGTGCGATCTTCGTGATCCCCGAGCGCTGCGACTTCGTGTGGCGTGGAGGGCCACAGCGAATCTTGTTTGCGGCCGACGGCAGTTCAGCGTCGCAAGAGGCCCTGCGTACCGTGGCACGACTTGCCAACGCGCGAACGGATCTTCGCGCTGTTCATGTCTTGGACCTCGCGGCGCTCCTGACCGATTTCGTACCGCACACTCTGCTGCAAGACGCGTTGGTTGAACAAGGCGACACCGCGCTTGCCAGCGCGAGCGAGCTCTTCGAGGGGCTCACGGACGCAGGGGGCCCCCGGCTAGACACTGCGCTGCTCAGGACCGATGAAGCCAATGACGACGTTGCACATGCGATTGTGAGAGAGGCCGCGCGATGGCACGCCGATCTTCTGGTGATGGGCACGCACGGCCGACGCGGTGTGGTGCGTTGCCTGCTCGGAAGCGTTGCCAACAGGGTCGTGGCGGTCGCCCGGACACCGCTGTTACTGGTTCGGGAGAAAGACATTCCGTAAGTGGCGGCGAGAAGAGCGCAGTCCCTGAGCTTGGATCAACATGAACGCAGGACGGCAATATCGAGGATCTGTCGACGATAGAGAGAAAACCTCTCTGTCGCAACGAGGCTATCGATGGCAGAACTATAGCTGTCGACTGGGCAGGAGACCCGGTCATCGCAACGCTGAATAATCGATTGAGTTACAGCTCGCTACTTCCTGAGGGGGGAGATCTAAATGACAAGTACTGCCAGTGCTGAGTGGGCGACGCCGCATGACGAGAGCAGTACGATTGATGGATTTGCATCGGAGCGCACAATCTCTCTGTCCTCGCCGCATCGTTTGGGTGGTCGTCCGCTCATGCAGTTGCTCGCGTGGCAACGTTCGTCCGAGAGTTTTGAAAGTGCCGCTCTTACCCACGAGCGGCTCAGTAATCTGTTGTGGGCGGCCAATGGCGTGATTCATCAACGGAACGAACCCGCCTGGGCAACAGCTGGCACGAACGCCCGCAACGTCAATCTATACGCGATTCTCCGCGGTGGTGCGTATCGCCACGATCCATTGAATCATTGTCTGGACTTCGTTTCTGGTGGATGTGCAAACGCAGTTGAAGCGATCGAACACGCTCCTCTGAAGCTTGTCTGCGTTGCGGACAACACGCACATGGGAGACATCCCCGCTCGAGAACAAGACCTGTCCCTAGGGTTGACCGCCGGCGCGATTGCACAGAATGTGCGTTTATTTTGCGCATCTGAAGGTTTGTCAGTTTCGTCGCACGATGCCAAAGAGCAGTGGACGTTGCTTTCCGAGCAACTACAACTTGGCTCCGGTCTGTTCCCCATTATTTGGCAAGTGATCGGCGGCTAAGGGACGCCGCGAGCCGTCCACCCTCGTACCTTGGAGGTGCGGACATGAAACAACGACCAATTCGATCGCATACGTCACTGCGGAGCCGATCGGTCAATGTCGCAACACCGACCATGCGCCAGATCCGAAAAGGACCTTTGAAGGCGTCCTGTGTTGCATTGATCTACATCAACTACTTCAGGTAGTGAGAGTTTAGCCTTGACTGTAAGGTTATATACGAATGTCAAAAAAAACGACCACGAAAAGCCCAAAATGACTTTGCAGTTCCCACATGTCCGCCGACCAGGAAATCAAACCGCACTTGTCGCGACCCTTAACGGAATGACCGACAAGCTAGACGATGGTCACTCCCTAGACCGTTCCCCGCGCCTACTATAACTGACGATCATGCTTTGCCAACGCCTCCGCCGCGCAGCCGTCTTGCACCCGCCGACGTTCCAGTCCACGAGCCGCTCGGATGGTCTATTGTTACTGCAGATGGCACGCTGTTGTTCGAAGCCGGTACTACCGTAACGAGCCTCGCGGCGCACACATTCCTGTTTGAGAACTTCGAACCGCACAAGCTTGAACAGGTGAGTCGAGATGACGCGAGTGATTCGACGGAGACGGATCATGCACGGGGCGGAGTGCTGGGGAGCGAGACAGCAGGGCATCTCACACTCAACGATATCGGCCTGAAAATCGGTGCGCGACTAGGTTTGCGCGGGGCGCCGGGAGCCGCCATGTATTCGAGTCGCGTGATCGGTTTTTCCACGCCGGGACCCCACCGTGCCGCCGCGGTGTTCATCACGCAACCCTTGATGACAGGTCATGCGCCGCTGGCTTTGACAAGCGGCGAGAATGTCGAGCTTATCGCACTGACAACGCGATCAGTGTTCCAGTTTGCCTGCACCGTCGATGCCGTATGCTGCGATCCGTTTCCCTATCTCGTATTGTCGGAGCCAGGAACCATTCGCCGATTGCGGGCCCGAAAATTCGTGCGCGTGTCCGCGCGGCTGCCAGCCCGTTTTTCCCCCGCGGGCAGCGAGGAGCGCATCCCTCAACTTGGCTTGATTCGCGACATTAGTCCCTTTGGCCTGTCGCTAGCCGTCGCTGAGCCGCACGCCAAGCTAACCGACCGGCTCCACTTGTCATTTCGTTTCAACACGGACGGTACAGACGTCAACATCGACTGCCCCGCGATTGTACGGCACGTACAGGAGGTTGACGCACAGGGTGTCAACGGCGCCTATGGATTGGAGTTTGAGAAGCTCGAACCGTCCCAGCGGATTGCATTAAAGTCGTTCATGGCCGAACAGATTTGACATCAAAACCGCGTGTGGGAACCAGAAAATTCAAGTGGAAGTAAGAAAGTCATGGCGCATCTGCGGCCCATACCTCATCGATTGTGCTTGAGAGTCGGGAACAACCCGGCCCCTTTTAAGAGATGGGGCGGCGACGAGCTGGTCGACGCAGTGTCTTTGAGGGTGACCTGATTCACCGGACAGAGCTCTATACCGCGAAGCCTCGGCGATCCAGGTGGCTTGATCTGTTATCGTCGGAACGTGAAGAGGATTGTGTGAAGTCACACGGTCTGCGGGTTAGCGAAGTAATGACCTTAGATGTTATTTCGGGTGACGAGGCGACTCATGTAGACGGTTGCTAACCTACTGGAGGTTCTGGGCTCATCGGGCGCCTGTTGGGACCGCTTCTATTGGACACGGTGCGCACAACGCAAATAAAGAGTGACTTGCGTACCTTCCCCGGGCACGCTGGTGATCAAGCAATCGCCACCCATTTGTCGACCGAACCGGCAAACCATGCGAAGCCCGGGTCGGGTGCCTTTACCCCGAGGCTTGGTCGTGAAGAAAGGATCTGTCGATCTCGCCAGAACCTCTGGGGACATGCCTGCCCCGGTATCCGTAATTGCGACTATTGCGTGAATACGGCGGCTCTGATGTGCAAATAGCGGGGGCTCGTGGTCGGCATGCTCCGCTTGATGGACCGTCACTCTCCCAGAGACGTGGGTCTCGCCGCCTCAGTCATGCTCCTTCTGCAATGACGCTTGATTCAAGTCAACCGGGGCTGGCGCGAAGCACCGATGATGAGTTCCGTACATTTGCAAGCCAAGCGATGTTGGATGCGAATAATTGATGGTAGAACATGTCAGTCGGGTGGGGAGTATCTGTAACGCTCGCTTCGGCTAGACGCGCGTCGCCAACGCTTGTCGAAGCATATCGTCACCAGTAGAAGTCCGACGGACGCGACGAGCTTGAGTCGGCAGCCCTGAACGCTCGCGGGTCAACACGTCGGTAGAGGTCCTGCCGTCGCAGCGCTGCCCCAACGTCAATGGAAACCAAGATGAAAAAGCATCGGGTTATGGTCGCTTTTTTTGTTTCTCTGCTAGTCAGCGCATGTGGAGAAAACATCGCCCCACCTAGTGACGCTGACGTGAAAGTGGGGCTCGCGGATGTGCTCGATCAGTACACGCATCGCGTCGATAGCTCACGAGAATTGATCCACATGGTACGCGTGACGGGAGCGCGCCAGAAGTTCGACCTTGCATCCGTCGAAGCCGCTTGTTCTGAGGCATCGCAGGCGGCCGCTAGGGATATCTCGAACGACAAGGTTGCCTTCGAAAAAGAGGAGGTGGCGCAAAGACATTTGGCCGATTTGCTCTCCGGCCTCCTGGTCAGCCTTGACGAAAATCGGCGAATTCGGATCGATCCAGAATATGGACTTCTCAAGTCGAAGCTATCGAATGGGGAAAAGCAAATCAGCCGCGCGCGCGAACGCTATAACAGCGCGGCTCGGTCTTACAATGAAAAACTTCATTCATTGACACGCAGCCGCGATACGGGGGTTATGCACTACGTTGACAAACCGCTATTCGCCATGGCCGAAAGGACTGTGCATGCGCCGCGCCAAGATTTTGGCGCGCTGCGCGGCTCATTGCGAGTCTGATGCTCAACTACGTGATGACCTGCATAGCAGAAGCGCCTGTAACCTCGCGAGTGTTGAGTCAGTGCAGCGCGAGTACGCCTCGAGTGCCCAAAACCGCGAATAGCCACGTCTCAGTGTAAGCGTGACCGCAGTACCGTGTAGACCGCTGAGTTGGAGGTCGGGAAGATCCTTGTTTTGTGGACACCATTAGATCGTGTCCACGATAACCCGATCACGGACACGATCTCTCCAATGACTATCCATACTCATCTTGATTCTGACGCTCGTCGGCGGCCGCCGCGAAAGACCTATTCAGCCGCATTTAAACGTCGTGTGGTCGAACAAACGCTACAGCCAGGGACCTCCGTTTCGCTCGTCGCTCGTGAGCACGGCATAAATGCCAATGTGATTTTCGGATGGCGCAAACAATATCGTAATCGGATGCATCGCGTCGACGTGGGCGCTCCGCCTGCCGCGGCCCTGTTGCCTGTCAGTATCATCGATCCCACGGCAGTGGCGTCTGATGACGCGGTGCCAGTGACAACGCCGTCCTGCCAGGTCGAGGTCGAAATCGGCAAGCGCCGCGTGCGGATTTGCGGACTGACGGCTGCTGTGGCGATGCAGTTTCTGCGTGACTACCTTTGATGATGGGACTGCCGGCGGGCACACGCATCTGGATTGCCGCGGGCGTAACGGATATGCGCTGCGGTTTCGACGGGCTGGCTGCTAAAGCACAGTCGGCGTTGGATGAAAATCCATTCTCGGGTCATGTATTCGTGTTTCGCGGCAAACGCGGGAACGTTGTCAAAATCCTCTGGGCCACGGGCGATGGACTATGCCTACTCGCGAAGCGTCTTGAAAGTAGCGGGCGCTTTGTCTGGCCGCAGGCTGAGAGCGGCAAGGTTCATCTGACGCAAGCCCAATTGTCGATGCTGCTCGAAGGCATTGACTGGAAGCAGCCCCGGCGGACGTCACCATTGATGTCGGCGTTGTAAACGAGCCGGAACCTGCGTAAACTGCGCGCATGCTAAATGCCAGCTCTGAGATGACTGACTTGCCTGACGACATCGCCATCTTGAAGGCGATGGTGTCGGCACGCGATCTGGCGCTGGTCGAGCGTGACGGCGTGGTCCAGCAACAGCTCGAGTCTATCGCACAGATGCAGCGTACGCTGCAGGCCCGCGCGTTGGAGATCGAGCGGTTGAAGCTGCAGATCGCCAAACTGAAGCGGATGCAGTTTGGCAGGAGTTCAGAGAAACTAGACCGAGAGATCGAACGCCTGGAAACGCGGCTTGAAGAGCTGGAGGCGACCGATGGTGAGGCCGAAGTTACTGCAGAACTGGAGCAGAAGAAGGTGAAGCCGCGCAAACCTTCGACACGTCGAGCGTTGCCCGCTCATCTGCCCCGCGAAGATCATATTTACGAACCTGTCGAAGTCGTCTGTCCGGAGTGCGCAGGCGAGCTTAAGCCGCTGGGCGAGGACGTTGCCGAGCAACTGACGATCATCAAGGCAGCCTTCAAGGTCATTCGTCACATCCGGCGCAAGAAGGCCTGTGTGCGATGCGACTGCATCGTTCAGGCACCGGCACCGAGCCGGCCGATCGAGCGCGGCATTGCCAGCGCGGCGCTGCTGGCCCACGTGATCGTTTCAAAATTCTGCGATCATCTGCCGCTGTACCGGCAGTGCGAGATCTGGGCTCGGGAAGGCATCGACTATGACCGTTCGGTGATGGCCCGGCAGATTGGCCTGTGTTGTGCTCTTATGCGACCGTTAGATGATGCGCTGTACCGGTATGTGGTGGCGCCGGGCAAGGTGCATGCGGACGACACGACGATCCCGGTACTGTCGCCGGGCAACAAAAAGACCAAAACGGGGCGTCTGTGGGTCTATGTGCGCGATGATCGCCGTTCAGGTTCGAAGGCATCCCCCGCGGTCTGGTTTGCATACACGCCAGATCGACAGGGGCAACATCCTCAAGCCCATCTGGCCGACTTTACCGGTGTGTTGCAAGCGGATGCGTTCGCGGGCTACGACGCCCTTTACAAGGGGGGGGAGGTCCATGAAGCAGCTTGTATGGCTCACGCTAGAAGAAAAATTCACGATTTGCATGTGAAGTGCAAGACCGTGAGGACCACTGAAGCGTTGCGCCGCATTGGCGAACTGTACGCGATTGAAGCGAAAATTCGCGGACATGCGGGCGAAGAACGCAAGCGGGTCCGTCAGGAAAAGGCTCGCCCGCTGCTGAACAGCCTCGAGACGTGGCTACGCGCCTGGCGGGCAACACTCTCCGCCCAGACCGAAACGGCCAAGGCGATCAACTACTTCATGAATCATTGGCCGGCCCTGACGTATTACTGCGACGATGGCATCGCCGAGATTGACAACAATATCGCCGAGAATGCTCTACGGGGATGCTGCCTTGGACGGAAAAATTTCCTCTTCGTTGGCGCAGATAGCGGCGGTGAACGAGCGGCTGCCATGTATTCGTTGATTGGCACCTGCAAACTCAACGGTATCGATCCGGAAGCATATCTGGGCTACGTACTGGCCCATATCGCCGACCACCCCATCAATAGAATCGAGGAGCTGCTGCCATGGCACGTCGCCGACAAACTTCAGACGACGAACTCGCCCGCGCCCTCAGTGAGCTGAGTGAGTTAGCGAGCAAGGTTCCGACGACACTCGCGTCGCTGGCCGCCTTCGTCGCGGACGGCGGCTCCTTCTCCGTCGACTCGGTACCCTCATTCGGCACCGTGGCCGCGGCTCACATGAAAGAGAGCACGATCGCCATGCTTCGCCAGCACCCCGGCGAATCCATGCTAGAGCTGCTAGATCGATTGGAGTTCGCGATCATCGAGGCCATCGCTACCGGCTATGTCGTCGATGAAGTTAATGCCCCGCCAACAAAAAAATCTCGTCGAAAATAGTTTCGTCAAGAACGGTACTTCGGTCACGCTTACGTCTCAGTTGTCTCAATACATTCCGCACTGGATGCGGTTGCGCTCCGTGCACATGGCTCTCGCTTACTCCTGCAGTCACGTCAGCTTCCTGATTCGCCACAACAAAATACCTGCCTCGTGCTCGGTCGGTCCATCGGTGATCGAAATGTCACTACTGGCTGATGTGCTGCCATCGCGACCCTTGCGACCCATGGCAGCTTCGGGAGTGGAATACGTTGCACAGACATCAAACCATTTGAGGAAACGGCAGAGAAGGCCGAGAGCGAGTGTGCGTCTCAATATCCATCGCTATCGAATTTTCGCCGGTCTCTCCTTTGATTTGGGTCAACGTACGCCAGGTCCTGCCGCGTAGGCTGAGGTTGCCTTCTCGACGATGCAGGAAAGCGGTCCGGGTTTGGATTTCACTGGGCCATGTCGTCGTCAGAGGCGTGTTAGTGGCAGTTGTCCGAAGAACAGGAAGGTCTAATGCGTACCCTATGTCTAACGTTACTTGCTTTCATCGTGCTATCCGTCTCCGGATGCGGCTACAACGCCATACAGACTCAGGATGAGCAGGTGAAGGCAAGCTGGTCGGAGGTACTCAACCAGTACCAGCGTCGGGCCGACCTGGTTCCGAATCTCGTGAACACCGTGAAGGGCTACGCGAGTCAGGAACGAGAAGTGTTCATCAGCGTGACCAAGGCGCGAGCCCGAGTCGGTTCCCTGCAGGCGACTCCGGAGGTCCTGAACGACCCGCAGGCATTCGCGAAATTCGAATCGGCCCAGGCGCAGTTGTCGTCTTCACTATCGCGACTGCTCGTTGTGTCCGAGAACTACCCGCAGTTGAAGTCCGATGCCAACTTTCGTGACCTGCAGGCGCAGCTTGAAGGAACCGAAAACCGCATAGCCGTGGCGCGCAACCGCTATATAAAGGCAGTGCAAGGCTACAACACGACCGTGCGGTCATTTCCGTCCAATCTCACCGCGAGCATGTTCGGCTACAAGGAGAAACCAAATTTCTCGGTGTCGAACGAGGCAGAGATCGCGCGTCCTCCACTAGTTGATTTCAGCACAGCGCCCACGCCGGCCAGCGGAGCAGCCAATTGAACATCCTGACGTCCGCAAGCATGCTGCTGCTCGCCGTCCTCGCATTCTCGCCGTGCGTTGCGAGTGCGGAGGTGGCGATTCCGCCACTGACGACACACGTCACCGATGAGACGATCACGCTCACCAGCGAACAGCGTTTGGCGCTAGAGCAGACATTGCAGGCGTTTGAGGCCAAAAAGGGGAGCCAGATATCCGTCCTCATTGTGCCCACCACCCGGCCGGAAACCATTGAACAGTATTCGCTGCGCGTCGTTGATCAATGGAAGCTGGGACGCGGGCGTATCGACGATGGCGTGTTGCTGATCATCGCGAAGGACGACCGGACGCTGCGCATTGAAGTTGGCTACGGCCTCGAGGGGGCGCTCACCGATGCAACGAGCAGCCGTATCATCAACGAGACGATCGTTCCGAGATTTAAGCAGGGCGACTTTTACGGTGGTGTTGCGGCCGGCCTTGACCGCATCATGAGCGTCATTAATGGCGAACCTCTCCCGCGACCAGACCGACATGTAGGTGGCGCGTCCGAGCAACTCGCGCGCTATTTGCCCATTCTGTTCGTGCTCACCCTGGTCGCGGGCGGGGTGTGTCGGACGCTACTAGGACGGTTGCCTGGCTCTGTAGTGACTGGCGGTGCCGTCGCGGCGCTCGCGTGGATGTTATCGGGCGCGCTGCTCATCGCAGTAGTCGCGGGCGCGATCGCCTTCGCTTTCACGTTACTCGGCAGCGGTCTCGGCGCCTACGCAGGGGGGCGTGCTGTCGGCGGCCCGTCGGGCACATTCGGCAGGGGCGCCGGCCGCACAATCTTCCGGGGCGGTGGCGGCGGATTTGGCGGCGGTGGCGCATCGGGCAGGTGGTAGCCATGGACCTCAAACGTGTCATCAGACATTTGTTCGTGACTCGCTGGCACGTGGATCGGGCCTTTCCACCTGACACGCTGCGCGCAATTGAAAAGGCCATCCAGGAAAGCCATCGCGCGCACATCGGTCAGATCCGGTTTGCTGTTGAAGGCGCGCTTCATATCGAGGCTTTATTGGACGGAATGTCGGCGAGAGAACGTGCTATCGATGTCTTTTCCGAATTGCGAGTCTGGGATACGGAACACAACAATGGGGTACTCATCTATCTGGTGCTCGCCGATCACGATGTGGAGATTGTTGCCGACCGCGGGGTGCATGCCAGGGTGAAGCCCCCCGAGTGGGAGGCCATCTGCCGGCAGATGGAGGCCGACTTCGCGCTCGGCAAATATCAGACCGGAGTATTGCGGGGCATCGAGCAGGTAACGGCGTTGCTGAAAAGACATTTTCCGCCTCAGCAGGAAAATCTCGACGAATTGCCGAGCAAGCCGGCCGTGCTTTGAGCACTTACCCACTCGCGCGGGACGATTTTGGCGCTCGTGCAAGGTGTTAAGGGGATCGCGCGTAGCCCAAGCCACCGCGACGCTGAATGTAACGTTCCTCACAGAGGAACGAAGTTGATCTGAAAGTCCTTTACCGACCCAACAAGGAGTAGCCATGAGCACCAATACTGTTAGCAAGATACTTTCTGAATTTGATGATCTCGCGTCGAAAAGCGACGACATAAACGTCCAGGCCTTGATTCGAGCAATGAAGCTTCATGCCGAACTGACGAATGCGAGGCTCTTGTCACTTGAACAAGCATTGCTTGCCTCATTGAAAAAATAAGGAAGCAGTAAGTTGGGGCCACGGCCGCAGGTAGGTCTTGCCGCCGCGTTTTCTGAATCAGTCAGCAGACTATCCGTCAGTCGAGTGTCAGCACCGCGCGGTCGTCGATCTTGTCGTTCTTCAGATTGGCGAACACGCTGCTGATGTTTGCCGGGCGCTCAGTGTGAATGCGCGCGCGTATCCCACCTTCGGCTGCAAGTTCAAGGGACTTCTGCAAATCCCGTCGCGTCCCGACGATCGATCCACGCACGGTGATGCCATTGAGCGCCGTTGAAAAGAACGGCAGCGGAAAGTTGCCCGGGGCAAGCCGTTGAGCACGACGGTACCGCCGCGCCGGATCATACCGAGCGCTGGAGCGAAGGCGCGGCGCGATACGGCGGTGACGAGCACGCCATGGGCTCCGCCGATTTCCTGACGCAGTCCCCGTTGATACAGGTCAAACGGGCCGCTCCGAATTCGGACACGATACCCAGGGACATATTCAACGGGG
Organism: Caballeronia sp. LjRoot29; assembly: GCF_964252755.1. Classification (NCBI taxonomy): domain Bacteria; kingdom Pseudomonadati; phylum Pseudomonadota; class Betaproteobacteria; order Burkholderiales; family Burkholderiaceae; genus Caballeronia; species Caballeronia sp. LjRoot29. The sequence continues at coordinate 19,463 of NZ_CAXUPU020000012.1, read as the reverse complement.
TAACGCTGTGGAGCACCACGCCGAAGTTCTGCGAGGAGGAACATGGCACCAGCACAGTCCGAGCTGGCAGGATCTTGCTGCGGTGCTGCTGGTGTTGGGCATGGTGATCCTGCTAGGCGTGGGTGCCCGGCAGATGGTGGGGCCGCTTGTGATCTCTCATCAATCGGGCATCTCGCTGGCTCCCGCAGCACTGCCACTCTATACGCTAAGGACGATCACGCGGATGCTGGCCGCGCTTGGCGCTTCGTTGATCTTCACTTTCACGTATGCCACGCTGGCGGCAAAGAGCCGCCGGGCCGAAATGGTCCTGATCCCGCTGCTGGACGTGCTGCAATCGGTGCCTATTCTCGGCTACCTGTCCTTTACCGTAGTCTTCTTTGTCTCGCTGTTTCCTGGCAATGTGCTTGGTCCGGAACTCGCTGCCATTTTCGCCATTTTCACCAGCCAAGCCTGGAACATGGCGTTCAGTTTCTATCAATCACTCAAGACGATTCCGATCAGTCTCGACGAAGCGAGCCGCAGCTTCCGTTTGTCCGGCTGGCAACGCTTCTGGCGCCTGGATGTTCCCTTCGCCATGCCGGGTCTCATCTGGAACATGATGATGTCTATGTCGGGAGGATGGTTCTTCGTCGTTGCCGCAGAAGCCATCTCGGTTGGCACTCTCCAGATCGAGCTTCCGGGTGTCGGATCGTACGTCGCGACGGCGATACAGCAACGCAGCCTGGGTGCGGTAGGCTGGGCGATCCTCGCGATGACGATCGCCATCGTGCTTTACGATCAGTTGCTGTTCCGGCCAATGGTTGCCTGGGCCGACAAGTTCCGCCCCGAGGATACAGTTGCGCAAACCGCGCCGAGAAGCTGGGTTCTCGATCTGTTTCGTCGCTCGAAAATCACTGCGCGCCTGAGCGAACCAATTGGAATGGGCTTGCACAAGGCGGCACGCGCCCGGTTAGTCCCGCCGGTCCATGTTCGTATCAGAGGCGGGGCGCCCCTGTACCGCCTTGCTGATGTCCTCTGGATGGCTCCCATCCTCGCCGCCGTCGCCTACGCCGCGTGGCGCCTCGCAAGGCTTGCCGGGGGCGCACTTTCGTGGAGCGATGTCTGGGTTGTCGCGACCAACGGGGGGCTTACGCTGGTACGCGTTGCATTCCTCGTTTTTTTCGCGTCCCTCGTCTGGGTGCCGATCGGCGTTGCCGTCGGCTTACGGCCCAGGTTGACGGCACGGGTCCAGCCAGTTGCGCAGTTCCTTGCCGCCTTTCCAGCCAACCTTCTGTTTCCCGTGTTCGTTTATTTCATCGTGCGCTTCGGTCTCGCGCCCAGGATCTGGCTCGTTCCGCTCATGATTCTGGGGACCCAGTGGTACATCCTGTTTAACGTCATCGCGGGTGCCAGTGCATTTCCGAGCGATTTGCGGGAAGCGGCCACCAGCTTCAGGGTGCGGCCCTGGCGCTGGTGGCGCGACGTCATGCTTCCAGGCATCTTCCCTTATTACGTGACAGGCGCGATCACCGCATCCGGAGGTGCATGGAATGCGAGCATCGTCGCCGAGGTGGTTAGCTGGGGGCCGACCAAGCTCAGCGCGGGCGGGCTTGGCGCCTATGTCGCGCAGATGACCGACGCAGGCGATTTTCGCCGTATCGGACTCGGTATCGCGATGATGTCGGTGCTCGTTATCCTCACCAACAGGCTGTTGTGGCGGCCGCTTTACGCCTTTGCGGAACGCCGCACACGGCTCGATTGAGAAAGACATCATGGACAGAATCGCGACCGCGACAATACACGTGCCGACCATTGCGTTCGACAAGGTCTGCATGGCCTTTGCCAAGCCGTCCGGCGAGCCCTTGCCCGTGCTCGAGAATATCGACCTGGCATTGCGGGAGGGGGAGATCCTTGGGCTGCTTGGACGCTCGGGGTCGGGGAAATCGACCCTGCTGCGCATCGCCGGCGGACTGATCAAACCGACCTCGGGGCAGGTGCTCTATCGGGGAGCGCGATTGACCGGCCCATCGGAGGGTATCGCCGTCGTGTTCCAGACATTCGCGCTTTATCCGTGGCTCACCGTCCTCGAGAACGTGGAGTTCGGCCTCGACGCACTCGGACTACCGCTGGACGAAGTGCGCCGCCGCGCGATGTCGGCCATCGATCTCATCGGGCTCGATGGCTTCCAGTCCGCCTTTCCGCGCGAGCTCTCAGGCGGCATGCGTCAGCGCGTCGGCTTTGCCCGGGCAATTGTCAGCGAGCCGACGCTGCTTCTGATGGACGAGCCCTTTTCGGCGCTGGACGTGCTGACGGCCGAAACCTTGCGAACGGATTTCCTCGATCTTTGGGTCGAACATCAACTCTCTACCAAAGCTGTGTTGATGGTGACGCATAACATAGAGGAGGCGGTCATGATGTGTGACCGGATTCTTGTCCTTGGAGCGAATCCCGGCCACATTGCAGCCGAGATCCAGGTCCCCTTGCCGCAGCCGCGCAATCGGCTCGATGCGTCGTTTCTCGCCATCGTGAACGAGATCTACTCGATTCTGACTTCACGCATGACCGAAGCGATCGACAGGCAAAGCCAGATCCACGGGGGATTGGCGCTGCATCTGCCGAACGTCTCGATCAATCGTATCGGTGGGTTCATCGAGAACCTGAGTACTCCATCTTATGGAGGACAAGCGAAGCTGGCGAAGATCGCGACACCTCTTGGCCTTAAGAGCAGCGACGTTTTCCCCATCGCAGTGGCTCTCCAGATTCTGGAGTTCGCTGATATCAAGGACGGAGCGATCAAGCTCACCACAGCCGGCCGCGTTTTCGCCCAGAGCGAGATGGATGAACGCAAGCGCCTCTTCAAAGAGCACCTGCTTCGCTTTGTGCCTCTCGTCACTCATATCCACCAGGTACTTGATGAACGCGAGGAGCACCGCGCGCCCCGGGAGCGCTTCGAGCTGGAACTTCAGGATCATCTGAACCGCAACGAAGCCGAAAATACGCTGCGAACTGCGATCGACTGGGGGCGATACGCAGAACTCTTCACCTATGACGACCGGACGCGAACGTTTGGGCGTGATGAAGCAAAGGAATAGTCGAAACATGGCCCCCCATATTCATCGTACGCATCGTGCGGGCTGGCTACGCGCTGCTGTTCTTGGCGCCAACGACGGTGTGTTATCGATGTCAGGTCTCATGGTCGGCGTGGCCGCGGCACAGACACAGCCGCACGGTATCCTGGTCTCCGGAGTGGCAGGATTGGTAGCAGGGATGCTGTCAATGGCTGCCGGAGAATATGTCTCCGTCAGCTCACAAGCTGACATTGAACGCGCCGACCTCGCAGTGGAGAAACTCGCACTAGAAAACGAGTACCCTCTGGAGCAGGCTGAACTGGCGGGTATCTACGTTCGTCGTGGCCTCGAGCCGGCGCTCGCGACTAGGGTCGCCGAGCAATTGATGGCTTTCGACGCGCTTGCGGCCCACGCGCGCGACGATATTGGCATATCGGACGCAATGACGGCGCGGCCGATTATTGCGGCAACGACATCCGCCGTGAGTTTTGCCAGCGGCGGTATCGTACCGCTGCTGAGCGCATTGGTTGCACCGGGAGCCACGCTCATACCTGTCGTTGCCACTGTTTCGCTTGTCTTCCTGGCTGTGGTAGGCGCTCTGGCGGCACACGCTGGCGGCGCACGCATCATTCCCGGGATGTTGCGGATGCTCGCGTGGGGCGCGATCGCGATGGGCGTCGCAGGCTTAGTCGGGACATGGTTCGGTGGGGGCGCCTGACGGAAACTCCGATTCCCAGTCCGGATTCGCCTCAGTGGCTGTATTCAAGCCTCGGAGATCAGGGTGAGTCGGAATATCGTGGCGCGGCATTTGGAATTCTCCGGTACTCCTATCAGGCCGTGGCGGTGGCTCCGTCGGCTCGTGTCACGCAAAGCCTGAAGTTCAAGATCAGTGCGGGCGTCAGTTCAGCCATCACGACCGTCGGTGCCGGTGCGGCGTATCAACGGCAGGGCAGGGCATGGCTTGCGCTGGCGACGGCTTGAGTACGGCGCCCCTACTGCGCCGCCGAAACCTGCCACACCCCACCCAGCGCTTGAAACAGCGCCGCCGTATCTGCGAACCGATCGGCCTGCGCACGGGTGCGGTCGAGCGCGGATTGCAACGCCTGCCGCTGCGTATCGAGCAAACCAAACTGGCTGACCCCGCCCGCCGAATACTGCGCGTGCGCGATGTCGAGGCTCGCCTGCGCCTGCTGCGCGGCATCATCACGCGCCTGCAGTTCATGCGCGTCGTTCTGGAGCGCTGTCAACGTATCCGCCACCTGTTGCAGCGCCTGCAGCACCGTCTGCTGATAGTCGGCGAGCGCTACATCGTAAGCCGCTTGCGCCGATCGCTTCTTCGCGCGCAATTCGCCGCCGTGGAAGATCGGTTGTGTCAGATTCAGGCCGACATTCCAGATGTTCAGCCCGCTCACCACGTCTTGAATACTGGTGCGCTCCGAGCCGATCCCCGCCGATAGCGCAAACTGCGGATACAGGTTCGCCGTCGCCACGCCGACATTTGCGCTTGCCTGATGCAGCAGCGCCTCCGACGCACGGATATCAGGCCGCTCGCGCGCGAGCGTCGACGGAAGGGTAAGAGGCAACGTCTCCGGCAGATGCAGCGAATCGAGGGTGATTTCGCCGAAATCCGCCTTAGACGGCGCAACGCCAAGCAGGATCGCAAGCTGATGATCGGCTTGCGCGAGTTGCGTCGCGAGCGGCGGCAACGACGCACGGGTTTGCGCGAGCAGCGTGCGCTGGCTGCGCACATCGAGCTGCGAGACACTGCCTGCTACATAGCGCCCTTCCATGATCGAAAGTTGCTGTGCCTGGGTGTCGGCGAGGCTTTGCGTCAGCGCGATCTGTTGCTGCAGCGATGCACGCCGAACCGCAGTCGAGACCACATTGCCCGCGAGCGAGAGCCGCGCCGCTTCGAATTCGAACGCCTGATAGTCGACTTGCGCCATCAGCGCTTCCAGGGCCCGGCGATTGCTGCCGAAGAAATCGAGCGCATACGATACGCTTACCGATGCGTTATACAGCGTGAACGGCCCCGGATTACGCACATTCGGAATGCCGAACTGCGCGATATCGATTTGCTGCCGCACACCGGATAGGTTGGCGTCGACGCTGGGGAATTCGCTAGCGCCAAATTGCGCGTTGTAGTTTTCGCGCGCCTCGATGAGTTTCGCGCGGGCTTGCGCGAGCGTCGGGCTCTGCCGCAAGGCCTGCTCGACCACACGATTGAGCGCGTCGGATTGAAACTGTGTCCACCACATCGCCGTGGCGTGCCGGGCAGCGTTGAACGCTTGCGACGCCCCTGCAGCACCGTTTGCGGCTACCGTCGCGGTGGGCTGTGCCTCGCGCGTATAGGTCCGCGTATCTGGCGCCGCAGGTACCTGAAAATCTGGTCCAACCGCGCAACCAGATAGCGCAGCGACGGCAACGAGAACGAGCGGTTTCATCGACCCGCCCCCCTAGTCAAGCGTGCGCCGATAGAAGCGCAGCGCAATGCCCATCACGACGACAGTGAACAGCGCCACCGGCCATACCGACGGCCACAGATCCACCCAGCCGTTCCCTTTGAGCAGGATGCCGCGAATCAGCCGGTTGAAATACGTGAGCGGCAGCAGACTACCAATGAAGCGCGCCCACGCTGGCATGCCCGCGAACGGAAATATGAAGCCTGACAGCAGCAGGTTCGGCAGAAAATAGAAGATCGTCAACTGCATCGCCTGCAGCTGGTTCTGCGCCAGCGACGACAGCGTAATACCGACCGTCAGATTTGCAGCGATAAACAGCAGCGCGGCCAGATAGATCGCAATGACATTGCCGAGGAACGGTACATGGAACACAAAGCGTGCCGCAGTAAGAATGATCGTCGCCTGAATCAGTCCGATCATCACGTAAGGCACGATCTTGCCGGTCATCACTTCGATCGGCAGCACAGGGGTGGCGAGCAGGTTTTCCATCGTGCCGCGCTCGCGTTCGCGGGTGATCGCGAGGCCGGTCATCATCACCATCGTCATCGTCAGGATCACGCCCATGAGGCCCGGCACCACATTGTATTGCGTGATGGCTTCCGGGTTGTACAGCTGGTGGACCTGCACGTCGAAGGCGGCGGGGCTGCCGTTCAGGTGCGCGAGCGGTCCGACAATGTCCTTGTCCGCGACCGGCTGCACGAGGCCGGGCAGGGCTGCGACGGCGGTGCTGGTTGCGGTCGGGTCGGTGGCGTCTGCTTCGACCAGCAGAGACGGATGTTCACCACGCAGCAGACGCCGCGAAAAGTCTTCCGGTACGCTCAGCACAAACTGCACACGACCCTGGGCCAGCGCGCGGCGGCCGGCTTCTTCGTTGGGCAAGGTTTCGACGATGTCGAAATAGTCGGAGTTCTTCATACCCGCGACGAAGCTGCGTGAGAAAGGGCTCTCGTCGCCCATGATGACGGCGGTCGGCAGATGCTTCGGGTTGGTGTTGATCGCGAAGCCGAATAGTGTGAGCTGGATGATCGGCACGCCGACGATCATCGCAAACGTGACGCGGTCGCGCCGCAACTGGCGGAATTCCTTCAGCACGACGGCCCACCAGCGCGTCAGCGAGAACAGGACGCGCGTGGTCACGATGGCGCTCCGTAGTTGTCGGTCGAATGGGTCATCAGGGAAATGAAGACGTCTTCGAGCCCGGTTTCGATGCGCTCGGCGCGTAACGCTGTACCTTCCGTGGCCTGTTTGACCGCGGACTCGAGCGCAGCGTGGTCGCTGCCGCTTACATGCAACGCTGAACCGAATACGACGGTCTGATCGACGCCGGGTGTCTTGCGCAATTGCTCCGTCAGTCGGCTCATGTGCTCGCCGTAGATGGCCCACGTGGCGAGGTTTTGCGATTCGATGATCTGTTTCGCCGTGCCTTGCGCGAGCAGTTTGCCGTAGGCGATGTACGCCAGCTTGTGGCAACGCTCGGCTTCATCCATGTAATGCGTGCTGACGAGAACCGAAATGCCGCGCGCGGCGAGCCGATGCAGTTCTTCCCAGAAGTCGCGGCGCGCGGCGGGATCGACGCCTGCGGTCGGTTCGTCGAGCAACAGCAATTGCGGCTCATGCAGCATGCACGCGGCGAGCGCGAGGCGCTGCTTCCAGCCGCCGGATAGCGCGCCCGTCAACTGGTTCGCGCGGCTTTGCAGTCCTAGCGATTCGAGCGCGCGGTCGACCGCCTCGCGCCGGTTCGGCATCTGATAGATGCGTGCAACGAAGTCGAGGTTCTCGCGGATCGTCAGGTCGTCCCAATAGGAAAAGCGCTGCGTCATGTAGCCGACGTTGCGCTTGATCTGCGCGCTCTCGCGCACGATGTCGTAGCCCAGGCATGTACCGGTGCCCGAGTCCGGTGTCAGCAGGCCACACATCAGGCGGATGGAGGTCGTTTTGCCGCTGCCGTTCGGCCCGAGAAAGCCGAAGATCTCGCCACGCGCAACCTGCAATGACACATCGATGACGACATGCTTGTCGCCGAAGCGCTTGTTGAGCTTCTGCGCGTCGATCGCGTATTGCGGCGCGGGCGAGTTCATTGCAGCGTGACCGCGACAGGTTGGCCAGGATGCAGCTTGACTGCGTCGGCGGTAGACGGATGGGCTTCAACCATGAACACCAGCTTCGCGCGATTCTCGTTGCTGTAGATCACGGGCGGCGTGTATTCGGCCTCGCTCGACAGGTAAGTGATCTTCGCGGCAACGTCCGCCGCACAGCCATCGCAGTGGATCGTCAACGCACGGCCAAGCGCGAGCTTGCCGACCACCGTCTCCGGCACGAAGAACCGCACCTTCACATTCTGTGGCGGCAGCATCTGCACGACCGGATTGCCGACCTGGACCCACTCGCCGACGCGATATAGCGTGTCGTACACGAGTCCTTCTGCGGGCGCACCGACGCGCTTCTGGTCGAGCTTCCATTGCGCCTGTGCGACGACTGCCTGCGCCGCGGCGACCTGCGCATTCTGTGTGGACAGTTGCTGCGTTCTGCCTGGCAGTAGCGCGACCTCAACCTGGCTGGTCAGCTCGTGGACCTGCGCCGCGGTGGCGTCGGCGTCGGCGCGCGAGTTGTCGAGCTGCGCCTTCGCGATGCCGCCCACGCGGAACTGCGCGTCGTCGCGCGTCAGTTGCAGCGCGGCCTTGCGGGCATTGGCGACGGCTTGCGCCAGCTGAGCCCGGGTGGCATTCACCTCGGGACGGCGCTTGCCGGTCTGGATGTCCGCTAGTTGCGCGCGTGCCGCGGCGAGTTGCTGCTGGGCTTGCTGGAGCGCGGCGGCTTCATTGACGGATTCGAGTGCGAAGACAGGCTCGCTTGCCGCGACGGTTTGTCCGCGCGCGACCGACAGTTGCGTCAGCGTGCCGGACTGCGACGAACCGAGATACACGAACTCGCCCTCCACGTACCCTTGATACGTGTTGTCGTCGTGATGCGAGCAGGCGGACAGCGTCAGTACAACGAACAGCATACATACGCAGGCGCGCAAACGTCGGGTCATGACTTGCTCCGTGAAGCAACGCGGCGCTTTGGCTGCGCCGCACGGGGTAGCGGCTGCATGCCGCCGATCAACAGCGCGCTCACATGCCGGCGCAACGCGTCGCGCTCGATCACGGGCAGACCCCGCACGCTTTGCCAGATCTTCGCGGTAGCGAGTGGCAACATCACCAGCGCGAGTATTGAGTTGAACAGCATCTGCGCTTCGAGTTCACTGTTGACGGTGCCATCCTGCTGAGCTTGCGCGACCCGAGCGCCAAAGCGCTTGATGTTATGGAATGGAATGCGCCGCAGCATCCGTTCGCGCAGCAGGCCGCCCTCGTTGACGATTTCCCGCAGCCACAACGGCGGCAACCACGGCATGCGCTCCGTCACATCGAACAGGCGCGCGACGAATTCCTGAGCAATCGCGAACGGATCGCCGGCGGTGTCTTCCGCCGCGGGCTGCCAGACGAACTCCGCTGCCAAGGCAAGCCGCTCCTCGACCACCGCATCGAGCAACCGTTCCCGATTAGTGAAGTAGTAATGGACTAGCGCTGACGTGACATCTGCCGCAGCCGCGATCTGCGCGACGGTGGTGGCGGCAATGCCGCGTTCGGCAAAGAGCCGCGTTGCCGTATCGAGCAGATGTTCTCGCACGTCGAAGTCTTCGACCGCTGGGCGGCGGCCGAGTGGCTTCGTGGGCGTGTGTTTTGCGTTCATTGCTTCACAGTAATTGATGAGTTAGTTAAATTCAAGATCGGGTGCGCCCTATGCTATCTGGATGTCTCTGACGGATGCGTTGCCGTATCTGTCTCGGGAATTGCAGGCAACGGCGCACAGATGGCCGATCTCGTCTTTATGCGTGAGTTGAAGAAATGACTGCGCTTCAATCCGCGCCAGGCGCTCGAAACAGGTGATGGACTATTTAGCGCCGTGAGCGGCAATCTGATCGCACCGACTTGGGTTGGTAGCCTGCTGTTCGATCTCGCCTTCCGTGTCTCGGTGGAAACGACAACTACGCTCGTCGGCAGGGATCGCCGTCTTTGTGTCGGAACGCGATATTAATCGCTGGGGTCATAGCGCGCACGCCGCAGTTGACGTCGACAAATACCATGTTCAGGTCAGTACGAAATCGAACACCGGAGCCCATCGAAGGCGGCAAAAGAAGCGGAAGTAAGCAGGAGGTGACGCCTGATAGCCGCGCATGCTGCTGATGTAATAGGCAGTTCAGTGGAGGCTGGCGCAGGTAAATCGATACGCACTTGATATAGGTCAACGAAAGCCCCGACATCACCGCTGCTGTCAGGAAAGCGTCATATGGGCAGTCGAGACTGGATCGCTCACCCAGACAAACGGCTGCCATGATGCAAAAGACCCAAGCGATCGCTGTGATGCGACAGAGCAACCCAATACTTGTTGGCAAACAGGCCCGGCGACAACATTGACCCACATCAATGGCCCCGGGTCTGTCATCGCATAGTCTGAAATTTGGGCAAACGGCTCGGCTATCGTCCTTCAGACGTCAAGTGCTGGCGCGTCTGCAGCACGGACACGAACGACGGTTCTAGAGAGTTTGGGAAGCAACCCGGACCGTTTGTAAAAGCCCGACCGGAGGACAAACTGGTCGTCGCGAAATCGTCACCTATTCTAGTCAGCGTAAAGCGTACGAAAGACCAATTGAGGAGGCTAGCATGCGCGCATCGGATGTAATGACCACGGCCGTCATAACGGTAAAGCCGGAAATGGCCGTGCGTGAAGTTGCCAGATTGCTTTTGGAACAGGGAATCAGTGGGGCACCGGTTATCGATGCAACTGGGAAAATCGTCGGGATGATCACCGAAGGCGACCTGATTCACCGGACAGAGGTCGATACCGAGAAGCCCACACGCTCTTGGTGGCTTGATCTGTTTTCGTCGGACCGTGATGCAGAGGACTATGTGAAGTCTCATGGCCTGAGGGTTAGCGACGTTATGACCTCAGATGTGATCTCGGTTGATGAGGCGACTTCTTTAAGTGAGGTTGCTAACTTACTGGAAACACGACGAATTAAGCGGCTTCCTGTTATACGGGCCGGGCAACTTGTGGGTATTGTCAGCCGAGCCAATCTCATCCAGGCGTTGGCCAGTTCATCGGAGGAGGATGTGTTGAATGAGGCGCCTACAGACCACGAGATCCGCGCGATGCTGATGGGCGAACTAACCGGTCACAGTTGGGCTTTTGCGGGCCGCAACATTGTCGTTAGCAACGGCGTTGTCCACCTGTGGGGCACGTTTCGCTCAAGGGAGGCGGTGGAGGCAGTGCGTGTTGCGGCGGAAGCGACTCCTGGGGTCAAGCGCGTTGATGATCACACTGAGGAATACCCGGTGGTCATTTCAGGGTTTTAAGGTTCGCAGGAGGAAGGGGAATAAAGGGTCTGCACGGCCTTCCGTAATTCACCCTGATCCGCGTACCGATCGGGTTGATGTGGCGTCGCGCCACCTTGCACGAAGCCGTGCTGCCGGTCCCAAGCTACTTCGACCGAAATGATTTCCCGGAGCATGACATGCGATCAATTGGACGTACGGGCTCAATGCGCGCCTTCAAGTCGGGCGCTCCAGGACCGTCCGCCCTGAACGCTCAAAATCTTCCGGCCATCGACCGCCGCGAACCGCCAGCATCAGCATCCAAGGTCTCGCAGGTCCTGTCGGCCGCCATTTTCGATGTGGACGGCGTTCTGCTCGCTTCGCCTCACGAGCGCGCCTGGCGAGAGGCGTTCCATGACTTTGGCGACCAAGCACGCTTTACCACGGCGATGTATCAGTCTGAGGTCGCGGGCAAACCGCGACTCAGCGGCGCACTGGCCGCCCTACAGGCGTTGGGCGTACCCAATGCTGAGAAACAGACCGCGGCGTACGCAGAGCGTAAGCAGACGCGACTGGAGGAACTGATCGGCGCAGGGTCTGTGAACCCTTTTCCCGACGCGCTGCGTTTCGTCCTGGCCCTTAGAGGATTAGGTTGGTCGCTCGCCGTCGCCTCATCGTCGAAGAACGCCAACGACATGATGCGGCGCATTTCCGTGGATCCTGATCACAGCCTGTTTGATGTCTTTAGCGCCAATGTCTGCGGTGTCGATCTGAGGCACGGTAAGCCAAACCCTGAGATCTTCCTGCGTGCTGTCGCGGAACTACGTGCCGCGCCCGCACAATGTTTTGTGGCCGAGGATTCGCCGGCGGGTATTGAAGCCGCCCGTGCAGGCGGAATGGTAGCGTTGGGGATCGCGCGGCTGGGTGACGCTGCGCTGCTTTGGGCGGCCGGGGCGAATCTGGTTGTGACTAGCCTCGATGAGATCGACATCAATGAACTCGCGCGCGGGCGCCTGTGCCGGAGATCGCCGTGAACGGGCGGGGGATTCTGGACCGAGCGTTGACGCCAAGCACCGACCCAGACTGGATCATCTCCGAGGCCGGCTACGACCCACTACGTGCAGCCAGTCGGGCATCGCGATTCGCAATCAGCAATGGCTTTCTCGGCGTGCGCGGCGCGCGTGCAATTCATCGCGGAGGCCGTTGGGTTGCTGTGTCCCATACGATGGTGGCTGGGCTTTTCGACGCGCTCGAGGAGGAGGACGCCATACCGCGCCTGGTGGCGATTCCCAACTGGCTTCAAACCCGGATCCTCCTCGGGAAGGAGCCCCTGGTACACGCAGAGGGTGACGAGAAATCGCAGCAGCGGATCCTGGATATGCGACGGGGCGCGGTGGTCGCTGTAGACCATCTTTCGAACACAGAGGGCATCAGCGTCCGATTACGGAGTCTGCACCTCACCTCGCTTGCCGAGCGGTCAATCGGCCTTCAACTCGTCCAGTTTGAGATAGAGCAAGCTGGTATCGAGGTCACGCTTGAGGCTGCCGTGGACAGCGTTGGCATGGGCCTGCTGTCGGAGCACGTCGAACAGGGTTTCGGCGTATGGCGCACGAGTTCTTCTGGCAAATGTGTGGCAATCGCTGCTGCATTGTCGCTGCGGATTGACGATCAGGATGTCGTGCCGACGGAATGCGGGCCGTTGCGTTGGTCCTGGAGTTGGAGGTCACAGCCCGGACAGACGATTTGTCTAGCGCGTTCGGTAGCTGTGACGCGCAGCGATGTTGAAGACGCCAAGTCCGGCCGCGATGCGCAGATCTCGCTCGACGCTGCGCAGAAACTCGGTTGGTCTGGCGTGGTGGCCGCGCATGAGGCCGCCTGGACGAGCCGCTGGCACGATAGCGACGTCGAGGTGCAAGGCGATCCGGCCGCACAGCGGGCATTGCGGTTTGCGCTCTATCATCTAAACGGCGCCGCCAATCCGGCAGACGAGCGCGTCTCGATCGCAGCTAGGGCGCTCACCGGCACCGATTATCATGGGCATGTATTCTGGGACACCGAAATTTACCTGCTCCCGTTCTACATTCTGACCTGGCCCAAAGCGGCGAGGGCGCTTCTCATGTACCGCTTCCACACGCTGGATGGAGCTCGCGCGAAGGCGACTGCAATGGGCTGGAAGGGTGCCCTGTATGCCTGGGAGTCGGCTGGTACCGGCGAAGAGGCGTGTCCTTCCCGGGTGATCGCACCGGATCGCAAGCTTGTCGACGTTCGCTGCGGCAAGCAAGAGCAACATATCAGCGCGGACGTCGCCTACGCTGTCTGGCAATACTGGGAGGCGACAGACGATGATGTCTTCCTGCGCGAAGCCGGAGCCGAGATCCTGTTCGAGACCGCCCGTTTCTGGTCGTGCCGGGCACAACTTGAGGGGGACGGACACTATCACATACGCGGCGTTATTGGTCCCGACGAATATCATGAATCAATTGACGACAACGCCTTCACCAATGGCATGGGGCGCTGGAATATCCGGCGTGCGCTCGAGGTGGCCGCATTGTTGCGCACACGTTGGCCGCAACGCTGGGTGAGCTTGTCAGCCTCCCTTGTCCTGAACGACAACGAACTGAAGCAATGGCATAGCGTTGCCGAAAGAATAACGACCGGATTTGATCCCCGGACCGGGCTCTTCGAGCAATTTGCGGGGTTTTTTGCACTCGAGGACATCGATCTCGGTAACTATGCGGGTCGTTCGGTGCCGATCGACGTGGTGCTGGGGCGTGAGCGAACGCAACGATCCCAGGTGGTTAAGCAAGCTGATGTCGTAGCCCTGCTGGCACTGCTACCTGACGAGTTTCCCGGCGACTCAGCGATGCGAAACTTTGACTACTACACGCCGCGCTGCGGGCATGGGAGCTCGTTGAGCTTCGCCATGCACGGGATTGTCGCTGCCCGGCTGGGTAACACTGAAGCCGCGTTGGATTTTTTTCATAACACATCGGCGATTGATCTCGACGATAACCACCCAACTATGGACGGTGGCGTACATATTGCGAGTCTGGGCGGGTTATGGATGATGGCGGTATTTGGCTTTGCCGGGCTATCGCTTGGGGGTGACCACCTCGCGCTCAATCCAAACTTGCCAGCTTCATGGCAGTGCCTTTCCTTTAGCGTGCAATGGCGTAACAGGCGTCTAAAGATCAAGCTCGTGCCTGCTATGCAAAGCCTCGAAGCGACGCTGGAAACGGGAGAACCGATGAAGCTTGCGGTAAGCGGGAAGGTCTTTGATCTAACTTCGCTGGAGACGCTTCGAATTGCAACAATTTCGAGGACCAGCATGTCGCCGGGCGAATCGAATGGATGATCGCTACGTCAGCGATGGTGGCTTTCCGCATATCATCCAGCTCTATAGCGGAGTTCTCGATCACAGTTCGACGCGGAAAAGACACTGAGGAGATGTGCTATATCGAACTCGACCGTTAACGACCAACGCGACTCCGCGCAGACGAGCTACGTTGCTTGCCGCCACGTTCCGCTGATAACCTGAGGCCACTTCGCCCGATAGCGTTACGCGGCCCTTCTCAACTGCGATCCTAACCGCTCCCTCTGTCAAACCGGCAATCCATCTAAGGACTGAGCGAGCAGCCGACGCGATCTCCTCGTCGGCCCGCTTGTCGCTGTCCGGAATCCGCACGTCGAGTCCGATGACGACCGCCTTTACTCCTTTTACACGCTGAGCCGCTCTTTCCGCCCTGATTTTGCTATGGCAGAACTTGCGACTTGCTGTCTGTCAATCTGGCCCTGCATTGCAATTTGCTGCCTCGGACCGACTGGTGGGAGCCAGCGAGGACATCAGAAGGGTAGTTCTCATCAATCGGCCCGATCGCCCAGTTAAGCGCGCAGACCACGGCCTCGTTGGGCGTGCGGAACGATTCCACGTCCTCGGACAAATACTTGCGATAGTCGCTCGATACTTCTTCGGGCCGCAAGTGGCAACGGGCGGCGACCGGGAAAAATGGGCCGCCGGCCTCGCGTGCCGTGGCACTAATAATGCATGACTTATAGTCGAAAACGCATGGAACTCTCTCCATGTTGAATGAGGCGGCACCAAATCAGGACGGCGGTTCGTCGTCGAAGCACCCACGTTCACGGCTCGTGAACGGCTGCGCAAGGGTCATTGCCGCACT
Organism: Caballeronia sp. LjRoot29; assembly: GCF_964252755.1. Taxonomy (NCBI): domain Bacteria; kingdom Pseudomonadati; phylum Pseudomonadota; class Betaproteobacteria; order Burkholderiales; family Burkholderiaceae; genus Caballeronia; species Caballeronia sp. LjRoot29. Next base: position 4,422 of record NZ_CAXUPU020000012.1, on the reverse strand, counting down.
TCGTTGTCCCTTTGGCGCTCGAGTTCTGTCGACTTCAACTCGTTCATAGCAGCGTCCTTGTCGGCCTTGCGGTTGATCTTCGCGTTGGCGACTTCTTCCTTGTATCGGGCCTTCGCTTCCTCGACGCTCGCATGCATCTGCTGTTTAGATGCCTTCTTCGACGCACGATATTCGGCGGCCGCCTGGGCATTGGCATTTCGCCGTTGCACGAAGGGGTCGGTCGGAGCCGGCGTCACCGGTCGCTGCGCAGGTGTCGGAACGCCAGCGGCAGATGCTTGACCGTTCGAAATACTGGGCGCCGGCACTTCGGCCGTGTTCTGATCGACGCGCTCCTGTTCTGCCATCGCGGGTCTGGTGCTCAAGGTATATGTAAGCGTCATGAGCGCAACCAACCCGCCGACCAATACACGAATTCGAACCTGAGTCATATAACGCTTGCTCCGAAAATATCCTTGTGTCCAGTCATGGCGCTGAGAGTCGCCATACCCTCGAGATTACTCACGCATGCGTGATTGTCGACCTGCCGTTTGGCAGGCGGAAGCGGGCCGCGATGTGTATCGCTTGCTTCAGCCGACGAGCCAGCGGGTATTTCATCACTGGCGAAGTACCCACTGAACGAGAACATGTGCATCGTCGCGCGAGAGCGGACCGCCGCCGCGTCCGGCGGCTGATGGCATCGGCATGTCTCCCCAGTGTGCCCGGCCGCCCAGCCGTAGCTTGCCTTCGAGCATGGCGCTGGCATCTGGCACGCGGCGATAACGTGCGGCGATCTGTTGAAAGGAGGGGGCGCGAAACGGTGTATCGACGGTGTGGCAAAACATGCAGCGTTGCTGGTCTAAGAGCGCCGTGGGTTCGCCCTCGGCGAACGCGCAGCCAACGCCACCGAGTAGCGTTGTGGCGGTGCCGAGCACGCGGAACAGATGCCTCATGTTTGGCCGATTCACGATGACACTCCAAGAAAGCCACGTTCTCGGCACAGCGTACGTGCGCAGAGGTCTGATATTGGGTTTCGCGGCTTCGATACCAAAGTTTAATGAAAATGACTTATTAATTTCGGTAAACGCAAGGTCCTGACCAGCACACCGCCACGTTGGATCAAGCGACGACATGCTTTCGAACCGATCATCTCTGATGTGGAGCACGACACGGCATGGGACGTTGCTGGCCCGCAAGGCAAACCGATGATGTGCCACGCCTGATATTGTGTGGTGTCGGCGACAACTTGCGCTAGCTGCTATTTATATTTGACATAATACAAATTATCAACATTTTTGATGTAGGTCCCAAGTTCAGATGTCGCGTTTCCGCTAAATAGAAATGTCGGGTTTGGGCGTAGTTTCATTGCCAGGCAAGCACGTGTGGAGCGTGGGCGATGAACACCAATGGGACGATCACGATGTCGATGCGTGAGTTGGATCGGTTAAAGGTCATTGATGCAGTTGCCGAGGCGCGACTCAAGCCCGGTCGTGCCGCAGAACGGCTGGGCTTAAGCGTGCGCCAGATCGAGCGACTGGTGCTGCGGTACCGCGCTGCCGGCGTGGCAGGTCTGGTGTCGGGCAAGCGCGGTCGCCCGGGTAATCATCAATTGCCTGGTGGCAAGGCCCAGCGAGCACTCGCGCTGATCCGGGAACGGTACGAGGATTTCGGCCCGACGCTCGCTTGCGAGAAACTGCGCGAATGCCACGGCATCGATCTGGCGGTTGAAACCGTACGGACGTTGATGATGGCCTCGGGCCTTTGGGTTCCGCGCAAGCAACGCCCACCCAAGATCTACCAGCCGAGAAACCGCCGTTCGTGCCTGGGCGAACTGATCCAGATTGACGGCAGCGATCATCGCTGGTTCGAGGACCGAGCGCCCGCCTGCACACTGCTCGTGTTCATTGACGATGCGACGGGACGACTGATGGCGCTGCACTTTACCCAAACAGAGTCGACTTTCAGCTATTTCGAGGCGCTGTCGAAGTATCTGGATGTGCACGGCAAGCCCGTGGCGTTTTACAGCGACAAGGCCAGCGTCTTTTACGTGAAGCGCCGCTCGGAGACGGCGGGCAAAGGCGTCACGCAGTTTGGCCGGGCGCTGTATGAGCTCAACATAGACGCATTTTGTGCGAACAGCAGTCAGGCCAAGGGGCGCGTAGAGCGGGCCAACTTGACGCTGCAGGACCGCCTCGTCAAGGAGCTCCGGCTGCGAGCTATCAGCACGCGTGAGGCTGCCAATGCGTACGCGCCCTGCTTCATTGCCGAGTTCAATCGGCGTTTCGGCAAGCCACCGAAGAGCGACTATGACGCGCACCGGCCAATGCGTGCCAATGAAGATCTGCGGCAGATACTCGCCTATCGCGTGCCGCGCAAAGTCACCAACGCGCTCACCGTGCAATACGACCGAGTGATGTATCTGCTGGAGGACTCGCCGGCCAATCGCACCTTGATTCATGAGTACATCGAAGTGGTCGAATATCCCGATGGCGCTGTGGAAATACAAGCCGATAAGCTTGCGTTGTCATGCACGCCGTACGACCGCATTGCGCGCATCGAACAAGGTGCGGAGGTCGAGAACAAACGTCTTGCGCAGGCGCTGGAGGTAGCACTTTGCGTACAGGCCAAGCGAGACGATCGTCGTGCGTCTGGGTCACCCTCGCGAACGCATCGCGGCGAGGAAGTTCTGGCTAAGAAAGCGCTCGTCGGGTTGAAGAAACAGCGCGCGCTTAACTTCGCCGACATCAACGAAGCCATTCTGAAAGTCAGCGCAAAAGCGATGAAGGAACGGGGGGCGGCTGCGCCGCCCCAACCCCAAAAGCCTTTCAACGATGAGGTCCATCGCCTCTATGGAGTGCTGAACAATCGCCTCTATGATCGCCGCTACCTGGCCGGCGACGAATACACGATTGCGGATATAGCGTCGTACCCCTGGACGGTCTCCTGGCAGCAACAAGGCATCGACCCGGCCGAATTCCCCCACTTCAAACGCTGGTTCGAGGAACTGTCCGAGCGGCCGGCGGTGCAACGAGGTTTGGCGGTGACGGCCGGAGAGCCGGAAGATCCCGCCAGCGTCACCCCCGAGGAACAGAAACGCCGCCGCAAGATTCTTTACAACCAGCGCGCCCGTCCTGCACCCTCGGTTTAAAGCGGCAAAGCCGCTGAGACATGCACGTCACGCCGGTCTCGGACAGACGATGCGTCAGCTCGTCCTGAAAACAATGGGGCATCGAGACGTTTCCATGCCGCCGCTTTTTCAACCCTTATTTTCAACCCTTACATCCGCGTCGGAAATTGCGTTGCCACGCTAGCGCGATAAGGTTCAACCGATTTCTTGTTAGATCAAACCGTTCGCCATTCTTATACTGGCTCGGGCGAGGGATTGATTTGTTCTTGATTCGTCCTTGAGTTGAATCGAGTGACTCAACCCCTTCGCCGTGCCGTTTCTTAGCGGCTCTCCTGGCGCTTGTGCGACAAACCAGTGAACGACTACCTAGTGAGCGACTAACCACCATGACAACGCCGAACCCTCGCAATGCGGATCACCCTATCGATCCGCAATTCATCAATCGCTGGTCGCCGCGGGCCTTTAGCCCGGAATCTATCGATAAAGCCACGCTGTTGACCTTTTTCGAGGCCGCCCGATGGGCGCCTTCCTCATATAACTCACAGCCATGGCGTTTCATCTACGCAACTCGCGATAGCGAGCACTGGACGCAATTCCTGGGCTTCCTGAACGACTTCAACCGCAGTTGGGCGAGTCAGGCGGCGGCGCTGGTCATCGTTCTTTCAAAGAGTACATTTGCCCCGCCGGGCGCGACGGACGAAGTGCCGTCAATCAGCCATTCTTTCGATAGTGGCGCCGCGTGGGGCTATCTTGCGCTGCAGGCAAGTCTGGCTGGATGGCATACGCACGGGCTAGCCGGGATTGAGCGGGACAAAATCCGGACTGCGTTGAAAATCCCGGATACCTACTCGATCGAAGCCGGAATCGCGATAGGCCGCCTCGGCGACAAGGCTTCACTGCCGGAGGGACTACAGGCGCGGGAAACGCCCAGTCCGCGCAAACCACTTGGCGAGATCGCCACCGAAGGCCGATTCGTAGGCTGACCGCAGTACAACCTAACCCAAGGAACTTTTCCCACGCCTCATCACGTCTACAAGCAAATTGAACGGACAGGCTCGTCAACGCAATCGAGTGATGACGCGGTGTCGGTTGCGCTGGCACGAGCCAACAAAACCTTACACAACATCGATTGGTTTCAAGTCATTGAAACCCGTGGTCATGTTGAAGGCGGCAAGGTTGCGCACTGGCAAGTGACGCTCAAGGTCGGCATTCGCCTCGACGAGTAAGTGCGGTTCCCCCGCCGCGCATGCTGAAGGGATCTTGCTGCGAAAGCGCTCTCATTGCGGGGCGCTTGCGTGCCTGTCAAAGCAATCGCCCTT